>DAXO01000074.1:317-5967 GCA_002506425.1 Methanomassiliicoccaceae archaeon UBA480 | reverse complement strand
TTGTTTTTCCGGCTCCGTTGGGACCTATTATGGAGACGAGCTGGGGTTTCCTTATGTCCAGAGAGATGTCCCTGAGGGTGAGCTCTCCGTCCCTGTATGAGAAGCCGACGTCGGTCAGGAGAACCGACCTGTCTTCCACGTTCTGTTGGCCGTTCATTTCGATGGTTCCGGACCCTTTCGGCTATTATTAAAACATATTTGTAATGTTAATAATATGTCTCCATAATATCCTTATGGAGTTATTATCCAACTGTTGTCGGGCCCTATGGATGCGTGGAATCAGGAAAGGATTCGACATTCGGCATTGGTTGCATTGCGGAAGGCATCTGCTGCTATGTAGCGAAAGCGGGTCAGGCAGTATCGTCTGGAACGATTGGATGATAGGTTGCCTCTGTTCTGACGGAATCCGGGAGAGGGCCTCACAATCATTCCTTCTTCTCTCTAGGGTGTGCTGTATCAATAATAACATATGTTTGTTATGTTTGTAATCTTCATTGCTTGAGGATCATTGCTTCGTATGCAGTTTAGCTTGATGAATGAGGATAACGTCCAATCGGCATCCATGCTGGCGCTTTTCGAATTTGGTCATTCAATCTCCTATCACAGAGATGATTCGGGGTTCCAGCGGGTTTTTGTTTATAGTTACGGCAACCACAAAGTAACGATAAAGTAACTACAAAGTAACTATAAAGTATATAAGACAAAAACAGGCAACAAATGATGATGAAAATCTTCTTCTTCATTGCATTTCAACCATCATTTGGAGTGTTGAGTGTCCAAACGTCTGTTTTCGTTTATAGTTACGGTAACTATAAAGTGACTATAAAGCACGTCATTGGCAACCAACCTGATGGACGCCGTTCCTATCAGTCACTCATCATTCAGAGTATCTCTTGTCCAAATGCCTGTTTTCTCGGATCCCGGCCGAGATATGACTCCATCCTCTCTCATCTTTGCCATGATCTTCTTCATCATAGGCATAGGATTCCCGTATTCTGGGCAATCTGAGGCTGAGTGAAATAAGGATCCTTATGGATCCATGTCCGATTCTTAGAGAGTTGCATCAGTGATGCCGATTTCCTAGATTTGAATTTTAAATCGATAATTCGGAAGATTTCTGCAAATACTTAAATCCAATCTAATGATTCCATGTATCATAATCCTTTATGGACACAAAGGGTGAGATATTGATCCTAGATTTCTCGATAAGGAACTTCGGTCCGTTCAGAGATCGCGTCACTATAAGCTTGAATGCGACTGCGCTCCGGGATGATGCGGACAATATATTCGAACACGATCAAGTCAGGGGCGGTCTATTGACGTCCGCGCTGGTCTTCGGTGCGAACGCATCCGGGAAGTCGTATCTCATCAAGGCCCTATCTGCACTGCGTTACATGCTCGCCCGTCCGTATTCGAGCGGGGAGGAGTATGCTGCATACCAGCCGTTCCGTCTGTCCTGCAAGACGGCAGATGCCCCGACAGATCTGAGGATCAGGATCCTGATAGGTGGCATCCTCTACGACTACTCGATATCTTACACCAGGAATGCCGTCGTTTCCGAATCCCTCTACCATTATCCCAAGGGGAGGAGGGCACGTGTATTCGTCAGGACTGGGCCCGGAGAGTTCGAGTACGGAAGTTCTGCTATAATCGACAGGACCAATCCCGGGTCGTCTTATGTCGTGGTGGCGTCCAGCTTCAACGACAGGATCTGCGAACTGTTCAGAAGAGAGGTTCTTTCGGGCATTGTGATTCTGGACGGCAGCCTCGAATCCCTGGTCCAGAGGTCGTGCGAGTACACATCCGGGAACGATGCCGCCAAAGGATATGCCATGAGGGCGCTGAAGACCGCGGACATGGGGATATCAGATTATCATTCCGTCGAGAGGGAGATTCCCATGACGGCGATAGAGGGGACCCTTCAGTCCACGCTCGCGATGTCTCCCGGGAAGATACATGTCAAGGACATATTCCTGAAGCACGACCTGGCCGTGGACGGTGTGGGCGTCGAGAGCACCGTGTTCCCGATAGACATCGAATCGTCCGGGACCAAGGCCATGTTCGGTCTCATGGGTCCGCTGGTGGATGTGCTGCTGAACGGGAAGGTCCTGGTAATCGACGAGTTCGGATCGAATCTCCATCCGCTGATATCCCGTTGGATCGTGGGGCAGTTCTCCAATGGACCGAACCCGAATCACGCCCAGCTGATCGTCAACACCCACGACATCGGGTTGATGGATACCGACGGTCTCGTCCGCAGGGATCAGGTGTGGTTCGTCAACAAGAACCGTTCGGAAGGTTCGTCCGATCTTTACAGCCTGGCTGATTTCAAGGATGTAAGGAAGATAAAGAGCATCGGGAAGGCGTATCTTGCCGGGAGGTTCGATGCGGTCCCGTCCATCCGCGCACGTGATGTGATAGAATGACCTCCTCCGGCAGACGTCGCGGTTCACGCGGCATGACCTACCGTAGGAGGATACTCGTGATCGGCGATGGGAAGACGGAGGAGAATTACTTCGACGGCCTCACATGCACCAATCCGGATCTGCTCATAAGGTCCTACGGTGCCGGGAAGACAGGACTGGGGCACATACTGAAGAAGGCCCGGAAGCACATGGACGATCTCGGAATCGATATAGCGAATGGAGACAGGGTCGTATTGGTGATGGACCTCGATCTGATCTATTCGGTCGCGGATGTGGAGAGGATGGAGGCGGAATGTGCCAAGAGGGGGATCGAGCTGTATGTGTCCAACCCCTGCTTCGAGGTATGGTTGCTGCTCCATTTCTGTCGTTTCGACAGGCCCAGCAATCCGAAGGACCTTGTCGGGTTCATGTCGGAGAAGCTCGGAGGGCAATATGTCAAATCCAAGCTGCTGGAGTGGGATGGGGAGAAGGTGCGGCGCGCAGTGGCCAATGCGGAATCGCTATACGGAAACGGCTTCTCCAATACCGATTGTGCCAAGAGGAATCCCAGCACCACTGTGTACAGGATGGTAAAAGGGCTGTTGTGAAGGTTCTGCCGGAGATCCGCTGGCGCGGACAGTTGGTTACTCAAACAATTTGGTTCCTGGTCGATTGGATACTGATATGTAGAACACTTCAACCACTCGGTTTCGGAATGATTCGATACCGAGGCTAGGTCGTATTCGTACCTAATGCTTCTTGAGGAACGTAGTATCCGCTCTGCCCTCATCAAGGCATTCACGATATAGGCAGAACGGCCGTAAGGCGGATACGTGACGGAGCGACCGATGGCCAAGGCCATCGGATCCGCCGAATCGTATCGCTCACCAGTACGACCTGCTTCTCTTCTTGTCGACCCAGGTCCCTTCGTACAGCCCCCAGAACTTGCGCATCTTCGGGTAGTCCGTCCTCAGGCGGGATTTGAAGCTCGAATGAGACTCCTTCGCATTCTCGAACTCCTTCTCTCTGTCCATGTACATGAGCATCTCGACGGCATCCTGATAGTTGTCCGGGTCCTTGAGATCCAGGCGCAGCTTGATCATCCCTCTCCCCATCTTCGCGGCGGAATCGACGAATCCTCTCGAGAGCAGGAGGGAGCACAGGGCGGGAATCTCGCTGCAGTCGTAGCGCCCGTACATCATCCGCGGAGAGAACATCCTTTTGAGGATGTAGTCGTCGACGTCGGTACCCCTACCGTTGAGGACGAGGGTGCGCATGGCAGGAACGTCGTATTCGTTCCTCGACAGGGTCTCGGAGACCAGTCTGTCCAGTATCGGCGATATGTCCGCATCGCCGGAATTGTCCCGATAGGATCTGAGGTCCTCGTAGCGGTGAGATGAATCGAAGATCTCCAGATACAGTTCGGCGGCCTCATTGCGGTATCCATGGGAGGACAGGATGTCCGCGGCCTTCCTCTCGTACCCGCGCTTCCCGCATCCGATGAGCATCCCCGCGTACCGGGAGGCGGAATCATCGCCGAGGCGGTCCAGCTGAACCACCGTGCGGACTATGGCATCGAACCTGTCCGGGGAGCAGCGTATGTACGCGTCGTAGTCGCACCTTTCGAACTGCATATCGAGCGCCTTGTCGCACAGGCGAGAATCATTGCCGAGATAGGCGTATGCCTCGTCGAGCCTCTCCCGGGGCAGGGCCTCCATCAGAGGCTCGAAGACCATCCTCGCGTCGAACGTCGTATTCCCCATGATCCTCGCCAGGGTCTTCGGGGAGATGCGTTCGAAAGCAGAGGAGATGTCGGATCTGTGCTCGGAGAATGCCTTGTCGGCGCCGCCGTTGTCGAACTCGAGTCTCGAGAGGGATCTGATGAGGTCGTCGATGAGCAGGATGGACGCGTCCGGATCGTCCATGTCGAACAGGATCACGTTCAGGATGTCTTTGACATGCTCGTACTCGACATCGCCGTTGTAGTTCTCGAGGTCGTACTTATCGATCTCCCAGTCGTCGTAGTAGTTCGCCTCGTCGTCGTAATCCGGATCTCCGACGATATCCTCTGCGACGCGGTCGATGAGGGCGGATATCTTCTCCGCCGTGTGGCCGTCGCAGTCCTCCGCATCGTCCGGGACGCTATCGGAGAGCAGGACGGCCGCGATGTGGCTGCATGCGTCGGTCCCGCAGTCGCAGTCGAAGAGCATCTTCCCGTTCCCGTAATCGCGGATCAGGACTTCATGGGATGATCCGCCGTCGCAGAGGACGCTTCTGATCGCGATGGACGGGTGCGCCTCCTCCGGGGGAGACACACGTCCTTCTTTCACTAGGCGTCTCCCTTCTTCGTAGATCTTCAATCCGAACATCTTCCGAAGTTCGGAATCGCCCATGGACGGATCCAGCTTCATGAGGGGAGGATGGATTCATCCTATTATTCGGATTCTTCTCGACAGGTTGCCGTTCCGTTCTGCCGTAGAAACGCTATTATAGTGTGCCGTGTTAACACGTAGCACGGTGAAAGAAGTGTTCGGCAAGAACATCAGGATCGAGAGGATCATAGACAGGCAGAGCGGGAACGCGGTGATAGTGCCGATGGACCACGGGATAAGCGTCGGGCCGATCCCGGGGCTGATCGACATGAAGAGGACTGTCGGGGACGTGGTCGAAGGCGGGGCGACGGCGGTGCTGATGCACAAGGGGCTGGTTCCCCAGGGGCACAGGACCACGGGGCACGATGTGGGGCTGATTCTGCATCTCTCGGCATCCACGGACATCGGGGTGAGCTCGAACTCGAAGGTCCTGGTCGCCACGGTGGAGGAGGCTCTGAAGCTCGGGGCGGACGCCGTGTCGATGCACATCAACGTGGGGGCGGAGACGGAGCCTCAGATGCTGGAGGATCTGGGCATGGTCTCGAGGCAGTGCTCCGAGTGGGGGATGCCGCTGATCGTTATGGCGTACCCCCGCGGCCCGAGGATAAAGGACTCGTTCGATCCGCATGCAGTGGCGCATGCGGCGAGGGTCGCCATGGAGCTGGGAGCGGACGTGGTCAAGTGCAGCTACACCGGAGACATAGATTCGTTCCGCGAGGTGGTCAGGGGCGCGATGGTCCCCGTGGTGATAGCGGGAGGGCCGAAGATGGATTCCGACATGGACATACTGAACATGGTGCACGATTCCCTGGAGGCCGGAGGGCGCGGAGTGTCGATGGGGAGGAACATCTTCCAGCACAGGAACGTGAAGGG
>DAXO01000074.1:0-223 GCA_002506425.1 Methanomassiliicoccaceae archaeon UBA480 | reverse complement strand
GGGTGAGATACCGTTCCTCCGGGCTCCGTGCATACCGCAACCGTATGCGCGTTTGGCCGTTTCCGCGACACGGATGCCGAACATGCGTCCGCGCCGGGTTTATATCTCGCAGGGATGGGACGGTCCGGCGTGCATGATGAGCGCAACGCGCATGATGCATTGCACGCCGAAAATTCGGGCGCAAGCCCGGAGGAATGTAAAATGAAAACGAATATGAACTGCG
>DAXO01000088.1 GCA_002506425.1 Methanomassiliicoccaceae archaeon UBA480 | reverse complement strand
CTGATGGCCGACATGGACAAGGACACCGTGAACATGGTGGACAACTACGACGGCTCCCTCAAGGAGCCGGAGGTGCTCCCGTCCAAGTTCCCCAATCTCCTGGTGAACGGATCGGACGGAATCGCCGTCGGTATGGCGACGAAGATGCCTCCTCACAATCTCCGCGAGGTGTGCGACGCCATCGTCTATCAGATCGACCATCCCGATGCGACCATGGAGGAGCTCATGCAGTTCGTGAAGGGTCCGGATTTCCCTACAGGGGGAACGATCTACGGCCTCTCGGGCATCCGCTCCGCATACGAGACCGGCCGCGGAAGGCTCAGAGTGAGGTCCAACACCCACATGGAGGAGATGGGCAACGGCAAGGAGCGCATCATCGTCGACGAGATTCCGTACCAGGTCAACAAGTCGATGCTCATCGAGCAGATCGCCGACCGTGTCAAGAACAAGGAGATCGAGGGGATAACGGACCTCCGCGATGAGTCTGACAGGCACGGGATGCGCATCGTCATCGAGCTGCACAAGGACGCCCTGGCCAATGTGGTCCTGGAGAATCTGTTCAAGAAGACCAACATGGAGGTCACATACGGCATCATCAACATCGCCCTGGTGGACAACAAACCCACGGTCCTCAGTCTTCACGCCCTGATCGGCCACTACATAGACCACCGCAAGGACGTAGTCGTGAGGAGGACCAAATTCGATCTCGCCCAGGCCGAGAAGCGCTTCCACATACTCGAGGGGCTGATGAAGGCCCTGGATATGCTCGACGAGACCATAGCCCTCATCCGTGGATCCGAGGACGCGGAGTCCGCGAACCAGGGGCTGCAGGAGCTCCTTTCCATCGATTCGGAGCAGGCCAAGGCCATCCTGGATATGAGGCTCCAGAAGCTCACGGGCCTCGAGATCACCACCCTGAGGGACGAGTACGACGCCCTCATCATCGCCATGGACGATCTGAGGGACATCCTGGCGCGCGAGGAGAGGGTTCTCGGCATCATCAAGTCCGAGCTGGAGGAGATGAAGGAGACCTACGGCGACGACCGCAGGACCGTTATAGACCCCAATGCCATCGATTCGGACGAGGAGGATCTCATCCCGCGCGAGCAGGTCGTGATCACGATCTCCGCTGACAACTACATCAAGAGGATCCCTCTGAGCACGTACAGGCAGCAGTCCCGCGGAGGAGTCGGGCTCACAGCGATGCAGACCAAGGAGGAGGACCACGTGGCTTCGATGTTCGTCACCTCGTCCCACGATTACGTGATGTTCATCACCAACCACGGCCGTCTCCATTGGCTCAAGGGCTACAGGATCCCCGAGGGCAGCAGGCAGTCCAAGGGAAAGCCCATCGTGAATCTGCTCTCCGATCTGGAGGAGGGCGAGAAGGTGGTCAACACCATCTGCGCATCCGGCTTCCCGGAGGACAGGTACCTGGTCTTCTGCACCCGCGAGGGACTGATCAAGAAGACCTCTCTCGCGGCCTATGGCAACGTCCGCGCCCGCGGCATAAAGGCCATCAAGCTCGATGACAACGACGAGCTCATAGAGACGGATATAACCGACGGGTCCGAGCAGATCATCATAGCGTCCGCGGACGGCCAGGCGGTCAGGTTCGACGAATCCGATGCGCGCGCCACCGGAAGGGACACCATGGGCGTCAAGGGAATGACCCTCAACGAGGGCGACCGCGTAGTGTCCATGGCCGTGGTGAAGCCGGGCGACAGGCTCCTCACCGTATCCGAGAACGGATACGGGAAGATCTCCGATGTGGACGACTACAGGAAGACCCGCCGCGGAGGGAAGGGAGTCATAACCATCAAGACCGATGAGAGGAACGGCAGGGTGGTGTGTGTCAGGAAGGTCTGCAACGGCGATCAGCTGATGCTCACGTCCGCATCCGGAAAGATCATCCGCATCGATACGGACGAGATCAGGGAGACCGGGCGCAACGCCAAGGGCGTCAGGATCATGGACATGCGCGACGGCGACAAGGTCGTCGCGGTCGAGCCCATCATGACCGAGGCGCAGGAGCAGGAGATAGAGTATGAGGCGCCGTCCGAACCGGCGGCGTTCGACGATGTTCCGGATCCCTCGTCGGACGATGCGGAGGACGGGAACTGATGCCGCAGGAGGGCCGGCCGGATGGCCGGCCACTCCAAAACCTTATAAACAGGACGCCCATAAGGGCGATTCACGCCGTGGTAACTCAGTTGGGAGAGTGCAAGACTGAAGATCTTGAAGTCGCTGGTTCGAGCCCGGCTCACGGCACCATGACTTTTCTTCCATCGATATCTAGGGGGACCTGAATGGAACCCGAGAAGATCTTCATAGACATCAAGTCGTGCGATCTGACGCTTTCGCAGGTTCTCATGGAGGTCGAACGCATCAAGAAGGAGTATCCCCAATACGAGATCTTCATGGACGGGGATCTCTACGCCATCGTCGGTCGCAGGAGGGTTTGAGAATGGGTCGCGGAAGGATCACGATAGGTCTCTACAATTCGTACGATCAGAATTTCAGGGAGCCTCACAGGCGCGTCATAGCCCGCGCAGGCGATCTGGCCCGTGCATACGACATGGGTCTGGCTCTTTTCGGATTCCCGATTCCCGAGAATGCACGCACTCCCAAGGAGATCGCGGAATGGGTGGCCGGGACTACCAGCATCGGCGGACACGGCAGGAACTTCATGGAGATGGCCGAGGCGGGGCGCTTCCAGTGCTTCCCGTACCCGGGCAAAGGGTTCCCGCCTCAGCTCGGCGAGGTCGTCCTCACCACATGCAAGCCGGATCCGAAGAAGCAGATCACGCTTTCGGATACGGTGGATATGGTCGAGAGGGGTCAGAGCATAACGCTCCTTTTCGGTATCGGCCCTCACGGCGTGCCGAAGAACGTCATGGCGATTCCCCGCTGCAATCTCGACATAACCCCCGGCGGATTTTCGTTGGAGACCTGCACCGCCCTAGGCGCGGTCTGCGGGGCTCTGTACGCCAGGCTGTGGCGGCGATGTCGATCGCAGATACCGTCCTGTGATGCTTTCCGGGCATCTTCCGATCTCATCCGGGGTTCCCGACGCGACTATCCTGCCGCCTTTGTCTCCTCCACCTGGCCCCATGTCGATGACATAGTCGGCATTCTCGATCATATCGAGATCGTGCTCTATGACTACCACGGTTGCTCCGGCCGACAGGAGGCTGTCGAAGACGGCGACAAGCTTCCTGACGTCAAGAGGATGCAGTCCGATGGTTGGCTCGTCGAAAACGAACAGCGTATCGTTCTGCGGCTTCCCCATTTCGGAGGAAAGCTTCAGCCTCTGCGCCTCGCCTCCGGACAGGGACGGTGTATCCTCGCCCAGCGTCAGGTAACCGAGCCCCATATTCGACAGTGCTTCCAATCTCCGGTGGGCCTTGGTGCCTTTCAGGACCTCTGCAGCATGCTCCACAGTCATGTCCATGAGCTCGGGGAGGGAGTAGCTTGAGCCGTCCTGCGCCGTCCACTTGATCTTCCCTGCCTCATCGGAGTATCTGCTTCCGTGGCAAGACGGGCATTCTACGGTTATATCCGGAAGGAATTGTACATCCAGAGTCACGGATCCGGTGCCGTCGCAGGCAGGACATCTCAGGGAACCCGTGTTGTATGAGAAATCGCTCTGATTCATTCCCATCTTTTTGGAAACATCGAGTGATGCGAACAGTCTCCTCAGGTCGTCCAGGACGCTGCAATAGGTAGCGACGGTGGAGCGGACATTGGATCCGATCGGTGTGGAGTCTATCAGCAGCGCGCGTCCGATTCCTGCCGGGTCGAGGAATTCCACATGCTTCGGCGCACTACCGTTCATTGACGGGACCAGGCTCTCCAAGACCATCGTGGTCTTGCCGGAACCAGAAACCCCTGTCACTGCAGTCAGTCTTCCGCAGGGGATCGACACGTCCAGGGGCCCCACGGTATGGATCCCAGAGGTCCTCATTCTGATCGTCCCGTTGTCGAACATATGCTCCGCGGAAGCTCTGTTCCTCACGATGGTCTGGGCTGACCCGCTCAGGAACGGACCTATCAGCGATTTCGGATCCGCTTCGATCTCCTTTACAGACCCTTTGGAGATGAGCATTCCTCCTCCGGCCCCCGATCCGGGCCCCATCTCGAAGAGCATGTCGCATTTTGACAGGGCTCTGACGTCGTGATCCACCATTATAACGGTGTTTCCCGCATCCAGCAGGTCGCGGATGACTCCGAGCAGGCCGTCGACATTCGACGGATGAAGTCCGATGGAAGGTTCATCCAGAACGTACATGGCGCCGGTCAGCCTGCTGCGGACGGATCTGGCCAGCTGAACCCTCTGCCTCTCGCCAGTCGACAGCGTGGAGCCGTCCCTGTCGAGAGACAGGTATCCCAGACCCAGCTGGAGCAGCCTTTGGGCCATGATACGGAACGTCTTCGCCAGTTGCTCGCCCATGCTTGCCGCGGCGCCATCCAGGGATCCGGGCACGCCTGCTATCCACGGCACCAGCTCATCCAAGGTCATTGCGCATACTTCGGGCAGGGAGCGTCCGTTAAGCAGCACCGATCTGGCTTTTTCATTGAGGCGGGTTCCGCCGCATTCCGTGCATCTGCGGATGGATAGGAACCTATCTACCTTCTCGATCGCCTTCTCGGTGGTGGCTTTCGACATGCTCTCCTCCACTGCGCGACGTGCGTTCCTGTAGGTGCAATTCAGTTCGAACAGCTTGCCGTTGCTCGATGGGATCATCACCATTTTTTGCACCTCAGGGCCGTTCATCACGATGTCCTTCTCCTTGTCGGAGAGGTCCTTGTAGGGCGTATCCATCCGGACTCCCAGTTCGCCGGCGACCCTGTACATCCATTGGATGCCCATCTGGTTCCATGCGGTCACCGCCCCCTCTCTGAGGGTTTTGGAATCATCGGGGACCAGTTTGGATTCGTCGATCTCCCTCACCATGCCGGTGCCAGAACATGCGGGACACGCTCCTCCGCTGTTGAAAGCGAAATCCTCGGCGCTCATAGTCGTGAAATGGATGCCGCAGACGGGGCATACGACATTCATGTCGGTGGCAGAATGCGGATCGGGCGGCACCCTGTGGCCGTTCGGGCACTGATAGGATCCGAGGCGAGAGAACATGAGGCGCACTACATTCAGCAGCTCCGTCATTGTTCCGAAGGTGCTCCTTATTCCGGGGACCGCAGGGCGTTGATGAAGCGCCAGCGCAGCCGGTATGTTCTCTATGCTGTCCGCGGCGGCATCCGATGTCTGGGAGATGCGCCTGCGTGTGTAGGTCGACAACGCCTCCAGATACCTGCGCGACCCCTCCGCGTACAGGGTGCCGAGCGCCAGCGACGATTTGCCCGATCCGGATACTCCGGCAATCCCCACGAGCTTCCCCAAAGGCACGTCGATGTCCACATTTTTCAGGTTGTGGACTCTCGCGCCTCTGATCCTGATGCATCTTTCGGAGCAATCCTCGTCCATGCGGGAGCATCGCAAAACCTTGCGATATAGTTGATGAGCAACGCAGAAAGATATCCCGGCGGAGGCGGTTCCGCCGGGGAATGGATTTCAGTAGTGGTCGTAGAGAATGTTCTCGGGAGCGTAGAGGACCCCGTCGCCCTTCTCCACCCTTCCGACGATCTTGGCGTTTCTGTTCTCGGATGCGATGGCTTCGGCCTCGTCCGCAGGAGCGATCATGGTGAATCCCATGCTCATGTTGAGTGTCTGGTAGATCTCCCTGGTCTCGATCTCTCCGATCTCCTGCAGGGCCTTGAAGATGGGGGCAGGCTCTATCGGGTCATCGATGATGTATCTCAGACCTTTCTTCATCCTCAGGATGTTCCTGAGGCCGCCTCCGGTGATGTCGACCAGGCCGTGGACAGTGTGCTTCGAGGTTATTCCCAGCACCTGCTTGACATAGATCTCCGTGGGCGTCAGAAGCTCCTCCCCTACGGACCTGTGGATCCCCTTCACGGAATCCTCGAGGGAGATGTTGTTGGCCTCCAGGACCTTCCTCGCAAGAGTCAGCCCGTTCGAGTGGATTCCGGATGATTTGAGTCCTATGATGAGGTCCCCTTCGGCGCAGGTCTCTCCGGTGATTATGCGGTCCTTCTCGACGTACCCCATGCATGTTCCGGACAGGTCCACGCCGTTGATGATCTCGGGCAGAACCGCGATCTCGCCCCCCACGATCTCCATGTCGGAGAGCTCGGCCCCTTTCTCGAGTCCGATTCCGATCTCCTGCGTTATGCGGGGCTCGGGTCTGTCGATGGCGATGTAGTCGACGAAAGATGTGGGTGTGGCGTTCACGCATATGGTGTCGTTGACGTTCATTGCGATGCAGTCTATGCCGACTGTGTCCCATTTGTCGAGCTCCTCGGCTATCAGCAGCTTGGATCCGACGCCGTCCGTCGCCAGGGTTATGTATCTGTCGCCGAAGTCGATGAGGCTGGCGAACAGTCCGGGGATACGGACCGACTGTCCGAGTCCGTCCCTCTTGTAGCTGACCTTGTCGACGAGGGCCTTGATGGCCTCGGATTTCTGGTCTATGTTCACTCCGGATTTGCTGTATGTCCATCCGCTCATCTGAATATACCGTGATGTCATCGGACAGGTGGGATATTATGGTGCGCGTCGGACCGCGGCAGAAGGGTTGGCGGTTCACTGCTTCTTGCGGTATTTGCCGATGCGTTCGAGCCACATCCGCATGCCCTTCTCATATCCGTTGTCGGACGGGATGTAGAACCGTCTGCCTCTCAGCTCGTCCGGGAGATACTGCTGATCGACGTAGTGGTTCTCGAAGTCGTGGGGGTACTTGTACGTCAGTCCGCGCCCCAGGTCCTTGGCTCCGCTGTAATGGGCGTCTTTCAGATAGGGAGGTATCCCTCCGGTGGGCTCGTTCTTGACGGATGCCATGGCTTCGTTCACGGCCTTGTAGGAGGCGTTGCTCTTGGGCGCGCATGCGATGTATGTGACGGCCTGGGACAGGATTATCTGTGCTTCGGGCATCCCGACGCGCTCCACAGCCTGTGCCGCCGCGACGGCTACGACCAAAGCGTTCGGATCGGCGTTCCCGACATCCTCTGACGCGCAAATCATGATCCTGCGCGTTATGAACTCGGGATCCTCTCCCGCATACAGCATCCTCGCAAGATAGTAGACGGCCGCATCCGGATCCGAGCCGCGCATGCTCTTGATGAATGCGGATACGGTGTCGTAGTGATTGTCGCCTTCGCGATCGTAGTTGAGGACGCGCTTCTGTATGCATTCCGATGCGACATCGAGGGTTATCCTTATGATGCCGTCCTTGCCGGGGGCAGTGGTCAGTGCTCCGAGTTCTAGCGCGTTGAGGGCCGCGCGGGCATCTCCGTTGGCCATGTCCGCCAGGAATCCCACCGCGTCGTCGTCTGCGACGACATTCAGGTTCCCGAGCCCCCTCTCCTTGTCCGCCAGAGCCCTGCGGAGTATCTTCTCCAGGTCCTTCTCGTCCAGCGGCCTCAGTTCGAATATCCTCGACCTGGACACGAGCGCCCTGTTCACCTCGAAGTAGGGATTCTCCGTTGTCGCGCCTATGAGCGTCACGGTCCCGTCTTCCACGAAAGGAAGGAGGTAGTCCTGTTGCGCCTTGTTGAATCTGTGGATCTCGTCGACGAAGAGGATGGTGCGCCTCTCCTCCATGCCGAGGGCGTCCTTGGCCTTCTGCACGGCCTCCTCCATGTCCTTCTTCCCCGCGGTGGTGGCATTGATCTGGATGAAACGGGAATGCGTGGTGTTGGCGATGACCTGGGCGAGGGTAGTTTTCCCGGTGCCGGGAGGACCGTAGAATATCAGGGAGCCTATTCTGTCGGCGCGGATCGCCCTCGACAGCAGCCTGTCTTCTCCGATTATGTGGTCCTGTCCCACCACTTCGTCGAGCGTTCTCGGGCGCATCCTGCTGGCCAGGGGCGCTCCTTTCTCCAGAATGCCCTTTCTCGTGTATTCGAACAGGTCCATGCCCCTCAATCGGGGCCGTCGTATTTACCCGTCGCTCCGCACGGCTTCTCGGCGGGATGCGGGGCCATCCTCCGGACGAGCGGAATCCGACGCCCTTCATCTCGTCGCGGACTTTGAAGAGCAGCGACCGGATGTTTTCCAGATCGGTCTCCCTGCATGTTATTGCTCTGCGGAGGTCCCTGCTGTACCTGCAGCCCGACAGGAATCTGGGAGCGATGCTTTTCATGCGTCCGAGGGCGACCTCCGCGCCCATCTCCTCTATCGTGGCGTCCATGAGCCGGAGGCACCATTCCGCCTGCTGCGACATGGTCGGTTCGGGCAGGATCTCCCCGTTCTTCAGGAACCTGTCTATCTGAGTTATCAGGAAGGGGTTCCCGACGCCTCCTCTGGCGACCATCACCCCCTTCGCTCCGGTGATCTCCATGGCATTGACCGCGTCATCCATGGAGTAGATGTCTCCGGATACGATCAGCGGAACCGGGAGCTCGTCTCCCAATCCGCGGATCAGTTCATGGCGCGCGACTCCGGAGTACTGCTGTGCAACCGTTCTCGAATGGATCGTGACGGCATCGACGTCTGCGGCCACGAGGGCGTCTACGATCGATCTCCAATTCATCCTGCCCTCATCCGGCCCCAGGCGGATCTTCGCGGTCACGGGGATATCGACTGCGTCTTTGATGGTCTTCACGATCCTTCCGCACAGGTCCGGGTCGTCCATCAGCGCCGATCCGGCTCCTGCCCTGATGACCTTCTTCACAGGGCACCCCATGTTCACGTCGACGAATGACGTTCTAGGCTCGAGCTCCAATGCTGCCGTGGCGCCCTTGGCCATCATCTCCGCATCCCCTCCGAAGAGCTGGACTCCCGTGGGCGACACTCCCGATCCTCTGACGAATCTCTTCGATTCCTCGGGATTGAACACCAGCCCCGCGGCGGACACCATCTCCGTGACGGAAGCTCCCGCTCCGAATCCTTCCATGAACGTCCTGTAGCTCACGGATGTATAGCCGGACATCGGACCGAGGACGACCCTTCCGCGGGAGAGGATGCTATCGAAAGACTCCATCACGGGACCGATTCAAAGGAGGTTGATATCGGTGCCGATTGGTAGTATCCGGAAACGGCTCCAATCAGGGTCCGGCGGGCAGTCCAGATAATGGTTTTAAGGCAATCGATGGCGAAACAGCAATCAAGCCTGTCTAGCCATGCGACGGGGCTTGAATCGTCGATTTTAACCGAGAGGGGATGGATCGGTCCCAGTCCCAATGAATTTATAAGGAGGAATTGTAACGCCTCCCTATGGCCGATCTGCACGACCGTTGGGTCGCCGAGAGAAGGAACGAGCACTACTACAAGCTCGCCAAGAAGTTGAACTATCGCTCCAGGGCATCCTTCAAGCTCATCCAGATCGACAACAGATTCCACATCTTCAAGCCAGGAGACGCCGTGGTCGACCTGGGCGCCTGCCCGGGCGGATGGCTTCAGGTCGCCCAGGAGCGCACATGGCCGAACGGCAGGGTCATCGGAGTGGACCTCCGCTACATCAAGCCCATCGACGGGGTGCAGACCTTCGTGGGCGACATAACCGAGGATTCCACCATGATCGAGCTCATGGACCGCTTCGGCGGGAAGGCCGACGTCATTCTCTCCGATATGGCCCCGAATATCGCAGGCCACTATTCCATGGATCATGCCCGGTCCATCAACCTCTGCATGTATGCAGTCGATGTATGCGACCGCATCCTGAAGAAGGAGGGAAAGCTCGTCATGAAGGTCTTCATGGGAGACATGTTCGATTCCCTGATGGATGAGCTCAAGGTGCGCTTCCAGTCCGTGAAGGTCCACTCGCCGGACGCATCCAGAGACACGTCGTCCGAGGTCTATGTCATCTGCCAGGGGTTCTATGCGAAGTCCAACATACGCATGAAGAAGCCCGAGATCCAGGCGAAGGAGCCCGAGTTCAAGGCCAAAGGTGTCAATTTCTGACGCCGGGATTCAATCCCAGAACCTCTTGTTCTTCGCGTAGAGGATCTCCGCGTTCATGATGTCGCGGTAGAACTCGTCCTCGTCCGTGTACATGCTGCGGAGGATGCGGGACGCAGCATCGGGGCCGATGCCTCTTCCGGCCAGGCATATGACTGCGCGTTTCCCGTGTTCGTTCACCAGGTTGGCGTTCCTTGAAAGACGGAGCCTGTCCTTCTTCTCTTGCGCCGTCAGCTCGCTGTGCTTCACGAGGTCGATGTTCTGTCTCTCGTATCCTTTCAGGACCGCTATCATGTTGCCGCCGCAGTGCGGGCAGACGAATCTCTTCGGTGCGTCTCCGACACGGAATCTCCATTGCGAGCCGCAGTTGAGACAGGAAGCGAAGAGGACCTCATCCTCCAGCCTCTTCTTCAGGGCCATGAGGATCGAGTGATCCGCGCGGACGGGCTGCATGAGCTCCTTGGAGCGAGTGATGCCTTCGAGCCCTATCGCCGATATGCCGCCTGCTACGACATCCAGCTCTCCGGATGCGATCATCGATACCACCTTCTCGGAATCTGGTATGTCCAGATCCTCCCAGAGGACCTTGTTCACAGCCTCCTTGTACGCAGGCGTGTCCTTGTGAAGGTCGAACAGCCTGCTGAAGTTCATGAAGCGATGGTCAGCGTCTTTGTCGATGATGCCGAACTTCTTGGCGACGAACACGAATCTCCATCTCAGGAACGAGGAGTTCAGGATAGTCATCCTCGATAGCGCTTCAACGGTTCCCGGCTTCACGGATAGAACGGTCTGCACGATGTCCTCGCGCCTCATGTTGCGGGGAAGCTCGAGGATTATCCTGTATGGATCCGCGGTCATGCCGACGCTCTCGCCCAGGCGGGCGGTCAGCAATGCGGCGTATATCTTGCCTAGCGTTTCGTTGACCCTGCTGCCGAAGCAGCCGTTGACGATCGCCAGACGGTCTCCTACCTCAACCGTGACCGTCCTGTCGGTGGGCATGACGAAGCGCTCGTCCTGTTCTTTCAGGTATTTTGCAACGGTCTCGATGCAGCCCTCGTCTCCGGGATAGTCGCCGAAGTTCCTCAGGCGCCTCATCCTGCCGACTTCCATGGCCACCTCGTACGGGACGGGGATGTCGGAGCCCACCCAGTTGGGCACGGATCCGACGTCGCGGGCCTCTTCGACCAGTATCTCGTCCTCGCGCATCTCGACTATGCGCCAAGTCCTGCCTTTGGCGATGAACATGGCGTACTCCTCGGCGAACGATGCAACGAAGCTCTCGTCGAGGGTTCCGATGATCGCGCGTGTTCCGATATCGCGTATGAGGTATGTGCGCTCGTCGGGTATCATCGAGATGTTGCTGTAGAAGTAGTCCATCCCCTTGCGGCTTCTCTTGAATGTCCCATCGTCCTCCACGAAGACCATCTTGATGGACTTCAGCTGATCCAGGACGTCGGAGACGTCCCCCTTGGTTATGTTCCTGAAGGGCCAGGCCTTCGAGAACACCTTGAACGCCGTGTCCAGGTCGGTCCTTCCGGACATCGTCATGGCTACTAGCTGATTGGCCACCACCGAGAGGGGGCATTCGCGCCCCTCCCAGAACTCCAGCTCCTTGGCGTCGCATCTGCGAGCGATGACCATTGCCTCGGCTACCTCGTCGGGAGCGGTCGCGAGGACTCTGGCACGTATTTTCTCGCCCACGCGGTGACCGGCTCTCCCAGCCCTCTGAATCATGCGGGACACTTGTCTCGGCGAATTGTACTGGATGACCATGTCGGTCGTTCCGACATCGATTCCGAGCTCCAGCGACGATGTGCATATCAGGGCCTTGAGCTCGCCGGATTTGAAACGATCCTCCATCTCCATCCTGGTCTCCTTGGAGAGGGATCCGTGATGAACCTCTATCGGGAGGTTCTCATCGAGGAGATGGTAGCGGGCGGCGAGCCATTCAGCCGTCTCCCTCGTGTTCACGAAGAAGAGCGTGGACCTTCCCGATTCTATTATCTGCTCGGCGCGGACCATGACCCCTATGATGTCCGGATCCCCTTGGAGCCTATCGACTAGCTTGGGATCGTCGACGGGAGGGGGGCATTCGACCCTTATATCGAATTCGCGGAACGTGTCGTGCTTCCTCACATCCACGTCGCGGGTCGGTCCTACGAGGAATCTTGCGACGCTGTCGGTATTCCCGACGGTGGCGGAGAGTCCTATGCGCTGATATTCTCCCGCAATCAGCGCGAGCCTTTCCATCGCGACGCTGAGCTGCGCCCCGCGCTCGGTGTTGGAGAGCTCGTGGATCTCGTCGATGACGAGCCATTCGACGGTTTTTAGGTGCTGGACGAGACGCTTGCCTGTGAAGAGGATCTGCAGCGTCTCCGGTGTCGTTATCAGGATCTCGGGAGGGCTCTGAGATTGAGCGGTCCTCTCCGCCTGGGATGTGTCGCCGTGCCTGACGCCCACCTTTATGCCGAGGGCCTTCCCGTATTCCTCCATCCTGCGGAGCATGTCGCGGTTGAGGGCCCTGAGGGGAGTGACGTAGATGCATCTGAATCCGGCTTTGGCTCCTTTGGTCCTGTAGATCTCGTCCAGGATCGGGAGCATCGCCGCCTCAGTCTTCCCTATGCCGGTGGGTGCTACGAGCAGTATGTTCCCGCCTTTCTGTATCCTTGGGATGACGTCCGCCTGGGGCGGCGTGGGCTCTGTTATGCCTCTGGCCTTGAGCGCTTCGATGAGCTCGGGGCAGAGGCCCTGGAACGGCATGGTTGAGAATTAAGGGTGCCGGGATTGGATCCCGGCTTGATAGTTTCACTCGGCCTTGGGGGCCGCATCCTTGGGCGCGGTGACCTCGAGGAGGACCTGGGACAGATCCATGATCTTGAGCGAGGATCCGCACTTCTTGGCTCCCTGCGTCAGGTTGAGGACGCAGAAGGGGCAGCAGGTCACGAGGACATCGGCTCCGGTGGCCTCGGCATCGTGGATCCTCTCCACGGCGACGGCGGTGGCGAAGTCGTTGAACTGGCTCTTGTAGCCTCCTCCGGCTCCGCAGCACCTGGAGTTCTCCCTGGACCTCTCCATCTCGACGAACTCGACGCCCTTGATCTTCTTGATGACGTTCCTGGGAGCGTCGAAGACGCCCATGTGCCTTCCGAGGTGGCAGGGGTCGTGGTAGGTGACCTTGTGGTTGAACTCGTGGTTGAGGGGCAGCTTCCTGTCGTTGATCAGCTGCTCGACGTACTGGGAGAAGTGGTAGACGTTCTGTCCGACCTTGGCGTAGAACCTGCCGAAGTCGGAGCTGACGGTCTTGTAGCATCCGGAGCAGGTCATGACCATGTCCTTGGCTCCCATGCCGTCCGCCTTCTCGACGACGGTCTCGGCGCAGCCGAGGGACTCGTTGAGGGTTCCGGTCCTTATGAGCGGGGAGGAGCAGCACCATTCCTTGTCTCCGAGGCAGTTCATCTTGACTCCGGCCCTGGAGAGAACGACGACTCCGGCCTTCGCGATGTGCTGCATCCTGTAGGATCCGGTGCATCCGGCGAAGAAGATCACGTCGGGCACCTTGGCGCGCTCGACCTCCTCGGGCCACCAGGCGTCCCTCTTGGAAGGGGGCTCGCCGTAGGGGTTGTGGAACTTGTTGATGTTCCTGGCCATTCCCTTGTGCGCGGAGAGGGGTCCTGCGCCGTTCTGGACGATCCAGGCCCTCATGTCCTCCCAGAAGTCGACGAGGTGAATCTTGGCGTGGCAGACGACCTCGCAGTTGCCGCATCCGGTGCACTTGTACATAGCATCGACGAACTCGGGGCTGAGGGTGACCTCTCTTCCGAGGAGGCCGTCGAGGGCTCCGGTGCCGGCCTTGTCCAGCTGGTTGACGTAGTAGATCTTTCCCCTGGGGGTGACAGACTCCCAAGGGGTCTGGTTGTGCGCCTCGCAGACGTCGACGCAGTATCCGCACTGCAGACAGGCGGTCAGGACTTTCTGGACGCGGGGGAGTTTGATGAACTCCGGCTTCTTGACGTTGATTTCTACCATGAGATGCTCTCCGTGGTGGACGGTCCGACTGCCGTCCCGTTACGGTTTGTCCAGATTCAGTTCATATTTAACCGTTGGCGGTTGGATGCCGCTCTCAACCCTGTTGCAAGTCGAATATTATGAGAATGAATGAGATTATATCTCGGTAATGCGTCCTTGTGCCCATGGATTCGCCGGGACTCTACGATGATTGGACGGGGAACATCGTGAACGGTGTGGACGTCAGATCTCTGGATATAGGGGCCGTCCGTGCCGCCAGAGCCGTTTTCCGCGAGAGATTCCCGGAGAGGGCCGAGGAGATATCCTCGATGGATGATTCGACATTCCTTGCGAGGGCAGGGGTCCTCAAGCGCGGCAAGATCACGGTCGCGGCGCTGATACTGCTCGGAAAACGCGGATCGAATATCCTCCCCTCGACTCTCGGCATCCGCTGGAGGCTCCTGGATCCGGACGGGGCGGTCCAGGATTCGAGGACCTTCCAGGGACCAATGGTGCTCGCGGCGTCCCAGGCCGCATCGACGATCAGGAACTGGACATGCTCTGTCGGCGCAGGGGACGATCGCAGGCAGGTCAGCGCATATCGCAATTCCACGATCCTCGAGGCCGTCAGGAACGCGATCGCGCATCAGGATTACTCGCTCGGAGGACAGATCGATCTCGTCGAGAGGGAGCATGAGTCTGTCTCTGTCATCAGCAAAGGCTCGTTTCCTTCGAGATCGCCCGAATCGTTCATATCCGGCCCTCCCCTCGGAAAGCCATCGCGCAATCAGTTCCTGATTTCCGCCATGGCTGGTCTTGGCCTGGTGCCGGCATCCGGAACGGGGATACGCTCGATGTATGTGTCCCAGGCATCGCGCAGATTCCCCATGCCTGATTTCTCGATCTCGGACGACCGGGTGGAGGTCAGAATAGCCGGATTGAGGACGGGGGCGTATGCCCGTATCCTGGATCTCAGGGGAGATATAGATCTGCGGACCATGATGGATCTCGATCGGTTGTCTAAATCCAGATATGTTTCAGACAGACGCATCAGAGCTCTTTCCCGCAGAGGGCTGGTTGAGGTCATGGACGGGGTGCCGTGCATAGCCTCCGGCGCGGGACAAGACGTCCTCTCGGCATTCGTTATCGGGACGGAGGAGGACGCGGTCATATCGCTGATCGAACGGAATGGATCGGTATCCCGTTCCGATGTGGCCGATATACTGGCCGCCAGGGACTCGAAGGAACTGTCTCCGGAGCAGGTAAGGGTCAAGGCGACGAACCTGCTTCAATCCATGCGCCGCAGAGGGCTGGTGGAGAAGGCCGACGGAAGCACGCGTTCGGCGCGCTATGTGAAGTCGGGATGCGAGAATCGGGATGGTGGGCCCGGCCGGATTTGAACCGACGGCCATCTGGTTATGAGCCAGACGCTCTACCTGCCTAAGCTACGAGCCCGGATGGTCCCTCATCTACGTTCCGATTAAAAACCTATCGAACGAAAAACCATCGAGCGGAATGTCAGTCGGAAGGTAAAGGAAGAATGGCGCCGCCACACGGATTTGAACCGAGGACCTTGTGATTAACAGTCACACGCTCTACCTGCTGAGCTACGGCGGCTTGTAGGATTGCGTGAATGAAGATGGTGTATAAAAACATATTGTTGCGGAAAACCACATCATTCACATTTTCCTTGCTTTTTCGAGTGTTTTTTCTTCTTTTCCTTGATTTTCGCATCGTTCTTGCACTTCTCGGTGTCCATCCTGCCGAACAGGATCTCGCGCGATTCGAATGCGCGTTTCCCGAGTATCTTGCCCTTGGGGGTGAGCGTGTACGTCTTCGTCAGGCGCTGTTCGGATTTCACATGCGATTCCATCAGGCCGTTCTCCACCAGCTCGTCGGCCGCATCCTTCACGGTCTTGTAGTTGGTGCCGATGCGCAGCAGTTCGGTCGCCATGATCTCTTTGTTCTCGTAGACAAGCGACAGTATGTCTACGACGTATCTTTTGGAAAGGAGCGATTGGTAATCCGCAACCATCGATTCTGCGAATCGACGCTCCGTATTTAATATTAGACCGGGCGGGCGCCCGTGCGGCACTGAACACGTACGCGGGCGCGTGCGCCCGTGGGAAGTCTTAATAGGGGGATGCATGCATTGCGACCCGATTCAAATGAAGGTTGATGTAAAGTACGGAAAGGACGGGGTCCAGGAGACGGAAATCCCCGATCCGAACTACATCGGCACGTTCTATCCAAAAGATGTCGTCTGCGGGGATCCCGACGAGGTCATCGTGGACTCGATAGAGCATCCGCTCGGATACAGCTCCATGGCCGAGTTCCTCGACGGCGGGAAGGATATCGTGTTCATAGTCAACGACGGCACCCGTCCCACGCCTACTGCCAAGGTACTCGATGCTCTTTCGAAGAAGATGGACCTGAGGGCCGCCAGATACCTCATAGCGACCGGGACTCACAGGGACATGACGCCCGAGGAGTATTCGTTCGTTTTCGGATCCCACTACGAGGAGCTGAAGGACAGGATATTCTGCCATGATGCCAGGAAGTCCGAGTGCGTCAACTTGGGGACGTCCAAGAACGGCACCCCTATGGAGGTCAACAAGATGGCCGTCGACGCGGACAGGCTTGTCATCATCACCTCCGTCGAGCCCCACTATTTCGCAGGATACACCGGCGGCAGGAAGTCCTTCCTTCCAGGGGTTGCCTCCTATCGTACCGTCGAGGCCAATCACAAGCTCGCGATGAGCCCGAAGGCCCAGTCTCTGGCCCTCGAGGGCAATCCCGTCCACGAGGATATGATGGACGCTCTCGAGATAATCAAGGGCAAGAAGATCTTCTCCATCCAGATGGTCCTCGACCGCCATCAGAACATCTACAAGGCCGTTTCCGGAGACCTCAACGCCGCGTTCTCCGAAGCCATAGGCTATGCGAACGAGGTGTTCTCCGTGCCCATACCTGAGAAGGCGGATGTCGTCATCTCTGTCGCGCCGTATCCGATGGATGTGGACCTTTACCAGTCTCAGAAGGCCCTCGACAACGGCAAATGGGCTCTTAAAGAGGGCGGCAAGATCGTCATGGTCTCCAAATGCAGGGAGGGAACCGGAAGCGATACGTTCCTCAAGCAGCTCTCTTCATCCAACGATCCCGAGAAGGTGCTGGAGAATCTCAGGGCCGAGTACAAGCTCGGCTACCACAAGGCGGCCAAGATGGCGGAGATCGCCACATGGGCCAGCATCTGGGCTGTCACCGATCTGGATCCGGAGCTGCTCAGAGGCGCGAACATAACCCCCTTCCCCTCAGTCCAGGCGGCCGTGGACGAGGCCCTCGGCGAGAACCCGTCCGCGAGGATTATGGTGCTCATGGACGGAAGCGTCACCATCCCCAGATTGGAGTGAGAATCATGTCGGAAAGTAAGGAGTTCAAGGTGGACAACCTTGAGAAGGTAAGGAAGGCAGTCAACGTCTGCACCATGTGCGGCTTCTGCAAGAGCGTCTGCCCGTCGTTCAAATCCATCGGATGGGATTCCGCCCTATCCAGAGGGCGCATCGTGCTGACATACGGGCTCCTCACCGGGGAGCTTCAGCCCGACGAGTCTCTGGTCAGGAACATGTACACATGCACCACATGCGCGGACTGCGTCCGCAGGTGCCCGTCCAAAGTGGAGATCGTGGATATCATCGAGCTCTGCCGTGCGGATCTCGTCAAAGCGGGATGCATCCTGCCCAAGCACGAGGCCATGTGCAGGAACATCCTGGAGACCGGGAATCCCTTCGGCGAGAGGATGAGCAGAGAGGAAGCTCTCGGAAGAAAGCCCCACAAGGCGAAGATCGGCTATTTCGCCGGCTGCACCGCCACCTATCGTTCCAAGGAGACTGCGAGGGCTACCATGTCCATCCTCGGCAAGCTCGGAGTCGATTTCACGACCCTGGATGAGACCTGCTGCGGATCCGTCATGCAGAGGGTCGGATGGCCTCAGGAGGACGTCACCAGGCTCATGCAGGCCAATGTCGATGCCATCAAGGCCATGGGGGTCGAGACTCTCGTCCTGTCCTGCGCCGGGTGCTACAGGATGTTCAAGCACGAGTATCCCAAGTACGTCGATGTCCCGTTCGAGGTTCTCCACATAACCGAGTTCTTGGCCGACAAGGATCTGGATCTCAAGCCGGTCGAGGGCGTGGTCGCTACATACCACGATCCGTGCCATCTCGGAAGGCACTGCGGAGTCTACGAGGCCCCCAGGCAGGTCATCTCGAAGATCCCCGGACTCCAGTTCAAGGAGATGCAGTACAACAGGAAGACCAGCCACTGCTGCGGAGGCGGCGGAGGCGTCCGTTCCGCATATCCAGAGGAGGCGATGGACATCGCGTCCACCAGGCTGGACGAGGCGGACTTCGCGGATCTCCTCATAACATGCTGCCCCTTCTGCGTCAACAATCTGAGCGCTGCGAAGGGGGAGCGTGACATCCGCGTCAGAGATCTCGTGGAGCTCATCGACGAGCTGATGTGATTTGGAGAACGCATTCAGGAGGCCCCCTTCGGGGCCTCCCCTCGTCATGGGGATTCTCAATGTCACTCCCGATTCATTCTCCGACGGAGGGAGATGGAACGATGTCCGCACCGCCGTCCGTCACGCGTTCGACATGGTCGACCAGGGTGCCGACATCATCGACATAGGCGGAGAGTCCACAAGGCCGAATTCCCTTCCGGTATCGTCGGAAGAGGAGCTGTCCAGATTGGAGCCGGTCCTGAGGGAGCTGATCCCCTCGATCGACGTGCCCGTCTCCGTTGACACCATGAAGGCGGATGTGGCGGAGCGCTGCATCGGTCTGGGTGCCGACATAGTGAACGATGTCAATGGCCTGAGGGGCCCCGGCATGGTGCAGCTCTGCGCATCCACGGGCGTCTATGCCGTTATCATGCATATGAACGGCATGCCGAGGACGATGCCCTCCTCCATGGGAGGGGATTTCATGGAGGACATACGCGGATTTCTGAGGGAGCGCACCTCGGCTGCCCTGGATGCGGGGATGGACAGGAACCGTATCATCCTGGATCCGGGAATCGGATTCGGCAAGGATCCGGATGAGAACTATAGGATATTGAACAGCAGTTCGTTCTTCTCTGACGGATATCCCGTACTGTCCGCTTCTTCGAGAAAGAGGTTCCTGGCGGTCAAGTATCCGGGCATGGATCGCGACGAAGCTTCTGCCGAGGCCGCAGTGGCCGCAGCCAGATCCGGGGCGGATGTCGTCCGCGTGCACGATGTGGCGAGGACCCGCCTCAGACTTTCAGAATCACTCCGACCGCTATGACGACGGCCATGACGATGATGGCCGATCCCCAGAAGCGGTATTCCTTCATTTTTTCCGATCTGCGGCGTTCGGATTCCTTCTTCCTGCATTCCTCGTTGCAGAACTCCTCTCCGAACGGGATGGGATCTCCGCAGTAGATGCAATGCGAGTGCTCAGGAAGTCTCAGGCCGGCGACCATGCGCGAGGTATAACTTTGCTAATAGATAAATCGTAACTGGGCTCCTTATCAACGGCGTATCTCCTCTTCGAAATGCCGAAAGGCGGGAGAAGCTAGATGTTCGTCACTTTGTTCAATCGTATGATGGGCTCGAGGATGAAGGTGGACCTGGATCCGGATGAGAAACTCCGTGATATAGTGGACGTGGCCTCGGATGCATGGGGTGATGTGATGGGTGTCGCCCTCAGGGATGGCTATTCGATACTGAATCAGGATTCCACCATAGGATGCAGCATTCGCGACGGAGATGTCGTGGAGCTTCTGCCCGATCCTTTCGGCGGAAGCCGATGGAATGATATACGGCATACGTGTCGCGGGTCCGCGAAGGTGGAACCTCTTGTCAGGAAGGATGGGAACTTGTGCGGACGTCCTGTTCGCTCCGGGGGCTATGGCCTCGTTGCTCGATGCGGTCGAAGAGCGGGCCGATCACGGAGGGCTTTCCGGGCGCATTGAGTCCGATGGCAAGGGGGAATATAGGTATGTCACCGGAGCAGGCAGGGCCGAAGTCGGCATGTTCTTCCGTTCGGAGGGAACCGAAGCAGACGATTCGATGGCGTCGAAGGTGAGGACCGAACTCGGAGAGGGGGCCCTCGTGGTCATCGACCCGGATGTCGGAGAGCTCGCCGTATACCTTGTCGATTCGGAAGGCTGCAGGATGGCATCTGCGCTGATGTCCGAATGAATGGTCAGACCCAGATTGCATGACGGCGGCGCATCTCGTCCTCCGTTATCCCCCGTCTCTCCATTATCTCGCTGATTATGCTATCGAAGAGCAGGATGGAGGAGTCTTCGAAGATAGTACCCAAAGGCGCGACGCTGCGTATGCTTTCGTCGTCAGGGATGCGCATGGCGATGGCGATGTCAGAAGAATTGGTCAGAGGACTGTCCGCCGTTCCAGTTATGCAGACGACCTCTGATCCGATGCGTTTCGCGATGCGAGCGGTCTGGACCACGGAGGATGTCTTGCCCGTGTAGGATATGAGGATGGTGAGGTCCTCTTTCCCGATTATCGGAGTCGTCATCTCTCCGACGAAATGGACATCGAGGCCGAGCTGGACCAGGCGGACCGCGAACAGCTGTCCGGCCAGCCCAGACCTCCCAGAGCCGTAGATGAAGATCTTGCGGCAGTCGAGGATTCCGTCGACCAGGGCCCCTCTCGAGGCAGGATCGACCGATTCGACGGCGATCTTGCAGTTCGCCAAGATGCCGTCGATGGCCTTCAAATCACTCACCGGACGCAGGCGCGAGCTCCGCCTTCCTCTTCTCTCTGAGGTCGCGGGCGGCCTTCTTGGTGAGGATCCTCTCCATGATGATCCTCATGTACATGGCGTCGTGCTCCAGAAGAGGAGAAGTCGATATGATGGTGCAATCCGGCTTCATCTCGGACAGGGCTTCGGCGAGCGGCTCGAATTTCAGATCTCCCTTCTTTATCGGCGTGAGCCTCTTCTCGTTGCCATCCGCATACTCCACGCCCGCGAATGCTGTGTGGAGGTTGCCCTTGCAATGCGGTGCGACTTGTTCCATGAGGTCTAGGAAATCGTCGGCCTCGAGGAGACTTCCGTTCGTGCGGGAGTGGTGGTGCGAGAAGTTGATGACCGGTGTGAGACCGTCGATGTCGTCGCAGATGTTCAGGACCTGCTCGAGGGAGCCGAAGACATCCTCCTGTCCGGTGATCTCGATCCCCAGCCTGGGTTTGAGGCCGCATCCCTTCCACCAGTCGACGATGGCGCCTATATTATTGTATATGTTCTCGTCCACAACGTCCCTGTCGCGCCCTTCCTCGTATATCCCGAGGCTGGTGACGACGATGTCTCCGTCGAGGGCGTTCATGATCAGGCCCGCGTACCTGATGCTGTCCATGCAGGAATACGTGAGATCGTCGTCTCCGCCCAGGTCCATGTAGTAGGGAGTGTGGATGGACAGGTTGACGTCGAGCCTCTTCGCCATATGGCCGATGTAGCCTAGTTCGCCGAACGTCTTCGAAACGGGCGAGGGCATCATGAGAAGATCGTCGTCCTCTTCGATGGGTTCCGAAGGGTCGTCTATGGGATCCCCGTCCCTCAGAATCTCGACCACGAAGTCCTCCGTGATGTCGTTGATTGTAAGGCCGATCTCCTCGTCCTCCGGAGGCCTCGGGAAGACGCCGGCGCGAACCATCTGAATCTCCAATGCGCTCAGACTGAGATTGTGGACATCCTCTATGCCGTCCTTCAGCGTGCGTCCCTTGCAGGACAGGGGTATTCCAGCAGGACCGAACCTTATCATATGGTCCGCTAATCCTGATATGGTAGATAATGGGTTCGCCCTTCCTCTTCCGAAGTTGGCATGGAGAGCCTGGATGGTTTTCCAATACCATTATAAACCGAATGAAAGTCATATCAGCATGAACGGAGGCAGGATCGTCGCCATAGCTAGCGCAATGCTGGCCGTCGTTTCGCTCATCGTGGCGTACTTCTACTACGAAGGGATAATGGCAGTTGTATCGCTGTTCGCACTGGTGTTCGGAACCGTGGCGTCGAAGCGCTGCTCCGCCAAGACCAACAAGTACATCATGGTGGCCGCGGCGATGGCGCTCATCTGCACGGTCCTGTCGGTCACGGTTCTGAGCCAGGGAAATTTCAGCGAGGGCGGACATCCGACGACGTTCTGGTTCGTCCTCATAGGGCTGGTCCATACCATCCCCGTCGTCCCGTTGACGTTCTCCGCCTACACGGTCATCGCGTCGGTCTCGGGAGCATCTTACAACTGGGCCGTCGTGAGGGGCCTCAGCCCGTTCATAGGGATGGGCATGGAGGTTCCGGGATTCGTCCTCGAGTATGTGTTCGAGGGAGCGGACAACTGGATGACCGACAACGGATACATCCTCTACCACTTCCTGATGACCGCACTGGTGATGCTCGTGTTCTCCTACATCGGCTCGTCGCTCATGAGGAAGCACAGGGTCATCATCAACGAGAGCGGGGAGTGTGCCCTATGACGCTCACGGCGGAGGAGGACAGGAAGGAGCGCCGCATGGCCTGGGCCATGCTTGTAGGGTGCCCCGCATCGTTCCTGTTCCTGTCGGTGTTCTCATTCATCGGCGTGATGCCTGGTATAGCCGCAGGGCATCCGGCCATCTATCTGGAGATGACGTGCTTCGCATGGGCTCTCGTCTCCATGATCCTGCCGGCGCTTAGGCTTATGAATCTCGTGTCCCTGCCGCCGGCGATCCTGGCGGTCATCTACGGGAACATGTACTTCTACGTCCTGTCGCTCAACGTGGGCCTCTACATGAACGTCAGCTGGTGGGGCGACATGGGGCATGTCATATCATCGACCATAGTATCGATGATAGTCTTCATCGCCCTCTGCATCATCGAGTGCAAGTCTCCTCCTCATGTGACGTTCGGCAACAGAGCCGGGATGGCTGTGATGCTGTTCCTCGTCGCACTGAGCTTCGGAGGCATATGGGAGATGATGGAGGGATTCGCAGACTTCGCCGGAGGCGATTCGTACATGGTCTACGGAGCGAACGATACCATGGGCGATCTGACTGCGGACCTGATAGGGGTGATGATTGTCACCTTCTGCGCATACTACTATCTCGGTAAGCACAGTGCGGAGGATCTCGTATCGGATATAAGGTTCGGAAGGGATGCTTTCGAGATAGAAGGTGGAAGTGATGACTCCTGACGTCCTCCGGGAGGCCCTCTGGGGAGACGGCGACAGGCGCACGCGCACGGTCATAATCATACTATTCTTCATTGCCTGCGTCGGGTACCTGCTGTCCGTGCGCTGTCTGGACATCGAGACGGAAGTCATCCGCGACAGGTTCGCCAACGCGGAGACGATATTCTCCGGAGTCTTCCCTGTCACGGAGTATCCTCCGCTGATCCTGGTGTTCATCGCGATTCCGCGCGTGTTCGGATCAACCCCCTGGGGCTACGAGGCGGCCTACGTTGCGCAGATGTTCGTCTTCATGGTCATAGGCCTCCTGCTGACGAGCAGGCTCGCGGAGAGGCTGGAATGCAGCCGCAGGAAGGCGATGCTGGCATATGCGGTCATGACATTGCTGATGCTGGAGTTCGTCCTGGATCGCTTCGACATGATCGTCATGGTCTTCACACTGGCGTCTTTCCTGATGCTTGTCGAGAAGAGGTATGCATGGGCCTTCTCGCTGCTGGCCATGGGAACCCTTCTCAAGGTCTATCCCGCGATACTCCTTCCTCTGTACATAGTGTATCTGATGAACGGAGGCCGCGCCAGGGAGGCCGCCGAAGGCTTCGTGGTCTTCATCCTCACAGGCGTCGCGGTCATGGCGGTGTGCCTGGTGCTCGAACCGAATGCCCTGACGAACTTCCTGGGGTACAACGGATACAGACCCCTCCAGATCGAGTCGTTCGCGGCGTCGGCCGTGTACCTTCTGTCGATGCTCGGACTCACCGAAGTGTGGATCCAGCCGTCCACCGCCGAGGGCAGCTTCCTCTCCGATAATCTGAGGGGGCCGCTCCCGGACGAGGTCGCATCGTTCCTCCTGCCGCTCCTGGTAATCGCGGTGGCAGCCGTCTGGCTGGCATACGCGTGGATCTGCCGTCGCGAAGGCGGCAGCTGTGATCTGCGCCTTCTATCGCTCGCATGTCTCGGGTGCATGCTGGTGTTCCTCGTGGTGAACAAGGTCTTCTCGTCGCAGTACATGATCTGGATAATCGGACCGGTCGTATGCGCGACGCTGCTCTGCGAGGAGTCGTTCGGCAGGAGGATCCTCGCTCTGACGACCGCATCCCTTGTTCTCACCCAGATCAATTTCGCCTACAATGTGGGATACCTGGGCGGAGGAGTCAATATCGATGATTTGGGGATGGCGGTTCTCGCGATCCGCAATCTGGTCGTCTTGGCTATGCTCATCCTTGTCGTAAGGGCCATCGTGGTCCCTCCGGAGACTCCGGAGAAGGCTGGAACCGCCCGTGTCGTCATGGTTAAATAAGAGCACCAGTTAGTCCGAGATGCTCTTCAGAGCCGATGAATGATGAAGGTGCCTTTGAGCACCGGAAAGAGGTAATTGAAATGTCCGTATACGTGAAATTCGAGACGCCCAAGGAGATTTCCGACAAAGCCTACTCCCTCGCCGAGATGGCAAGGGACGGCGGCAAGATCAAGAAGGGAACCAACGAGGTTACCAAGGTCGTCGAGCGCGGCAACGCCGCCATCGTCATCATGGCCACCGATGTCGAGCCCCCTGAGATCCTGGCCCACATGCCCGCTCTCTGCGACGAGAGGAACGTCCCCTACGTCTACGTTCCCAGCAAGACCGAGCTCGGTGCCGCCATCGGCCTCGACAAGCCCACCGCTTCCATCGCAATCATGGATGTCGGAAAGGGAAAGGCCCTCTGCGACGAGATCGCTCAGGCAGTCAAGACCCTGAAAGGCTGAAGGTGAGCTGAATGGTAGACACCGACAGCATACCCGCCGAGGTCGTCGAGGTCATCGGCAGGACCGGAATGACCGGGGAGGCAACCCAGGTCAAGGTCCGTGTCCTCGATGGTCGCGACAAGGGCAGGATCATCACCAGGAACATCATGGGTCCTGTCAGGATGGGCGACATCCTCATGCTGAGGGAGACGTCCAGAGAAGCCAGGAAACTGGGCATGAGGTGATTCAGATGGTAGACACCACCAGGAAATGCTCCTTCTGCGGAGCCTCCATCGAGCCCGGAACCGGGAAGATGTACGTCAAGAAGGACGGGACCATCCTGTTCTTCGAGAGCAACAAGTGCTACAAGAACATGGTCGAGCTGAAGAGGGTCGCCAGGACCACCCTCTGGACCGAGAAGGCCCACGAGGAGAAGGCTACCAAGCTCAAGGCCATGGAGAAATCCGCCGAGAAGTCGGAGTGATTGGCATGGCGATGGAGCAGACGTACCTCATGGTCAAGCCCGACGGAGTCCAGCGCGGACTCTGCGGGGAGATCGTGTCCCGCTTCGAGAAGAAAGGCCTCAAGATCGTCGGAATGAAGATGATGACGATCTCCAAGGAGGTCGCCGAGAACCACTACGGCGAGCACAAGGGGAAGCCCTTCTTCACCTCCCTGATCACGTACATCACCTCCGGACCCGTCCTTGCGATGGTCCTCGAGGGAGAGAACGCGGTCTCCGTCTGCAGGGGAATGATGGGCAAGACCAACCCTGCCGACTCCGCTCCCGGAACCATCCGCGGCGATTACGCGATGGTCACCGGAATGAACATCATCCACGGATCCGATTCCGTCGAGTCCGCCAAGAGGGAGATCTCCATCTTCTTCAAGCCCGAGGAGCTCGTTTCCTACGAGAGGACCTCGGACGCATGGATCTACGAGTGATCCGAAACCCTTTCCCAAACCATTTAACTCGATTCCATTAGAGGTGTCGCTTATGGCCATAAGGCAACCGGTAGTCAGCGTTCTGGGTCATGTGGATCACGGCAAGACGAAGCTTCTCGACCGTATCAGGGGCACCTCGGTGCAGGCCAGGGAGGCCGGCGCCATCACCCAGCACATCGGAGCCACGGAGGTTCCGATAGAGCACATATACAAGATGTGCGGGAAGCTGATAGGCTCCAAGAAGTTCGATGTTCCCGGTCTTCTCTTCATCGATACGCCGGGCCATCAGTCCTTCGTCACACTGCGTGCCAGAGGCGGCTCCCTCGCGGACCTCGCCGTTCTGGTTATAGATATCAAAGAAGGTCTGATGCCGCAGACGATCGAGTCCATCCGCATTCTGAGGCAGTACAAGACCCCGTTCGTCATCGCCCTCAACAAGATCGACACCATAGAGGGGTGGATCAGCGAGGACGGCAGGCCCTTCGTTCTCTCTGAGAAGATGCAGCAGGAGCATACCCGCGAGGTCTTCGAGCAGAAGATGTACAACGTCATCTCCCAGCTTGCTCAGGAGGGCATATCTTCCGACAGGTACGACAGGATCGACGATTTCACCAAGGCTGTCGCCCTGGTGCCGATCAGCGCCAAGGAGGGGGAAGGGATACAGGACCTGCTTCTCGTCCTTATCGGTCTGGCTCAGCGCTTCCTCGAGACGCAGCTCGAGAAAGGGGAGGGTCCCGGCAAGGGCACCATCCTGGAGATCAAGGAGGAGCGCGGGCTCGGCAAGACCCTCGATATGATCCTGTATTCGGGAACGCTCAAGAAGGGGGACACGGTCGCCATGGGCACCCGCGGAGCTCCCGTCGTCACCAAGATCAAGGCTATTCTGAAACCCAAGCCGCTGGATGAGATCCGCGACCCGAGGGACCGCTTCGACTCGGTCAAGGAGCTCCACGCCGCCGCCGGAGTGAAGATCTCCACGCAGAACTGCGAAGGGGTCATCGCCGGTGCGCCGATCATCGTGGTCAAAGGCCCGAACGATCCCGCCATAAAGGCGCTGGCCGAGGAGACCAGCATCAAGATCGAGACCCAGGAGAACGGTGTCACCATCAAGGCCGACGCCATCGGATCCCTGGAGGCCCTGGCTTACGAGGCCAAGGCCCATGACATCCCGATAAGGAAGTACGGCATCGGGGAGATCACCCGCAGGGACATCGTCGAGACCGCCTACGCGGACAAGAAGAACTGCGTCATCCTGGGATTCAACGTTTCGCTTTCCAAGGATGCCGAGGCCGAGCTCGCGAACCACGAGGACCTCAAGGTGTTCACCAACCAGATCGTCTATCAGCTCATCGACGATTACGTCGAATGGGTCGAGGACTGCAAGAAGCAGACCGACACGGACAAGAGGTCCGTGTTCTCGTTCCCTGCCAAGTTCATGGTGCTTCCCAACTGCACGTTCCGCGCCAGCAAGCCCGCCATCGTGGGCGTCCGCGTCCTCGCGGGAAGGATCCGCCCCGGAGAGAACCTGATCGGTCCCGACGGGCGCGATCTGGGCAAGATCAAGAGCATCCGCATCGGAGAGGATGTCCAGAAGGAGGCCAAGCAGGGCGACGAGGTCGCCGTGGCCATAGAGGGCATCACAGTCGGCAGGCAGCTCAACGAGGAGGACGTGGTCTACGTCGATCTGATCGAGTCCGGATACAAGCAGCTCCAGCAGCTCGATCTCACCGCCGACGAGAAGATGGTCATGGACGAGACCGTGGCCATCAAGAGGAAGGAAGAGCCCTTCTGGGGTATGTGATCGGGGATTCCCGTGACATATCTCACGGTCCCCTTCTTCACATACGTATTCTCCATACTGCCGGTATGGCCGCTGTGGTTGGCGACGAACCTCGCCGCGATGTATCTGCTTCTGTTCAGGGAGCGCTTCGATCCCCGCACGTTCGTTTTCTGGGTCGCGATAGTCTTTGTGCTGCCCTTCCTGGGCTTCCTGCTGTATCTCGGATGGGGGTCAACCATCGCTTTGCGCAGAGATGGTGCCCGCAAGGAGTCCGAGGACCGCAGATTCATGCAGGGGGAGTCGGACGATGTTCCTGAGCCCTGCCGCCGCATGGCCTCCGCCATGTCCTCTTCGGGAGCAGACATCTGTACAGGGGGCAACAGCGCGTACCTCCTGTGGAGGGCCGATGAGGCCTTCCAGTCGATGATGCGCGACATCTCCGGAGCCGCCCGCTCGGTGCATCTGGTGCTGGTCCGCCTACCGGCCGGGGACCACGGCCGCAGGTTCGTCGACGTCCTGTGCAGGAAGGCCGCCGAAGGAGTGGATATACGCATCATCACGGACAGGCTGGGCTTCGGCCGCACCCATGGTCTGCACCGTCTCAAGGCGGCGGGAGTAAGGCACAGCACGTTCCATTCGCCGATCCATGCGGCATTCTCGTTGAAACCCGTCAATCGCTGTCTCAGAGAGATCTGCGCGATCGACGGCCGCCTCTCGTATTGCGGCATGGGTTCGTACGTCAGGATCGAGGGACCCGCATCGGAGAGGCTGGACCGTCGCTTCATGGCTGATTGGGCCCATGCATCCGGCGAGGACGTGTCCGTTCCGGAAGCACCCCATGCGGAATGCGCAGGCGACTGCAATGTGCAGGCTGTCCAATCCGGGCCCGATTCGCAGGGAATGCCCATGCTCAACGGCTTCTCCGAGATGATAGCCGGAGCGAGGAAGACCCTGTACATGGCATTCCCCTACCTGGTTCCCGAGGACGAGGCCTACAGCGCGATCAAGCAGGCCGTAATAGCGGGAACCGACGTGAGGATCCTGATTCCGATGGAATGCAGTCATTGGTATCAGCGCTGGAACACGCTGTCGGCCGCCAATCCTCTGATCGAGGCAGGCGTCCACGTCTATTTCTCCAGGAAGGCTACGGTCAGATCGATCGCCGTGGCGGACGGTCGCATCTGCGTGGTCGGATCCGGATTGTACAATACCCGTTCCATGTGGGCGGACTACGGCGAGAATGTCGTCGTTTATTCCGAAGCTCTCTCCGCCGAAGCGGTGGGACGCTTCATGGACGACTTCGAGGGGGCTGTAGAGTGCGAGCCCGACGAGTACAGGCGGCGCTCCTTCATGGATAAGCTCCGCATCTGCATCGCGAGGCTGTTCATGTTCCTGAACCGATGCGGTCTTTCTTTTTCAATACCTTTATAAATATCTCTTTAATAGCCGACGCCACAGGTGTTCAAATGGCAGACTTCAAAGTCATCGTGAACGATGTAAAGACTGGAAAGTCCTACAACATCGCCGTCACCGGTCACCACGCGAACTCTCTGATCGGCGTAAGCATCGGAGAGGTCGTTGACGGAGTGTTCGTGGGCCTCCCCGAGTACAAGCTGAAAATCACCGGCGGATCCGACAAGAACGGAACCCCCATGAGGGGAGACCTCCCCGGCAACAAGAGGATCAAGCTCCTTCTGGCCGACAGTCTCGGATTCCACGAGAAGTACCCTGGCGAGAGGAAGAGAGTCGCTATCCGCGGCAAAACGATCTCCGATGCGATCGTCCAGGTCAACATGAAGGTCGTCGAGTACGGGTCCAAATCCATAGAGGAGATCCTCAACCCCGCACCCGAGGGCGAGGCTCCCGCGGAGAACTGATGAAAGTACCGAAGCAGCCCGAGATCAATATCGGGATGATAGGGCACGTCGACCATGGGAAGACGACCCTTACCAAAGCCCTCTCCGGAGAGTGGACGGACCGTCACTCCGAGGAACTGAAGAGAGGCATCTCGATACGTCTCGGATATGCTGATGTAGCGTTCTACAAGTGCCCGAACTGTCAGGGCGCGGCCGCCTACAGCACCAGCAAGAAGTGTCCCAACTGCGGTGCGGACACGGAGTTCCTCAGGGCGGTGTCCTTCGTGGACGCACCCGGACACGAGACGCTCATGGCCACCATGCTGTCCGGAGCGGCCCTCATGGACGGAGCTCTTCTGCTGGTTGCGGCCAACGAGAAGTGCCCCCAGCCCCAGACCAAGGAGCATCTGATGGCCCTGTCGATCATCGGCATCGACAAGATCATCATCGTACAGAACAAGATCGATATCGTCACCCGCGAGCAGGCGATCGAGAACTACAAGCAGATCAAGGAGTTCGTGAAAGGCACCATCGCCGAGAACGCTCCGATCATTCCGATCTCCGCCAACCGCGGCGTCAACATCGACATGCTCATCGAGGCGATCGAGGAGCACATCGTGTCCAAGATCAAGAGGGACCCCGACGCATCCCCGCTGATGCATGTGGCCCGTTCCTTCGACATCAACTCCCCTGGTACCAAGCCGGAGGATCTGAAGGGCGGAGTCCTCGGAGGAAGCCTCATGCAGGGTACGCTCAAGGTCGGAGACGACATCGAGATCGCTCCGGGAAGGAAGACCGAGGTCGCCGGAAAGGTCGTCTACGAGAACATCACCGCCAAGGTCCTGTCTCTCGAGGCGGGCGGAAGGAGCGTCAAGAAGGTCGTTCCCGGAGGACTCATCGCGATCGGTACCGGACTGGATGCCGCCATGACGAAGTCCGACGGACTCACCGGAAGGGTCATCGGACGCCCCGGAGAGCTCCCCAAGGTCGTGCACGACTTCGAGATGAAGACCGTTCTGCTGGACCGCGTCGTCGGATCCTCCGCGGAGCTGTCCGTCGATGAGATCAAGAGCAACGAGCCTCTCATGCTCAGCGTCGGAACCGCCACAACGGTCGGCGTCGTCAAGAGCGCCAGGAACGGTTCGGCGGAGGTCTCTCTGAAGATCCCCGTTTGCATCCTTCCCGGCCAGAGGGTCGCCATCTCCAGACGCATCTCCAACAAGTGGAGATTGATCGGTTACGGTATCGTCGAGCAGTGATCGTCATGCAGACGGTCGTGCTCGACACAAACGCCTTACTGATGCCTTTCGAGATCAGGATAAACCTGGACCTCGCCCTAAAGGATCTTCTGGGCGAGGCCAGGGTGCTAGTCCCCGGGCCTCTTGTCGGGGAGCTGAAGCATCTGGACCACAGGTACGCCGGCGCGGCTCTGGCATTGGCCAGGAAATACGAGATAGTCCCCACGGAGATGACCGGGGACAGCGCCGTCGTGGAGCTTGCCAAGAAGGAGGGCGCCTACGTGCTCACCAACGACAAGGAGCTCCGCAGACGCCTGAGGAAGGAGAGGATTCCGCTGATCTATCTCAGATCGGGGACCCATCTCACTCTGGAGACCTACTGATCAGATCAGAGGCGAGGGGGGATCCTCCTTCTGCGAGGGGTCCCACGGCTTCTTTCCGGTGATCTCCAGCCTTCTCTCTATGAGTTTCTTCCCGGCCTCGGTGACTCCGAGCACGGGTATGCCGCTTCCTGCGATGAGGAGGTCCTTGCGCTCCTTCGCGATGGCGCGGATGTTCTTCGAGGCGCACGCCGTTATTATGTCGCATACCTCGAAGGCCTTCGTGGCATCCTCGGGGCTGGTTCCCGAGGTGTGCACGAGGGCGATGACGGCATCCTTGTGGCGTCCGCGGATCTCCTCCGCCTCTGCGACGGATGCGGTCGTGACCGCCACCTTCCTGTATCCCATGGCGTAGGCCTTCTCGACACCAGCAATCATGTCGATGGGAGTCTTCTCCGGATCGAGCACGTTCCCGGGTCCGACGGCCTCTATCACTTTGGCGATCGGCGTCGTTTCCCTTATCCCTGAGATCCTTCCGCCCAGTCCTTGGACGATGTCCGGCTGGGTGACGACCGCGGTGCCGCAGCCGTCGGCGGCGAGGACGACGGCATCGAGCACGCCGTCGGAGAGCCCGGTGCTGAGCGTTTCGGAGACTCCGAAGGACAGGAAGTCCTTCATGGAGGTCTCCCTCGAATCGGTGCACATCCCGAAGGCCCCCATGCGGTACTCTATGTTCTGCTTGACCGCTTCCGGCGTGAGCTCCTTGATGCCCCTGTACTTCTCGAATATGGGGCAGCGCTTGACACGGGGTTCGGTGACCTCGACGACCTTCCCGTCCTCGATGGTCACCCTGCTCAGTCCCAGGCACTCCATGACGTGCTTGCCCATGTTCACTCCTGCACTTCGGTGCTGACGATCTTGACGTCCTGCAGGGGCTTGTCGTTGCGGTCGGTCTCGACCCTTCCGATCTTGTCGACGACATCCATTCCGGAGATGACCTCTCCGAAGACGGGGTGGGCGTAGGGGGTGCGCGGGTCCTCCTTGTCGAGGTAGGTGTTGTCGACGGTGTTGATGAAGAACTGGCTTCCTCCGGAGTGGGGCCTGCCGGTGTTGGCCATGGAGATGGTGCCCCTCTTGTTGGAGTGTCCCTTTCCGAACTCGTCCTCGATGGTGTATCCGGGTCCGCCCATTCCGGTTCCGGTGGGGTCCCCGCCCTGGATCATGAATCCGTCGATGACCCTGTGGAAGATGACTCCGTTGTAGAATCCCTCTTTGCAGAGCTTGACGAAGTTGCCGGTGGTGATCGGCATGTCGTCGTTCATCTTCAGGGTGATGTCGCCCATTGTGGTGTGGAGAATGACATTTGTCATGAATCCCGAATCGTCGGCATCGCATTAATAATTTGGACATCGGCGCTTCTTCCTGCCCGTCATGGACAGGTAAGCCAGCAGCCCCTCTATCTGGATCCTCTCCAGCGAGGAGGACTGCGCTCCGCCCCCGCATTGGGCGATGCGGTGGTCTATATCGCCCATCTTGTCCATGAGCCTCACGGTGTCCGCATCCTTCAGTCCTAGCGAGAGCACCTGCCGCAGAATGGAATCCATGACCTCTCTGCCGGTCATGCCGCCCTCTATCAGCAGCGTATCGAGCGTATCCCTGGCCTTCATGAACTCGCCGGCGAGGGCTTCGCGGAGCATTCTCCCCGTCGCATCCGAAGCAGGCGTCTCTGTGAGCTTGAACACGGTGTCGAGGTCGACCTTACGCCCGGAGGCCGCGGCTGCCTGGAGCATCCCCAGGGCCTTCCTCATGTCGCCGTCCGATGCCACGGCTATGCCGTCGGCGGCTCCATCCCCCATGGCGATCCCCTCCTTCTGGGCGATCTCGGCCACTCTTCTGGAGATGTCTTCCTGAGGTATCGGGCCGAACCGCACCATGTTGCAACGGGATTTCACCGGATCTATGATCATGGAGGGGTGGTTGCAAGAGAGTATGAACGCGCAGTTCCCGGAATAGACCTCCATGGTGCGTCTCAGCGCCTCTTGGACTCCGCGGGAGAGCGAATCCACCTCGTCTATGAACGCTATCCTGAATTTGACTCCGTCTATGGACGTTGTTGTGGCGAACTCGCGGATGCGCCAGAGCGGGCTGGAGTCCTTCTTCATGACGATGCGGGATTCGCCGTCCTCGTCGTCGCTCTTCTGTTCAACTGGCCTGGATTTGGTGAGGTCGGATGCATCGATCTCCAGGAAGTTCCCTTGAGTCATTCCACTCAGGACTTCTTCCGCAAGAATCAGGGCGCAGCTCGTCTTTCCGGATCCGGGAGGGCCGCAGAGAAGAAGGTGCGGCAGGCTTCCGCCTCTGGAGAGCGATCTCAGCCTGTCGACGGCGGACGGCTGGCCGATAATATCGTCCAGCGTCTTTGGCCTATACTTCTCCAGCCAGACGGAATCCATGGTATCGCAGGGTCATCGGCCAGTCCATATAAGGATTGGACGGTTCATGTTGCGTTCGCAATCTTTCGGCATATTCGGCTTAAAACGACAAAGATCCCTCGGCAGGCCGGTGATCCCTGCTTTTCGCGTTGTGCAGAATCAGGGCTTGGGGCCGACGATTCCATTTCTCGAATCTGTACGGTGCGTTAGTTGCGTCTGCGCAATCATCAGATCCGTTAATTGCGTAAAATCGATTTTTCGCAATTAACAAGTGGCGACAGTTTGCCTAGATGAAAGGTAATGATGGTTCGTCAATGGTTGGCATGTGCAGCGAATCGATTCTGGCGAATCCTTTCTCGGATTCGAGAGCAATCCATATCGACGGAGTGCTGAAGGTTTCGAGACATCGAAAGGGACAGACTCGGG
>DAXO01000084.1:2386-13079 GCA_002506425.1 Methanomassiliicoccaceae archaeon UBA480 | reverse complement strand
TGAAGGCGGAAGGCAGGCGTTTGACGTTCCCGGCCGGGAGGGAATTGTATTCCGTCGAGCTTCCGGAATACGACTTCAACGACCGTGTGAAGAACGCCATGGGACCCAGATTCTGCGACGACATGGATCTGGTGGACCTCTTCATCGGATCCGAAGGGATATTCGGCATCGTCACCGAGGCGGACGTGTATCTGGCGCCGTGGCATCCCCTTCTCTCGGTGATAATGTTCCTGCCGGACGAGAACGCCTTCGAAGCGGCCCGCGAAATCAAGAAGGACAAGTCGCTGGACCCCGAGTTCCTGGAATACATGGACCGCGGATCGATCGATCTGGTCCGCAGGATGCGCGAGAGCGACCCGGCGATACTGAGGATACCGGGCCTTCCGGACAGCCCCTGCTCTGCGGTGTTCCTCGATCTAGCCATGGATGATGAGCTGGAATCCAAGCTGCTCAGACTCGACGGCATCTGCCGTCCCCTCGGAGGAGGGATCGATAGGTCATGGTGCGGCTACGAGAGGAGGGATCGCGAACGCATGAGGGAGATGCGCCATTCCATCCCCAGATCCATATTCGAATACGTGGCGTCCCTGAAGGAGGAGATGCCCGCCATCCACAAGATGGGCACGGACATGTCCGTACCAGACGAGGCCGCCGATGAGATGATGTCCGCCTACAGGGAGATACTCGACGCCAGAGGGCTGGAATACGTGGTGTTCGGACATATAGGCAACAACCATCCCCATGTCGAAATCATCCTGAAATCCATGGAGGATTTCGAGAAGGCGCAGGAAGCCTATGGCGAACTGGCCGAGAAGGCTGTCGAGCTCGGAGGATCCCCCAGCGCCGAGCACGGCATCGGGAAGATCAAGCGCGGATACATGGAGCTGGTGTACGGCAAGGAAGGCATCGAGCAGCTCCGCAGGGTGAAGGAAGCCCTGGATCCCAAATGGGTCCTCTGTCCCGGGAACATACTGGAGGAATCGAGATGAGGTTCATCGTAGCCGTCAAGCAGGTCCCGGACACCATGGACGTCAGGACCGGAGATGACGGATCGATCAGAAGGGCGGATGCGCCTGCGATAATGGATCCCTATAGCGAGAACGCACTCATGAGGATCCTATCGATAGCGGGGGATGGGGACGAGGTCATCGCGGTCTCGATGGGGCCTCCGCATGCCGAGGAAGTTCTGAGGAGATGCATCGGCCTGGGTGCGGACAAGGCATATCTCCTGACGGATCCGGATTTCGCTGGGTCGGACACCTGGGCGACCTCCCGCGTCCTCGCCGCATTCATCGAGAAGTTCGTTCCCGATGCGGATGTCTACGCCTTCGGAAGGCAGGCCGTCGACGGCGACACCGGGCAGGTCCCCTCAGAGGTCGCATGTCTTCTCGGAGCTCAGCAGTTCTGCTACACGACGGAGCTCGCCCGCGAAGGCCGCAATCTGTCCGTGAAGCAGGACTACGGGACCTTCGAAAGGGAGTGCATATTGCCTGCAGGTTCGGTCGTCTCCTTTGCCGAAGCCGACGCCTGCGGAACGCTCATGTCCGTCGAGGGATACATCAGAGGCGCGAAAACGGAGATAGTCAAGCTGGGACGCGTCGACCTCGGGCTCGGACTGTATTCGGTCGGCATCAAAGGCTCGCTCACGAAGATCGAATCCTCTAGAACCGTGAAGGACGGCCGCAGGAATATGAAGATAGAGATCACCGACCCCAAGCTGGCTGCTGAATTCATAATAAAGGAAGCGAGGGGGAAGCCATGAGCGGATGCGAAGGCGGATCATGCGCGACATGCCCGAGCAGCGACCCGGACAGGCTGCCTCCCGGAATGCTAAGGCACTACGACATAAACCAATCCACTGCCGACGGCACCCTGGTATGCATCGAGACGGAGGAGAAGGACGGCGTTCCGATCGTTTCGGCCGCGAGCACCGAACTAGCAGCCAAAGCCTCCGAGATGACCGACGGCCGTGTGCTCGGAGTGGTCTTCGGAGGACCGGAGATCAAAGCGCTGTACTCCGAGCTCTTCGGATACGGGATAGATACGCTCTACCACGTCCGCGACAAGAGGATCGAAACGACGTACATGCCCGAGGCGTACGCCGACTGCATAGGCGAGATCGCTGCACGCACCGAGCCTGCAGTCATACTGTTCCCGGCTACGCAGAAGGGACGCGAGGTTGCTCCCCGTCTTGCGGCAACGCTTCACGCCGGCCTGACTGCTGATTGCACAGACCTCAGGATGGATGGAAGGAAGCTCATAGCCACCCGTCCCGCCTTCGGAGGGACTCTGATTGCCGATATCGCATGCGTGGGGTTCCCGCAGATGGCGACCGTCCGCCCGGGTGCCTTCCCCAGGCCGGAGAAGAAGGAGGGCGAGGGGACCGCCATCTACTGGCAGTATTCGGGCGACGATATCAAGACGATAGCGAAGGACATCCCCGGGAAACCCGACGATGACATAACGAAGGCGCGCATTCTCATAGCTCTCGGAGACGGCATCAAAGACCGCTCTCTGATCGGAGTGGCGGAATCGGTCGCGTCCAAGATGGATGCGGAGGTCTGCTGCTCCCGCGCGCTCGTGGAGAAGGGATGGATGCCCCGCTCCCGCCAGGTGGGCCTGTCCGGACGGATTGTGTCCCCCGACGTCTACATCGCATTCGGGATATCGGGCGCCGTCCAGCACCGTGTGGGTATGAACGGTGCAGGGAAGATCATCGCTGTGAACAGCGACGCTTCCGCGCCCATACACGGATTCGCCGACCTCAGCCTTCTGGCCGATGCCGGCGATGTGCTCCGTGCCATGGATGCATCGCTGCGACTTCTTGAAGAAAGACACGGCCGAGGCCAGGACCTTGTCCGCATGACCGTCCACGCGGACGTTGCGCCATGCGGCCTCGACGATGCCGTCCTTCCCGACGAGGAAGGTGGAGCGGATGACGCCCACCGTCTCCTTCCCATAGGAGACCTTGGGGCCCCAGGCCCCGACTTCCTCCATCAGCCTGTGGTCGGGATCGCTGAGGAGCTTCACCTTCAGACCGTGTCCGTCGATGAACCTCCTGTGCGATTCGGGAGAATCCCTGCTGACCCCGATGACAGGGATGTTCCTCAGCATGAACTGCGGGAAGTCGGCGGAGAAGGACTCCGCCTCTTTCGTGCATCCGGGTGTGCCGTCCTTCGGATAGAAGTATATCACATACCTGATGCCCTCGAGCGCAGAGCTGTCGAAGAGCTCGTCGTTCTCGTCTTTGAGCGAGAATGCCGGGAATCTGTCTCCTGCATCCATGCCTTCGCCTCAGAAAAGGGTATCCTTCTTTCCGGAGATGATCGGTTCGAGGTCGATCTCGCAGAATCCGATGGGATGCGTGATGCCGTATCCGACGACCACGGACGGAGCCATCTCCCCGAACAGGCCGATGCGCCTTCCGTCGGAATCGATCTCCGCCCCCCTTCCGGGAACGAATGTCTCGTAGTCGCAGGCAGAGAGGGTGTACTCGACGCCTGTCTCGCGGAGGACGGATTCTGTCCAGGACTTGACCTCGGTGAAAGGGACCTTGGAAGCGGTCGCCATGGCGCAGAGGTGCAGCCTCGTGACGCCGTCCCTCACGACATATCCTATCTCGAAGATCCTCTGTGGAAGATCGCGGTGCTTGTTGTGCCTGAGAATCCTCACCAGGCTGGGGGCCAGATACGCGCGGAGGCACGTGTGGTCCTCCGTGATGGGATTGAGGACACGGACTACATCCAGCTCGGGAAGCCCCGAGATGCCGAACTCCTCCTTCTGATTGCTGAGCGTCAGGGTGCATACCTCTGTGAAACCCAGTCCGATCATGACATCCCTGAGGCTGTCGGAGAATGCCGTCTCCGGAAGGAGCGCACCCGGCGTCTGCTCGACCCTGTACGGACCTCCGAACCTGTCGAAACCGAAGCCGACAGCGACATCCTCATAGATGTCCACATCGTGCATGATATCCAGCCTGACAGGCGGGATGGAGACTGTGACTGTGTCTCCTTCGGCCTCCGCATCCAGGCCCATGCGCCTGAGACATTCCACCGTGCCCTCCGGGCCCAGCTCGCGACCTAGGAACCTGTCGCATGCGGAGACGGAAAAGCTCCTGACCTCCGGAGACAGATCGGGGGAGCGGAATGTTTCATCCCCGTCGTGCATGATGACGGACTCGATCCTTCCTCCGCGCTCCGCGATGGCGGTAGCGACTATGTCTAGAGCGCCCTTGACGGCCTTGCGGTCGTTGCCGGTGACATCGATGAAGAGGTCGTGGTGACCTACAGTCACGGTGGTCAGCTTCCCGTTGATGATCGGCGGGAACGAGAGGACCCTGCCCTCGGAATCTAGGATGACCGGATATTCGGACATGCCTTCGAGGAGCCTGCTGTACTCCTTGCCCTTCTCGTTCTTCTCGAGGATCTCGGCCATGTCCATCTCCTCTTCCATCGCGAGCGGGACGAAGCGGACGGAGTGCGGATCCCTCAGCGTGTAGGTGAAAGGAGCGGAGACCTTCGACAGATCGTGGATGCCGATCGCTAGCTTGCTCCTCTTCCTTCCGATGGTGATGTGGAGCTTCTCTTGCAGCTCCATAAGGGATCTCAGGAACTCGTCTGTGACCTCGACATCGCGGACGATACCGCAGAGGAAGTACGGACGGACGGACTTGACCTTCTGATCGATGAAGACCTCCGCGTCGGACTCCCCGACAGGATACGTCTGCATCCCCGGCTTGATGTCCAGAAATGCCCTCAGGGCCCTTGCGAGCCCCTCGACGCTGTAGAGGTCGGGACGGTCCGGGAAGAATTCGACGGACATGTCATCGGAATCGCCTTCTGTCTCGTGCATATCGGCGCCGATCATCGGGATCCTGTCGATCAGCGTCTTCTCCGGCACCTTCTCTCCCAGCATCGTGCAGAGGTCGCTGTATTTGAAATTGATGACTGGCATATGAGGGGAAATCCTGGGTTCGGTATATTAAAAACGCGGACGCGCAGGAGCGCGAGGCGCGCGCGGAAACGAATCGCGGCGCCTCGGAAGACGTTTTCACCGGCCGAGCCGGGCATGGGCGCTTCCCAGCTGCCCTGCGGTCTGGGCCGCAAGCGTAGAGAGCTCACCGGCCAGAACAGTGGCCGCGACGATCTCGGCCAGCTTCCGGGCCTTGCCATCGCCGGCGCACCCTATCATCTCCAGCGCCTCGTGCTGGCAGGGAAGACGGGTGCCTCCGCCGACAGTGCCCACCTCCACTGCGGGCATGCGGACGCTTATGTACAGATCCCCGTCGATATCCTCGCAGGTGGTCATCGCCATGCTTCCTCCGACGACCTGGGCGGGGTCCTGCCCAGTGGCGATGTAAACGGCTGCGACCATGTTGGCGGCATGAGCGTTGGCGCCGAGGGTTCCCGCCAGACTGCTTCCGACTAGATTCTTGCGGTAGTTCGTCTCGACGATGGCAGGCGAAGTCGCATGCAGACGCTTCTCGACGATCTCCTTAGGGATCCTCGCCTCGGCCACGACGCATTTGCCGCGTCCCTCGATCATGTTGATGGCGGCGGGCTTCTTGTCCGAGCACATGTTGCCGGATACGGAAATCATCACGGCTCCCGTCTCCTTCTCTATCAGTCTGCCAACAGCCTCGCTCGCTATGGTGGCCATGTTCATGCCCATGGCATCTCCGGTCTCGAACGAGAGACGGACGAAGAGGCTCCTCCCATCGGGGAACTGCTCGATGCGCGAGAGCCTGCCGTGGGACGTCGTAGCGGAAACGGCGGCTTCGAGATCCTCGCGATGGGAATCTATCCACTCCATGACATCGGCGCAATGCTCCAATCCGTCGACGCGGAACACCGGAGCACGCGTCATGGCATCGCCGAACACCCTCGCGCGGACCCCTCCTCCGTCGTTCATCACGGACATTCCGCGAGAGATCGACGCCACCAGAGCGCCTTCAGTGGTGGCAAGAGGCACCAGGAAGTCCCCCGAAGCCGCAGAGCCCTCGATGTGCACCGGCCCCGCATAGCCCAGGGGGATCTGGACGGTCCCGATCATATTCTCGATGTTCTTCGATGCCGTCTCCGGAGACATGCCTCCTGCTGCGATCTCCCTGAGCTCCGCGCCGGAGAACGCCTCGGCGGCGGTCCTCCTCTCCAGCATATCATCCGGAGAATGGCCGCGGTTCTTCAGCCCGTCGTAGTTGTTCATGCATCTGCGGATTGTTCGACGATTCATAAATGATGTCTTCGACACCAAGGGTGATTTAAATATGCATGCAACATGCACAAGCGATGAACTCCCGGCTCGATGAAGCCATGGAGACGGCGAGCGACGCCGTCGATCAGGCCGCGGCCCACAGCTCCGCCGTGGAATGCGCCGCTGAAGAGCCTAGAGACGAGATGCCCTTGCTCAGGGCATTCCCGTTCTTCGTCGCAGCGTGTCTGGCGATATGGATATGCTCCATCATCTACATAGATTCGTTCAGGCTCGTGAAGATGATTGAGCTTCTGTGCCTGTCGTTCACATTCTGCTTCGCCGTTCTGGGAGTTCCGTGCGCAATACATTTGCCCAAGGGGGTGTTCCCCTTCAGGGACCTATCCGTTTTCGCATTGGGGCTGACGACGCTGCTGTGGATATTCAACTACGCTACAGGCGAATACTACTACGCCGATGCGATATACGATATACTGAGCGCCGTGGGAATCCATCTGCCGAATCTCTTGAATGCCACTGTGGGCTTCCTGGGGACGTTCGCCGTGATGCTGTTCACATCCATAGGAGTCACCACCGTCATCTCGTCCTATCTCCGCAGATACATCCCCGAGGTGATCGACGCCATGAACGCCCATGCCGAACAGAAGGTTCGCGGGAAGGCGGAGTCCTTCTTCATGGTACCCGACATCATCGATGTGCATGAAGTAGTCGTAGATCCTCCAGCCCCGAAGCACCTCTTCGATCTTAGGAGGACCCTGAGCATATCTACATACCTGTTCATACTCGGACTCCTTGTATCATCTTACCTCTTCGTGAACCCGTACTTCCTGGAGGTGATGAGCTGGAAGACGATGCTGGCCATCACGGTAATGCTCTCTATGTTCACCCCTGCCCTCATCCTCCCCTGGCAGATATTCAGGAGCATAGGCGCCAAGGCGAAATCGGAGGCTCACAGAGACTACTATCTTTGGAAAGGCGCCAAGAACAGATTGTTCACGACGTTCACGGCACTTGGAGTCTTCATGATGATGTTTCTGCTTTCGGTTTATCTGGGCAACAACGCGTTCTCCATCCTTCTGAACTATGCGCTGTTCCTCGTCCCTCTCCTGCTGACATCGATAATGTACGGGGTCCTGTACACCAACAACTTCGAGCGCGAAGACAGGGCAATCATATGCGAAAGATGCAGAAAGAAGCAGGCGGAACGTCGCTTGTGATTGGAAGTCGAGTAAAGGAGGAAAACGACTGATGACCGCAGCTCCGTACTCCGCCTGCCAAGGTGCGCATTAAATCATCATATTTAATAAATACTGGTCATTGGAGCAATATTAGCGTGCATTCGGTAATTTCTGCTCACTTTTTCCTCTCTTTTTGATACGGATGATCCAGGAAACCACGAGTATCGCCGCAAGCACCGAAAGGGGAAGCACCGCTTGGGACACATCGCCCATGATCCAATACGCCGCGATCAGGCCCAGGATGCCGAATGCTCCGTAGCGCCTGAGTATACCCCCGGCTCCGAGGAGGGCCATGAATCCGAACAGGACGCCCCAGACCAGGAGAAGGCAGAGGAAATCCGAGGTCATGAACAGGAAGTCCCTGTCCCCTACAGCGTCCCTTATGACAGGCGATATGAACTCGTCCATCACCAAAGGCACGACGGCGACCAGGATCATCGTCATCACTATCCCGCATGCGAACGACTTGAGAGACTTCCCCAGATCCATGATCGGCCCATCGCTCGACAGTTTATAATCATCTCCACCAGGAAACGACAGACATCCCTTTATCGTACGCTGGCAATCAACCGATCATGGAAGACAAGGCCTTCAAGGCCGTGACGAAAGCGAGGAACCAGGCATCCAGCGGCAATCCTGCAGGAGCCGCCAGGACCCTCGAGGAATATCTCGCCACGGACCCGCACAACACCGGACCTCGGCTCGTTCTCGCCAACATAGCGTTCAAGGACCTGGATGACAGAGAGTACGGCATGATGCAGCTCGATATCGTTCTGGATCTAGAGCCGGACAACGTGGAGGCCCTTGAAGCCAAGGCCTCTGTCCTCGCCTCGGACAAGCGCAACAACAGGGAGACCTCCGCGCTTTTCGAGAGGATCCTCGAGCTGAAGCCTTCGGCAGAGGCCTACAACGGCTACGCGAGATTCCTCAGGAACCAGATGACCGATTTCAAAAAAGCGGCGGAATTCTATGAGAAGGCCATAGCCGCCGATTCGAACAACTACGTCTATCATCAGAACTATGCCGTACTGCTCCTCAACGACCTGAAGGACTATGCCAAGGCCAAGATGGAGCTCGAGGTTCTGATGGAGCTCAAACCGGCGGACCAGTCCGTCAAAAAGAACTATGACAGGCTGATGCGCGAGAAGTTCGACAAGAATGGGAACCTTAAGCAGAAGAAAGGGTTGCTGTCTGGATTCAGGCGGAACTAAACGCCGTTAAATAGGTTCATATAGGTCCGTAGCAATGTCGATTTCCGAGGAATATCATGGAATTCAAAGGCTCAAAAACCGAGGAAAACCTCAAGACCGCCTTTGCGGGCGAGTCCATGGCCAGGAACAAATACACGTTCTACGCGTCCCAGGCGAAGAAAGAGGGATACGAGCAGATCGCCGACATCTTCATGGAGACCGCCGAGAACGAGAGGGAGCACGCCAAGCTCTGGTTCAAGGCCCTCCACGGCAACGCCATGCCCAAGACCGTCGAGAACCTCAAGGACGCCGCCGCAGGCGAGAACTACGAGTGGACCACGATGTACGCCGACTTCGCCAAGGTCGCCAAGGAGGAGGGCTTCGATCAGATCGCCGCTCTCTTCGAGGGCGTAGGCGGAATCGAGAAGCACCACGAGGAGAGATACAACGACCTCCTCCGCAACATCGAGGGCGGAGTCGTGTTCAAGAAGGACAAGGTCGTCATGTGGAAGTGCAGGAACTGCGGATACATCCACGTCGGCGAGACCGCACCCGAGGTCTGTCCCGTGTGCAAGCACCCCCAGTCCTTCTTCGAGGTAAGGGCCACCAACTGGTGATTATCAAACGGAGGGGTCTCCCCTCCACTTCACTCTCTCAATATCGAGTCTATCTGGGCGAAAACCGCGCCTATCTGTCTGCCCTTCTCGGTAGGAAAGAGCAGGACCCTGTTCACTTCTTCCTTCTGCACGATGAGTCCGGCTTCTTCGAGCCTGTCCAGCTTCTCGGGCATCCTTATGCTCCTTCCGACCTTCCTGTAGAGATCCGTCTTAAGGCATCCGGGATTCTCCATGATGTACAGAAGAGAGCGGATTGAATAGGCATTCTCGAATATGGAGACGGATAATGCCCATGGCTCGTGGTGATCTCTGCCTACATCCATGAATAGAGGAACAATTAACTGCACTATTATCAGTTTCGTAGACCTACAGAAGGATCCGAACTGTGACACAACGATGAGAACTGCCAAAACACTGTTCTGGAAAGGATGACACACCGCCCTTGTACATGGTCGATTCGTATTTTCCATATATCACAACCATCATAACATGATACACTCAGCCGAAAAGAGCTCAAAAAACCGCCATTCGAACGTTTCGTTTTTAATATCTATGACAACAATCCAGCTCCAATCGCTTTTATGCGAGAGAGGAATGGGAATGAAGAACAATCGGTTTGCGGCAATTGTCGTTCTGGCGATGTTTGTTGCAGCTCTTGGGGCTGTTGCAGTGTTCGCCGACGACTCTTCTGCTACAGAAGGAGAGGAAACCACAAACAGTGACAGCGGAACGGGCGAAGCCGCACCTTCCGTGAATCCTGCCTCAGGAACAATCACTACCAAAACAGAAATCACAGAGGATGCAACCCTCGGAGATACCACATTTAATGGAGGATACTTCGTGGTCAAGGATGGCAAAGTCCTGACCCTTCCTTCCAAGCTCACGCTGAAATCCGAGAACACCGATGGGAAGATAATCGTCTTCGAAAAGGGATCGTCCGTCTCAATCGGCGGAACAGAGAGCAAGTTCGAGACTGATACTGAAATCATCCTCAAAGGCTCTCTGACCTATGATACCAGCATCGACACAACCGCGAAGAAGATCAACATCACTGTAGACCTCAGCTCAAAGGGAACGTTCGGAGCCGAAGGCTTCTCTATCACCGGAGGAGAAGACAAGGAGATCATCATCCAGACCGGGGTCGACAGCAGCGGTAAAGTCACCGGATACACATTCAAGCTTAACATCCCCGAGCTGTCCTACAAGGGAGACTATGAGGGAAGCAAGATCGAATACACGGCATCCTCCGTCACCGGAGACGTCTATATGGACGCCAACGGAAAGATCAAGGGGGCCTCGGGCGACAGCGCCACGATCAAGGTTTCCAAGCTCACCATGAAGGCGGACAACGACGGAAACAAGGTCGAATCCACTCTGAACGATGCACAGATCAGCTTCAGCGGATCGCAGACAACCGGCGAGTCGGGAGATTCTTCGC
>DAXO01000084.1:0-2379 GCA_002506425.1 Methanomassiliicoccaceae archaeon UBA480 | reverse complement strand
TAACGTCAAATCCGGAACCTCCTTGACCACCGCAACCGGCGAAGACGGTGAGAAGGTCGAAATGAAATCCGACGGTGCCGAGATGGAGGCCAAGCTCACAATCAGCAACCAGAACTCCAAGACCACTATGAAGATCGAGGGAGCATCCGGCGACAAGGCCACCATCAGAATGAAGGAGACTACCGTGAATGTCAGCTCGTCCGACAAGACCGACGGCTGCGATATCAAAATGATAATCTCCGACCTCAGCATCGATCTCTCCGCATCCATAGATGAGAACGGCAAGTTCAAACTCGATGCCGTGATGAAGATCGGGTCCGCATCCTCAACCGGATATACGATCAACGACGGCATCAAGAGATCCATCGAATCCGGGATGTCCGGAATCGAGATTACGATGACCATCTCCGACAAGGTAGTAGTCACTGCCGATATGAAGGGGATCAGTTTCAAAGGAGACCTCGGAGGATTCGGCGACCTGAACCTCGATATCGATGAACTGAAAGTCGATAACATCGATGTGAAGTTCTCCGCAAATCTGTCTGGAAGCTCGATCGACAACAACAGCGCCGAATTGAAGGTGGAATTCGACTATGCCTCGGTCAAAGGCTCCAGCGAATATTCCAACGACCTCTCCCTCGAGATCAGGGATTTCGCTATGAATTATGACGGAAAGAGCTTCGATGCAACAGCGAAGAACGTCTCCGGCAAGATCCTCTACCCTACCGAGATGTCTGAATCGATGGACTTCTCTGCAGAAGGCCTGAAGATCGATGACGAGGAGACTATATCTGCCACCAAGATCGCCATCATCATCAACTACGCATCCGGAGAACCGGGAAGCATATCGGTCGAGGACATCGTCATCGATGACGACGGCATGAAGGGCAAATACACCATAACCGACATGAGAGAGGATTTCGATCCCAGCCTCGCCCTGAGAAGCGATGCCATTGTCACCATCAACGACTCGTACCTCAAGAAACTCGAAATACCCGACGGAGCGAAGGTCTCCGGAACCGTGATGTTCCTGCCCGGAAGCGAAGGAATCTCCATCGGCGACGAGGAGCTGTCCTTCGACGAATCCTCCCGCGGAGCGATCCTGAAGGTCACCCTCAAGGATTCCAAGATCGAATCAGCCGAGCTCATCCTCAAGGAAGGATACGAATCCATCCCCGAGTGGAGCAGCGGAGTCAAATACAGCGTCGACAAGTCCGGAGAGACCGCGACCCTCGAATCCTTCGATGGCGAGATCCATGTGCGCGCCATCGTTGAAGAGTACGAGATCAGCTTCGGCAACGCCAAGAAGCACGCGGGCCTGGGCGAGACTATAGACCTCGGAGAATCCGTTGCAGAGCCTGGATACGTGTTCGTAGGATGGTTCGATGGAATCAGATTCGTCCCCGCTGGACAGAACTACACCGTCACCGTCCCCGGAGACAGGACGCTAGTCCCCCTGTTCGAGATCGCCGACAAGAAGTACAAAGCAGACAGCGGCAACTACATCCTCGACATCGGAGATGCACAGCATGCGGAGCTCAGCACGGCGGATGTCTCGAAAATCGTCTCCGATATGTCCAAGAACGGCACCGAGAGACTTGAGATCAGGAATGCCCTCGGATCCGTGCTCATCGATCTTGAGGACCTGAGGAACTCCGGAGCGATCAGCGTCAGCCTGATGTCCTTCGTTCCGCAGGACGAGGCCGTTTCCGATGCTGTCGGAGACAGAATCGCATTCGACATCGCATCCAACACTGTCGGGAAGAACCCCGTGTGCAATCTGAAATACAAGCTCGAATCCGGCGAGTCCGTCGATAGCATCAAGGTCTACTCCGTCAACCAGTACGGAAGGTCCGCACCCGTGAACTCCACCGTAACGGACAACAAGGACGGAACCGCTACGATCTCGTTCAGCGTCGCAGGCAAATCTGCTGACACTCTCTCGGGATACTACGTAACGGCAGAAGGCGAGTCCTCCTCTGATGACGACGGGGGAATTTCTCCGGTCGTGATCGCAGGAATCGCAATCGCTGTGATCGCTATTGCCATCATTGCATTCCTCTTCCTCAAGAAGAGGAACCAGGGATCAATCTGATTCCGTAAACGATGCCTCCGGGTCCATCCGGATTCGGAGGCTGACTTGATTAACAGCGGTCGGTCTCTGATATTGTTTAGAAGAGACTGACTGCACCCAATCTTCTAATATCGGACCTTGAAAACGAGGCATCCGTTCACTCGCAAAAGATGCATTATGATGCCTCTGCATACAACAGGATACTATCAACCGGGTGTGGATGGTATAGGAAGCTGGCATAACCATTCAGATCGCGGTTCCTATTGTCAGAGGAGAGATCCTACCCTCCTCATCCTTATCGTCGG
>DAXO01000056.1:66775-82663 GCA_002506425.1 Methanomassiliicoccaceae archaeon UBA480 | reverse complement strand
AAGTGGCGGGCCTGAAGGGATTCGAACCCTTGGCCGTCCGATTAAGAGTCGGACGCTCTACCTAGCTGAGCTACAGGCCCACAAATGCAGTTGATATCCTACTTATAGATAAATGTATGCATTCATTCGATCTCAAAAGCGACGGAACATACCGTTTTCAGAAACTAAAGGTGCGATTTCGTCGGTTTTTTCCCTTCGACTTCGTAGTTTGCGGTCTTTGCAAATCAATAAATCCATATGGATCCATACCTCGGAGGATGTCCAAGATGAAGGTAAGGGATCTGATGACCACGCAGGTCGTCACGCTGAAGGCAGACGAGACCGTGAAGAAGGCGGTGCTGAAATTCGCACTCGACAACATATCCGGTGCCCCCGTGGTCGATAACAGGAACCATCTTCTCGGAATCCTCAGCGAGAACGACATCCTTCAGATGATCATGGACTATCAGATGAAGCTGGAGAAGGAGAATTCCGATTCGGTGATGCTCATGTACTCCATGGATTCGTCCAACGAGCCGGACGAGAAGCTCAGGACGATTTCCGAGGAGATCTCCAACAAGCTCGTCTCCGACATCATGACCCGCACTGTCCTCTCCACGTCTCCTGACGCACCCGTCATGGAGGTGCTCAGATCGATGATCGACATGGAGGTCAACCGCCTGCCGGTTCTCGAGAAGGGCGTCGTCGTGGGGATCATAACCCGCGGAGACATCATTTTCGCTCTCTACAAGAGAAAGGTCTGAGGCCGGTCCGATGTTGGAGGTCCATGTGCTGGCCAGCGGCAGCGATGGCAATTGCACCGTCATAGAGAGCGACGGCGAGGCCATCATGATCGACGCCGGAATCAGCTGCAAGAAGATCCTCGCCCAGATGGAACAGGAAGGCGTCGACAAGGAGTGCGTGAAAGCCATACTGATAACCCATGAGCATTCGGACCACGTTTCCGGAGCAGGGGCCACCGCCCGCAAGCTGGGGGTTCCGATCATGTGCAACGAGCCCACGTTCGCGGAGCTGAATCTGGGGAACGTCGAGTATGTGCCGTTCGATCCGTCGAAGAGCTTCGACGTGGGGCAGTTCCACGTCACTCCGCTTCCGACCACCCACAATGCCGTCCAGCCGAACGCCTTCTTCACCCAGGTGGACGACAAGAAGGTCCTTCTGGCCACCGACACGGGGACGTTCACATTTCCCATAATGGAGGCTCTCAAGCAGGCCGACATAGCCGTCGTGGAGGCCAATTACGACAATCAGATGCTGGTCAACGGCCCCTATCCTCCTGCGCTGAAGAGGCTGATAGGCAGCGACCATGGGCACATGTGCAATGTCGACACGGCTGCCGCGATACGCAAGACCATGACGGATTCGCCGAGGCAGCTGTTCCTCGCCCATCTGAGCAGGACCAACAACGAGCCCGATATCGCCAGAGAGACCGTGGCTCAGATAACCGGCATAAAAAGGATGAAGATCGATTGTCTGGAGTTCTTCGGGGATTCCAGGACGCTCAAGGCGTAGGCCTGATCGCCACTGCCTTGCCCGTATTCGTCAGGACGTCCGCCAGCACCTTCGGCAAGGTCACCACGTCCTCCTTGGAGAGCTTGTAGTCCCTGTCCGGCCCTGCGAACTCCGGCAGATCCTCCGTCACGCGTATGAGGACGGGCGTGAGATCGGATTCTTCTTTTTTCTCCTCGACCTTGGGTGCCGGCTCGGCGGGAGGTTCGGGGACAGGTTCTTCAGGGTGCACCTCCGCTTCCGCAGGGGGTTCGTTCCGAGTCTCCTCGGGGACGTCGAACGGTTCCTCGAAGTTGTCGTCGAAGGCGTCCATCTCCTCGTCCGGAACGACAGGTTCTTCGATCGGAGGGACGGGTTCTGTTCTGGTCGCAGGAGGCTCCGGGACGGCCGGGGGCTCTTCCGCCTTCGGGGGCTCGTCGATCCTGGTGGGCACAGTCGTGCGCCTGCCTCTGAGGCGGTCCACTTCGGCGAGCTGACGCTTGGTGAGGTCCAGCATGCCCTCGTAGTATTCGCGCTCCTCGTCCGTGAGGCAGTCCAGGGCGTTGCGGGCGCCTTCCGCGCCGCGGATGGCCATTGCGGCTATCTTCCTGGTGCGGAGCACCATCACGTCCTTGCATATGCGCTCGGCCTTCTTGCGGCGCTGCTCGGCACCCTCCGCCATGACGGAGTCCGGATCGACGGACATCTGCCTGTCGTATTCCTGGCGCAGCGTGGTCAGAAGGTTGGCCATGGCTCTGAAGAGGTCCTTGCGGGGCTCCGTGATGGATGCGCTCTTCATCTCGACCCGGTACAGCTCCGACAGCTCGTCGAAAGTCATGGGTCCCACAGCCGTGCTCATCGTCGCACCATATCTCGCACGCTAGATAACTTCTTTCTTCGGGGTCGGCAGATTGATTTCGATGATGCGCCTTCCTAGCATCGATGAGGATCTCGGACGTCTGCAGGAAAGGCGACGGCTGGATCGAGGTCGATATCTCCGTATCGCCGCGCTCCAGTCGTCCGGGACCGGACGGATACGACGAATGGCGCAGGAGGCTGGTCCTCCGCGTCTCTGCGCCGCCCCTCGACGGGAGAGCCAACAAGGAGGTGTGCCAGTACTTCTCCGGAGTCACCGGATGCAGGACAGAGGTCTCCGCCGGGATGACGTCGAGGCAGAAGACGGTCAGGATCCGCGGGGACGTCGATTCCATCATGGGTTCCCTGGAGGACATCGATGGATGACGAGGAGCGTCTGGAGCGTATCGAGGACGCGCTGTCGAGGCTCTCCGACCTGGCGGAGGACTCGATCATTCTGGTGGAAGGGCTGAAAGACATCCGTGCCCTGGAGGCCCTGGGGATATCCGGGCGCTTCCATTGCGTGCAGAGCGGCGGAGGGCCGCTGAAGGCCGCCGAGCATGCATGGGGTCTCGGCGTCCGCGCCGTCGTGATGACGGACTGGGATCGCAGGGGCGGAAATCTCGCCCAGTCTCTGAGGGAAGGCCTCGGAGCGCTCGGAGTCCCGTACGATGATGGGGTGCGGAGGGACCTGGCCGTGCTCTGCTGTCCGTTCTGCAAGGATGTCGAATCCTTGGACAGCGTTGTCGCCGCCCTGAGGGCGAGGGTATCGGTTAAATCCGATACTTGGATGGGGGAGCGATGGGCGCCTTCATAGTCATAGAGGGGATAGACGGCACCGGCAAGACGACCGTGTGCGAAGCCGTTGCGGAGCATCTGCGCTCCAAAGGGCACCGTGTCGTCGTGACGGCGGAGCCTACCAGCGAAGGCATAGGGGCGTTCATACGCTCAGGCGCTGCAGGGGACATCTCCCAGCGCGCTGAATCGCTTCTTTTCGTGGCCGACCGCTACGAGCACACGGGGAGGATCCTCGACGAGATGTGCGACGGCGCGGTAGTGGTGTGCGACAGATACTACGCTTCCACCCTGGCCTATCAATCGGCCAAGCTGGACGGGGATTCCGCGGATATCGGATGGCTGAAGGGCCTATGCGAGCCCTTCGTCGGAGTCCCGGATATCGTCATCCTGCTGGATGCCGATCCAGCCGTTACCATGCGCCGTGTAGACGACCGCGGCGATATGCAGAGCAAGTTCGAGAAGGCGGGATTCCAGGAACAGGTGAGGCGGGCGTATCTGGTCCTCGCCGCCGAATACGGGTTCCGCGTCGTGGACGCCTCCCGCCCTCTGGAGCAGGTCGTCGGAGATGTCGTCGATATAGTCGATGAGGTGGTATGATGCATCCTTCCGAGGAGATCTATTGCGAGAAGAGCACCAAGCTCAGGGGCAAGACCGTGGTCATGGGAATCACGGGGAGCATAGCGGCGGTCGAATGCTTCGGCACCATCAGGGAGCTGATCCGTCACGGCGCGGACGTCTATGTGGTGATGACGCGCGAGGCGCTGAAGATCGTCACGCCCGATTCCATCGAGTTCGCCTGCGGGCACCGTCCCGTCACCGATCTCACGGGAGCGACCGAGCACATCTCCATGATGGGTACCCGCTCCGCGGATCTTTTCCTGATCTACCCTGCGACAGCCAACACGGTCTCCAAGATCGCCAACGGGATAGACGATACGCCGGTCACATCATTCGCGACCGTGGCGATAGGCTCCGGAATCCCGATGGCCATCGCACCGGCCATGCACGATTCAATGTACAGGAATCCTGCGGTGAGCGACAACCTCGAGAAGCTGGAGTCATGGGGCATAAGGTTCATCGGCCCCCGCATCGAGGGCCCCAGAGCCAAGGTCGCATCCAGGGACGAGGTCGTGGCCTGGACTTTCAAGATGCTCTCCCGCAACTATCTCCAGGGAAAGCGCATCCTCGTGATAGGCGGAAGGAGCGAGGAGCCGATAGATTCGATGCGCATAATCACGAACCGCTCGTCGGGCACGATGGCCGTGGAGCTGGCCAAGCGCGCCTTCGAGAGGGGCGCGGAGGTCGAGCTGTGGATGGGCGGCTGCAACGTCCCGCTTCCCGACTACATCCCGACAAGGCGCTTCGCCACGGTCGACGACCTCGTGAAGATGGTCGACGGCATCGATCACGATGCGGTCCTCGTCCCTGCGGCGCTAGCCGATTTCTCTCCGAAGGAGGCCGCCGAGGGGAAGATCTCGAGCGACAAGGGATTCGAGCTCGATCTGGATCCGGTTCCGAAGGTGCTTCCGCTCATACGCGGGAAATGTCCGCTCGTGGTCGGATTCAAGGCGGAATCGGGGCTTTCCAAGCAGGATCTGACGGGGAGGGCGAGGTCTAGGCTCGAGGAGTACGATCTCGCGGCCGTGGTCGCCAACGATATCGATGTCGTAGGGCTGACCACGTCGTCGTCCATACTCGTGACCAGGACCGAGGCCAGGAGTCTGTCCGGAACCAAGGCCGAGATATCGGATGCGATACTCGACTTCTGCGTGAAGAAGCTGTGAGCATGGTATCCGCATTCTGTCCCGGGCACGTGTCGTGCATCTTCCAGCCCGTTTCGTCCTACGATGCGATGAGCTCCGGCTCCCGCGGCGTCGGGATACGTCTCAGCATCGGCTCCAAGGCTTGCGTCGAGCCCCGCGACGACGGCGTGGTCAACATCTGGCTCGACGACGTGCAGTCCGTAGCGCACATAACCAGGATGGCCGCTCAGATCCTCGCGCCGGACAGAGGTTTCGACATACACATCAGCAACGACCTGCCTGTCAGCCAGGGCTTCGGCATGAGCGCGTCCGGGGCGATAGCGGCCGCCATCTGCATAGCGGATATAACCGGGCAGTCCCGCACGCGCGCCTTCGAGGCGGCCCATGCCGCAGAAGTCATGGGCGGAGGAGGCCTCGGCGATGTGAGCGCCATCGTGGCAGGCCGCGACGTGCCGGTCAGGACCGTTGCGGGATTCCCGCCCTACGGAACCGTGGTAAGTGCCGATTTCTCGTTCCCAAGTCTCACGCTCGCCGTGCTCGGACCGACCTTGGAGACGGATTCGGTCATAGGGGATTCCCGCAGGGTCGCCGCCATTAGGGATGCTTCTTCCTCGGCCATGGAGGATTTCCTCGCGGATCCGACCCGTGACTCCCTGTTCGAGACATCCAACCGCTTCTCCCTGGATTCCGGCCTGGAGAGCCCGGCCATCAGGCGTCTGATCTCGGCTCTGAATGCGAAGGGATACGGCGCCGGGATGTGCATGCTGGGCAACAGCATCTTCACGGATGCTCCGGAGAGCGTCGTATGGGCGATACTCGGCAGGGGGCATGCTAGGACCTACAGCTGCTCCTCGAGCTCCAAGGAGATCGTGCTGAACCGCAGGCGCTCGCGATCGCTCGTACAGAGTGAACAGCACGTCGTCGCCGCCGACATCGAACAGTCCGATGCGGGCCCCGCAGTCCAGCCATGCGTGCGCATAGTTCACCGCCGCGAAGGCCGTGACATAATCCCCGCATTCCTTGAAGTGCTTCGCATCCGCATAGTAGCAGTTCGCCATCTCCAGGAAGCTGTCTGCCAGGCGTCTGTTGTACGACTTCTCCGGTGCCGCGATCCGGATCTTGGCGAGCGCTCTCGCCGTTATGTCGAGGTACTTCTCCATGCGTTCGTCCGTTACGACATCCTTCTTCTCTGCCATGGGCCGGAGGATGCGCTGCTAATAGAGTAAAGAATCGGTCGCCGAGATCCGTCGCACAGTCATCTTTATATGGATGGATGATATCTCCATAATGGGCACGGGTCTCTTGGTGGTTAATGCTTCAAACCGATTCCTGCTTTCCGGACATTCGTTCGGTCAACCCCGTGTCCTTCCTCCTTTCCCGGAGGTGCGCCTCCGGGACATACCTGTCTTCCTCAGATGCGGTCGGAGGCAATCCCGGCCCACCTTATAGTTAAAAATAGGGAAGCGATACACGCGACTATGATAATCGTAGGCGGTTCGTCCTCGAGAGACCTGGCCAAGGAGCTGGCCGGTATCCTCGGTTGCCCTTATATTCAGGCCGCTTCAACCAAGTTCCCCGACGGCGAATGCTATACCAGGATAGACGCCGAGTCTCTTCATGACGACGTCGTCATAGTCCAGAACACGTATCCCAATGACAATCTGATCGAGATGTTCCTCCTGCAGGACGCCGTCCGCAGGCTCGGAGCGAGGACGATCACGCTGGTCATCCCCTACTTCGGATACGCCAGGCAGGACCGCGTGTTCAAGCCCGGCGAGCCCGAGTCCGCCAAGGTCATGTGCAAGCATCTCGGGCTGGACTGCGACAGGGTGATCACGATCGACATCCACAAGGAGGCCGTTCTGGAGTATTTCGACTGCGAGCACACCGATCTCAAGGCGGCTCCCGTCATCGCCGACTACTTCAAGGACAAGAAGATCGACCTCGTCCTGTCCCCCGACATAGGCGCGGCGGGACGTGCGAAGGACGTCGGAGAGAGGATGGGTGTTCCATACGACCATCTGGAGAAGACCCGCCTCTCCGGAGTCGACGTCAGGATCGCGCCCGCCAAGTTCGATGCGACCGGGAAGAACGTCCTCATCGTGGATGACATGATCTCCACGGGCGGCACCATCGTGGCCGCGGCATCCGCGCTCAGGGAGGCGGGAGCCGAGTCCGTATCCGTCGCATGCACGCACGGCGTGTTCGTGAACAATGCAATCGAGAAGCTCACGGGATCCGCCCTTTCGACGGTCCTGTGCTGCAACACGCTTGAGAACGAGGTGTCCCACATCTCCGTGGCCCCTCTCATCGCAGATGCTCTCAGGAAGTGACCCGAATGTCCATGAAAGAGGATGATTTCGCGGACTGGTACCTCGACATCGTCGAGAAGGCCAACCTCTGCGACAAGAGGTACCCCATCAAGGGGATGAATGTCTGGACCCCCTACGGCTGGAAGATCATGAGGCAGATCGACTCCTACATCAGGCAGGAGTTCGATTCCACCAACCACGACGAGGTCTGCTTCCCCCTGATGATCCCCGAGACGGAGTTCGCCAAGGAGAAGGACCACATCAAGGGATTCGACGAGGAGGTCTACTGGGTCACACACGCCGGACTCAACGAGCTCGACGTCAGGCTGGTCGTGAGGCCCACCTCCGAGACCGCCATGTACCCCATGTTCTCCCTGTGGATCAGATCCCATCAGGACCTCCCGCTGAAGACGTATCAGATCGTCAACACCTTCAGATACGAGACCAAGCAGACCCGTCCGTTCATAAGGGTAAGGGAGATCCACTTCTTCGAGTCCCACACCTGCCATGTGTCCGAGGAGGACGCCCAGCTCCAGGTCGAGGAGGACATCGAGATCCTCGAGAGGATCGCCAGGGCCATCTGCCTGCCGTACATGCTCTGCATCCGTACGGAGTGGGACAAGTTCCCCGGAGCGCACTACACCGTGGGAATCGATACCTCCATGCCCAACGGAAGGACTCTCCAGATGGGTTCCATCCACCACTACAGGACGAACTTCTCCATTCCCTACAACATCACCTACGAGGACGAGAACGGCGAGCACAAGTACGTCCATCAGACCACGTTCGGAATGAGCGAGCGCCTCGTCGGAGCCCTCATAGGCGTCCACGGAGACGACCAGGGCCTCGTCATGCCTCCGGGAATCGCCCCGTTCCAGTGCGTCCTGATCCCTATATTCAAGAAGGACAACGCGGCCGCCGTCGCCGAGGCGTCCATGTCCATCGTCAACATCCTCAAGGATGCCGGAATCAGGGTCAGGCTCGACGACAGCGATGCCCGCCCCGGCGCGAAGTACTACGAGTGGGAGATGAAGGGCGTGCCCCTCAGGCTCGAGCTCGGAGGAAGGGATATCGAGAACGGCGTCGTATCGTTCGCGAGGAGGGACACCGGCGAGAAGGGAACAATCGCCATAGACTCCCTGGTTCCCGGAATCAGGATGCTCCTGGACGACATCTCCGAGAAGATGTACGCCAAGGCATGCGAGATCCAGAAGTCCCGCATACAGGACATCGACTCCGTCGAGGACATCCCGCAGGACAAGATCCTGAGGCTCGGATGGTGCGGCTGCGAGGAGTGCGGCCACAAGTTCGAGGACACCTACGGATTCAAGATCCTCGGAAGGCCGTACCATCCCGAGCCCTACTCGGGCAAGTGCATAATCTGCGGCAAGCCCGTGGACAAGGCCGCTTACGCCGCCCACACGATGTGAGCCCGGGGCCCGCCTTTCGGCGGGTCCTGGAAAACCCTCCCGGTCAGGCCGGGAGGTCCTTCTTGCAGTTCTCGTACAGCCTCTCGGTGGGGCCGTGGTCCACGAAGTCCGGCGGAGCCTGGAGCAGCTTGAATCCCATGTAGTCCGTCAGGTCCTTCGCATGCTTGTCGAACTCTGCGCGGTCCTCGAATCCCGTGTCGATCTGCACGGCGGAGTTGTATCCGCACATGATCAGGAGGTCCTTCATGTCCTTCTTCGGGTCCCCGCTGCTCGGCATGAGCTTCAGGCCCTTGCCCATGTCGCCGGCACTCAGGAAGTCGAGCCAGTTGGTGGCCACCGCAGGGGTCAGCAGCAGGACGCCGGTGTACTTCTTTATCAGCCTCTGATAACCTTCGAGGCCTCCCACGGCCACTCCGACGCAGTCGTCGCAGACCCTTCCCTTGCAGTCGCGGAATACCTCAACCTTGAACGGCAGGTGCTCCTCCGACCACTTGGTTATGTCCCATCCGTAGTTCCCGCACATCCCATAGTACAGGCCGGCGGCATCGATGCGGCCGCTTAGCATGACGAGCTCGTCCTGGACGAACTCCTTGAGCTTGGCGGGTTCCGCGTGCAGGCCGAGGTTGTTCATCTTGATGATGACATTGAACTGATTCGGATCTATGTCGATCCAGCCGTTCATGAAATCGGTCTCGTCGACCTCCTCGTACTTCAGCTTCTTCCATTCGAGCTTCTTCTTCAGGCTGCCGTTGTACGGGGTGTTCAGGACCAGTATGCGCTTCTCCTCCTTGTCCTCGGAGAGGCTGTGGACCAGTTCGTCCTCCAGCATGGGGCATGCGACGATGCCGAGTCTTCCATGGGTCATGTTGCTTCGCAAGGCTTGTCTGCGGATATTTGTTGCGCGTCGGAAACGGTTATGATGTCGTCGCACATCATGCAGTCATGGAGTTCCAGGAGAACGAGACGGTGTTTCTAGAGGACCCGTCCGGCAGGAGGCACTGGCTGAAAGTGTCGTTCGGAATGGTCAAGGTCCAGGGTCTCGGGGCCGTCGACGGCTCGAAGCTCAAGGGCTTGGATGACGGCGCCCGTATAACCATAGTCGGCAAGGAGTACACGGTGTTCCGTCCCGGCGCGATGGATCTGATGGGATCACTCGACCGCGGGGCCCAGATAATAACGCCGAAGGATGCCGCAACCATCCTGATGCACTGCGATGTCCACGCGGGCGACCGCGTCCTGGAGGTCGGAGCGGGATCCGGAGGCCTCACGACCGCGCTTCTGTCCGCAGTCGCTCCGAGTGGATGCGTCCATACTCTCGAGCTGAAGGAGGAGAACGCCAAGAGGGTCGAGAGGAATGTCAACCGTACAGGAATCGGAGCCCTCTGGTCCTACACGATAGGAGATGCCAGGGAGTCCGATCCGGGAATCGACTGGAAGGCAGATGTCCTTACCATGGATATGCCCGATCCATGGCTCGCCCTGGTCAATCTGGGGGGCCATCTCAGGGACGGGGGCAGGATATGCATCTACGTGCCCAACATGAACCAGGTCGAGAGCTCCGTCATCGCTCTGAGGGAGGCCGGCTATGCCGACGTCCGCGCCCTGGAGAACATACAGCGCTATCTGGAGGTGCACCCTGGAGGGGTCCGTCCGTCCTTCGATACGCTCGGGCACACCGGTTATCTTGTCTTTGCAAGAAAAAGGACAGTATGACCGATTCGGGTCAATACTACCCTACTTTCAGACAAAAGGCTGAATTGCGGGCGCAGGTCGACGCGAACGTCCGAGAACAAGCTCTCGGGTCGCCGATTGTATTAAATACAGGTACCTGTTGCCCGCTACTTACAAGCTTTAAGCTATCCATGGGCCTGTAGCTCAGCTAGGTAGAGCATCTGACTTTTAATCAGGTGGTCAAGGGTTCGAATCCCTTCAGGCCCGCCAGATGGACTTCATGAGCGATCGAACGGCGGATCAAGTATGAGGAAGGCATGCGTAGCATTTCTCTGAAACCGATTAACCAGCTGACCGGGCTGGGCAAGAGTAGGTGAATCACTTGGCAGCAGAAACTAGCTTCAATGTGCTCAGGCACGTGCTCACTCCGGAGCACCACCTTCTGGATCCAGAAGAGGCGGACAGGGTGCTTGGGGAGCTCCACATCACGAAGGGCCAGCTTCCGAAGATAAGGAAAAGCGATCCTGGCATCAAGATCCTGGAGACCATTTACGGTCCCATAGACGAGGGAAGGGTCGTCAAGATCGTAAGGAAGAGCGAGACCGCGCAGGAGTTCGTGGTCTACAGGCTCGTCACGAGGGGGTGAATGATTGAGGGACCTCGTAGAGCTCTATTTCAAAGACCACAACATCGTCAGCCACCATATCACTTCTTTCGACGACTTCCTGGCCACGCCCGAGAATCCGAACAGCAGGATGCAGAGGATCGTCGACGACATCCGCGTTCCCACCGACGATGCCGAGAGAGGCGTCATAAAGCTCGATGCCGAGAGGGTGGGAGGAAGGAACATCGAGATCCACATCGGCAGGAGGAGGGACGAGGACGGAAACGTCGATCTCCAGTCCAGGCCCACCATCCGCGTCGAGGCCCCCACCGTGATGGAGGCCAACGGATACAGCCACGAGCTCACGCCCATGGAGGCCAGGCTCAGGAACCTGAACTACATGTCCAAGGTCTTCGTCAGATTCGATGTGTTCGAGGATGGCGTCGAGAAGGAGATGCCCGAGAGCGACAGGTGGATCCACGTCGGAGACCTCCCGATGATGGTCAAGTCGTCCGGATGCAACCTGAACCGCCAGGTGATGGAGAAGCACCTGGAGCACCCCATCTCCGATGTCGAGTACGAGGACGAGCTGATCAGGCAGAAGGAGGATCCCAGGGAACCCGGAGGATACTTCATCATCGGCGGAACCGAGAGGGTCCTGATCACGCTGGAGGACCTCGCCCCCAACAGGGTCATGGTCGAGTACAACGAGAAGTACGGCGCCGCCGTGGAGGTCGCCAAGGTGTTCTCCCAGAAGGACGGATACCGCGCTCTCACTCTCGTGGAGAAGAAGAAGGACGGAATGGTCATGGTCTCCGTGCCCGTCGCCTCCGGAAGCATCCCCCTCATCGCCCTGATGAAGGCTCTGGGAATGGAGTCCGATGAGGAGATCTTCGAGACCATCGTCTCCGACGAGGCCATGGCGAACATCGTCTACGCCAACATCGAGGCGTCTTTCGACAAGAAGACCTACGCCCCCAACGGCTACCACACCCAGGAGGACGCCATCCTGTTCCTCGAGAGGAACTTCGCCGCCGGTCAGGCGAAGGAGTACAGGACCAAGAAGGTCGAGAGCATCCTCGACAGGTCCCTGCTGCCTCACCTGGGAGACTCCCAGGAGGACCGCATGAAGAAGGCCATCTTCCTCGGCCGCATCGCCCGCTCCGTTCTGGAGCTGAGCCTCGGCAAGAGGAAGGAGGACGACAAGGACCACTACGCCAACAAGAGGCTCAAGCTGTCCGGAGACCTCATGGAGGACCTTTTCAGGACGAGCTTCAGCAGCCTCATGAAGGATCTGAAGTACCAGCTCGAGAGGAACTGGGGAAGGAAGAAGTCCGAGATGAACATCGGATCCTCCATCCGCCCCGACCTGCTCACGCACAAGCTCCTGCACGCGCTCGCCACCGGAAACTGGGTCGGAGGACGCGCCGGAGTGTCTCAGCTGCTCGACAGGACATCCAACCTGTCCGCCATGTCCCACCTGAGGAGGATCACCTCCTCCCTGACCAGGAGCCAGCCGCACTTCGAGGCCCGTGACCTGCACCCCACCCAGTGGGGAAGGCTGTGCCCCTCCGAGACTCCGGAAGGACAGAACTGCGGTCTCGTGAAGAACGCCGCGCTCATCATCGACGTGTCCGAGGGATTCCCCGAGGCGGACGTCAAATGGATGCTCAGGGAGCTGGACCTCGAGACAGTCAAGTCCAGCGCGGGCGCCAGGGTCTACGTCAACGGAGACCTGGTCGGAACCCACGCAAACCCCTCCAAGCTCGTATCGGACATCAGGGAGCGCAGGCGCTGCGGACTCCTGTCCAACGAGATCAACATCCGCTACGACGAGGAGATGGGCGAGGTCGTCATCAACTGCGACGAGGGACGTCTCAGAAGGCCTCTGCTCATCGTGAAGAACGGAAGGCTCGCGCTCACCAGGAAGCACATCGAGGGCATCCGCGACGGACGCATCAGATGGGACGACCTGTTCCGCGAGGGCATCATGGAGTGGCTCGATGCCGAAGAGGAGGAGGATTCCCTCGTCCTCGTCGAGGCCTACGACCTCCCGAAGAGGTGCCCGTGCTGCAGCCATGCACTGTCCAAGACCGATGCGGACTGGATGAACCCCGGCAAGGACGAGGACGCGGTCCTCAAGTGCAAGTGGTGCGGACAGGAGTTCACCGTCCCCACCAAGGTCGAGCCCAAGTACACCCACATGGAGGTCGACCCGATGGTCATCATCGGAGTCGCCGCCGGAATCGTTCCGTATCCGGAGCACAACTCCGCACCCCGTATCACCATGGGAGCGGGAATGGGTAAGCAGGCTCTGGGAGTGCCCACGTCCAACTACAGGATCAGGCCCGACACCAGGGGCCACCTGATGCAGTACCCCCAGGTGCCCATGGTCCAGACCCAGACCATGCAGTACATCAAATACAAGCACAGGCCCGCAGGACAGAACTTCTGCATCGCCGTCCTCTCCTACCACGGATACAACATCGAGGATGCGCTGATCATGAACAAGAGCTCCGTCCAGAGGGGTCTGGGAAGGTCCACCTTCATGAGGTCCTACCGCGCCGAGGAGCGCCGCTATCCCGGCGGACAGGAGGACCACTTCGAGATCCCCTCGCCCGACATAATGGGCGCCAGGGCCGACATGGCCTACGCGGAGCTCAGCGAGGACGGTCTCATCTCCCCCGAGAGTGCGGTCCGCGGATCCGACGTCCTCATCGGAAAGACCTCTCCCCCCAGGTTCCTGGAGGAGGACACGGACTTCCTCACGCCCCAGAAGCGCAGGGAGACATCCGTCACCGTCCGTCCCGGAGAGAAGGGATACGTCGATTCCGTCATGATCACCGAGTCCGAGAACGGATGCAGGCTCGTCCGCGTCAAGGTCAGGGACGAGAGGATCCCCGAGCTCGGAGACAAGTTCTGCTCCAGGTTCGGTCAGAAGGGAGTCGTCGGAAGGCTCGTCGACCAGTGCGACATGCCGTTCACGTCCGACGGAGTCACGCCCGACCTCGTCGTCAACCCTCACGGAATCCCGTCCCGTATGACCATCGGGCACGTGCTCGAGATGATCGCGGGAAGGGTCGGATCCATGGAAGGCCGCATCATCGACGGTACCGCGTTCTCCGGAGAGAACGAGGACTCCATCCGCGACGGCCTCCTCAGGAACGGATTCAAGAGGGATGGAAAGGAGACTATGTACGACGGCAGGACCGGACGCATGATCCAGACCGAGGTCTACACCGGTGTGATCTTCTACGAGAAGCTGCACCACATGGTCAGCGGAAAGATGCACGTCAGGTCCAGAGGACCCGTCCAGATCCTCACCAGGCAGCCCACGGAGGGACGCTCCAGGCAGGGAGGTCTGAGGTTCGGAGAGATGGAGAGGGACTGTCTCATCGGTCACGGCGCCGCCATGGTCATCAAGGACAGGCTGCTCGACGAGTCCGACGGAACCGTCCAGTACATCTGCGGCAACCCCAAGTGCGGACATATTGCAATCAAGGACAGGAACGGGGCGCTGTACTGCCCGGTGTGCAAGAACCACACCCACATCTACCCCGTCCAGACGTCCTACGCGTTCAAGCTGCTCATGGACGAGCTCCTAAGCATGGGTGTGGCCATGAGGCTTCAGCTGGAGGACCTGAGATGACAGCCGGTATCACAAAGAGGATTGGATCCATTAAGTTCTCCTGCGTCTCGCCGGACGAGATCAGGAGGATGTCCGCCACCAAGATCATAACGGCGGATACGTACGACGACGAGGGCTATCCGATCGAGATGGGTCTGATGGACCCCCACATGGGAGTCATCGAGCCCGGCCTCCGCTGCAAGACCTGCGGATGCAAGGTCGACGAGTGCCCCGGCCACTTCGGCCATATCGACCTCGCCATGCCCGTCATCCATGTCGGATTCATCAAGGACATCAAGATGCTCCTCGAGTCCACATGCAGCCACTGCGGAAGGCTCATGCTCTCCGCCGAGCAGATCCAGGCCCGCCTGGACAGCATGGAGAAGATGGAGGAGTACGGAGGGGACACCGTCGAGTTCAAGAACTACTCGAAGGAGACCGCCAAGGACGCTTCCGGCAAGGGCATGTGTCCCTACTGCGGCGCCGAGCAGATCAAGATCAAGCTCGACAAGCCCACAACCTTCAGGGAGGTCAACGACAACCACAAGCTGACCGCCAAAGAGGTCCGCGAGAGGCTCGAGCGCGTCCCCGACGACGACCTGAGGGCCCTGGGATTCGATCCCGAGACCTGCAGGCCCGAGTGGATGGTCCTGACCGCTCTGGCGGTTCCGCCCGTGACGGTGAGGCCCTCCATCACCCTCGATTCAGGAGAGAGGTCCGAGGACGATCTGACCCACAAGCTGGTCGATGTCCTGAGGATCAACCAGAGGCTGAGGGAGAACCGCGACGCCGGAGCCCCCCAGCTGATCGTGGAGGACCTCTGGGAGCTGCTCCAGTACCATGTCACCACCTACTTCGACAACCAGACCTCCGGAATACCTCCCGCGAGGCACAGGTCCGGCCGTCCCCTGAAGACCCTCGCCCAGAGGCTCAAGGGAAAGGAGGGACGCTTCAGGTCCAACCTGTCCGGTAAGCGTGTCAACTTCAGCGCCCGTACCGTCATCTCCCCCGATCCCCTGCTCTCGATCAACGAGGTCGGTGTGCCCGTCATCGCGGCCAGGGAGCTCACCGTGCCGGTGCACGTCAATGCGCACAACCTCGAGAAGATGCGCGAGTTCGTCGCCCGCGGTCCCGGCCCCCTCAGCGACCACCCCTACGTCCCCGGAGTGAACTACGTCATCCGTTCCGACGGCAGGAGGATCAGGGTCACCGAGAAGAACGCCGCCGATGTGGCGGAGGGACTCGAGGTCGACTACACCGTGGAGAGGCAGCTCGTCGACGGAGACGTCGTGCTGTTCAACAGGCAGCCTTCCCTGCACAGGATGTCCATGATGGGACA
>DAXO01000056.1:31934-66679 GCA_002506425.1 Methanomassiliicoccaceae archaeon UBA480 | reverse complement strand
TTCGACGGCGATGAGATGAACCTGCACGTCCTGCAGTCCGACGAGGCCCGCGCCGAGGCGCGCATCCTCATGCAGGTCCAGGAGAACATCCTGTCGCCCAGGTACGGAGGACCCATCATCGGTGCCATCCACGACCACATCACCGGAGCGTACTTCCTCACGCACAACAACCCCCGCTTCGACAGGTTCGAGGCCATGAACATCCTGTTCAAGCTCGGAGACGAGAAGAACAAGATGGGAATAAAGATCCCCGAGCCCTACATCGACGAGAACGGGAAGCAGTACTGGACCGGGAAGCAGCTCTTCTCGATCGTGCTGCCCGACGACTTCAACACCACCTTCAAGGCGAACATCTGCCAGAGCTGCGACGTCTGCAGGAAGGAGGAGTGCGAGTACGACGCCTACGTCAAGATCAGGAACGGACAGCTCCTCTGCGGAACCATCGACGTCAAAGGAATCGGGAACAGCAAAGGAAAGATCCTGGACCGCATCGCGAGGGACTACGGATCCGACCGCGCCGCCCTGTTCATCAACCAGGTGACCAGGCTCGCCCTCGGTTCCATCATGAACCACGGGTTCAGCACCGGTATCGGCGACGAGGACATACCCGAGGAGGCCGCCCTCCAGATCGCCAACAACACCCAGGACTGCATAGACAAGGTGAGCGAGCTGGTCCAGTCCTTCAGGGACGGAACCCTCGAGCAGATGCCCGGAAGGTCCCTCAGGGAGACGCTGGAGGTCAGCGTCATGAAGACCCTGGGAGAGGCCCGTGACGGAGCAGGAAAGATCGCCGGGAAGCACCTCGGTATGTCGAACCCCGCCGTCATCATGGCCAAGGCCGGTGCCCGTGGATCCATGCTCAACCTGTCCCAGATGGCGGGTTGCGTCGGTCAGCAGGCCGTCCGTGGAGAGAGGCTGTCCAGAGGATACTGGGGAAGGACCCTGCCCCACTTCGAGAAGGGGGACCTCGGCGCATACGCCAGGGGATTCTGCTCCAACTCCTACAAGTCCGGACTGTCCCCGACCGAGTTCTTCTTCCACGCGATGGGAGGAAGAGAGGGTCTGGTCGATACCGCCGTCCGTACCTCGAGGTCCGGATACATGCAGAGGCGTCTGGTCTCCGCTCTGGAGGACCTGAAGCTCACCGCCGACGGAACCGTCAGGAACACCGCCGGCACCGTCGTCCAGTTCCTCTACGGAGAGGACGGAGTCGATCCGTCCAAGGCCGTCCGCGGAAAGGCGATCGATCTGAACGACCTGTTCTTCGAGGTTCTCGGAGACGGCTACGAGTCGACGCTGCATCTCGACGACAAGGATGTCGGAGGAGACTACGGATCCCTCGAGAAGGACGAGATGGAGTACATCGAGGACGAGGATTCCGAGGATTCCGAGGACAGCATGGACTTCGACGATTACGAGGGAGGAGGCGAGTGATATGGCAAAGAAGGATACGCTGAAGGCGCTGATCAACAGGGGCGTCTCCGAGGAGACCGCCGCCCTGCTCCTGAAGGATTTCTCGTCCCTCTCCGCCATAGCGGATGCGGGCGAGGAGAAGCTCGTCCAGCTCGGACTGATGGAGGACGAGGCCGCCTCCGTGATCGCCAAGATCGGGAAGAGGAAATCCTCCTCTTCCTCGTCCAAGGCGAAGAAGGAGGTCGAGGAGATCGCAGCCCCCGTGGTCATGGAGGAGGTCGTCAAGACCGTCGAGCTCACCGAAAAGCAGAGGGAGCTCAAGGCTCTGGCCGACGAGATGGGAGTGAAGCTCCCCCTCAAGATCATCGTCGATATCGCGGACCGCATCAGGAACGCGTCCCTGCCCGAGGAGAAGCTCAGGGAGCTCCTCCAGCGCGCGAGCGAGATGTACGAGAAGCACAGGATGGACCAGAACGAGTCCGCCGGAGTGATGGCCGCCCATTCCCTGGGAGAGCCCGGTACGCAGATGAACATGCGTACCTTCCACTACGCGGGAGTCGCGAACGTGAACGTCACCCAGGGTCTGCCCAGGCTTATCGAGATCGTGGATGCCAGGCGCATCCCGAGCACTCCTTCGATGGACATCCCCCTGATCGGCACCGCCGCCCAGGACGAGAGCGTCGCCAGGTATGTGGCCTCCAACATCGAGGTCACCACCCTGCTCGACATCGCCAAGATCGAGACCGATATCACCAACATGAGGCTGATCATCGTTCCCGAGCCCCGCAAGATGGAGGCCAAGGGAATCACCGAGGACGACATCGTCGAGAGGCTGAAGAAGGTCAAGGCCGTCAAAGGACTGGTGGAGAAGGACGGGTTCGAGATCGTCGTCAGATCCGACGAGCCTTCCTACAAGAAGCTGCAGATAATGTACGATGCCATCAAGAATGCCAAGATCAAGGGCATAGACGGCATCACCAGGGCCATCCTGTCCAAGACGGAGGGTTACTGGAAGATCGTCACCGAAGGGAGCAATCTGAAGGAGGTCCTGAAGGTGGAGGGCGTCGACGCGGACAATGTGATGACCAACAGCATCCTCGAGGTCGCGGACGTCCTGGGGATCGAGGCCGCAAGGAACTCGATCATCCATGAAGCCATGGGAACCCTCGGAGAAGCCGGTCTGGACGTCGACATAAGGCACATCATGCTCGTCGCGGACCTCATGACGAATGACGGATACGTTAAGGCCATCGGAAGGCACGGAGTCTCCGGTAAGAAGTCCTCCGTGCTCGCAAGAGCGGCCTTCGAGATCACCGCAGCGCATCTGCTGCATGCCGCGATGGTGGGCGAGACGGATCCCCTCGAGGGAGTCACCGAGAACATCATCGTCGGTCAGCCGGTCACCCTCGGTACCGGTGCTGTAAACATTATTTACGATCCCAAGAAGAAGAAAGGTGAATGAAGATGAGTGATGAGAAGATCGATATCAGCAGAGCATTGAAGGCCGCTATCACCACCGGAAAGGTGGAGTTCGGGGTCGACCAGACCCTGAGGGCCGTCAAGGACGGAAAGGCCCAGATGGTCGTCCTCGCAAGGAACTGCCCCTGCAAGGACCTCACCGGCGACCTCAACGTGAAGGTGCACGTGTTCAGCGGGAACAACATGGAGCTCGGCGCTCTGTGCGGAAAACCCTTCTCCGTGTCCGCTCTGGTCATCCTCGACAAGGGCAGCTCCAACATCCTTACGCTGTGATGCAACATGCCTGCCGACATCGTGTTAACGGAAGAGACGCTGAGGTACATCTCCCTCTTCGAGACGGTGACCAAGACCAGCGCCATCGACTGCATGGACACCGAGGACAAGCTCGTGTTCATCGTCGAGAAAGGGAAGGCCAACATCGCCGTCGGAAAGAAGGGAGAGCACGTCATAAAGCTCAAGGAGCTCACCGGGAAGAACATCCAGGTCGTCGAGTATTCCGATGATCCGGAGCAGTTCGTGATGAACGTGTTCCACATCTACGGCCCCCAGAAGGTGGTCATCGAGCAGCGCGGCAACATCACCCATGCCACCGTCACTGTCGATCCGAAGCTCAAGGGACGCGCCATCGGCAAAGCAGGAAAGAACCTACGCCTGGCAAGGGACATCGTGAACAGGCATCACGACATCCAGAGCCTCAGCGTGGAGTGAGCTTTCGCCCGCTCCGTTCAAACGGTTTAATGCGGCCCCCCTCGGTTGAGGGGGGTCCTCTCCACTTCCAGTCCGTCGGCAGTAGGATACTGCTCCGACAGCCACGCCTTCCATTCCATATCCTCTGCGAGCTTCTCGAGGATCCACGGCGCCACCTCGACTCTGTCGTCCATCCTGCGGTACAGGTTCGCCGGAACGCCTTTCGATACCAGGAATGAGACGACGGCTTCAGGGTCCCCTTTCGCGAAACCGCGAACGAGCGTTCCGTCCTCGGTCACCTGCTGATACTCCTCGGATATGTGGATCGCCCTGCGGATGAGCCTTCTGCGGAGCTGCACTCCGTCCTTGAAAGCGGAGGAGCAGTAGTGCACATCCATGCCTCTGGCTCTTTTCATGGCCTTGAGCGCTGTCTCTTCGGAGCCTGCGACGGCTGACGAGACGTCGTCCTTCACCGAGTAGCCGTGGATGTCCATCATGTCCCAATTGCTCTCCGAGAATTCGAGCTCGTTGAGGTTGACGAAGTCCACTCCGACAGATCTGGCATATGCTATCAGATGCACCAGGTCGTCCTCTCTCCGGGGGAGCGCGGGGACCTCCACGCCGACGCTGATCCCGACGGATCCCCTTGCTTCCGCGAGTCCGGATCCCTCCATGCTGGACCACATGTCCTCTCTCGGGTGGAACCTGATCTCGTCCAGTCCCGCCTCCTCCAGGATGCGCGCCTTCTCGGCATCGATCGTCGCGGTATAGAGGTGAATGTGATGATCGGGGCCGAAGCGGTCCTTCAGGAGACGTATGTAGTGCACCGTGCGGTCCATATCGAGAAGAGGATCGCCTCCGGTTATCCCAGTGCCTCTGGCATCCATGGACTCGGCCTCATCGATTATCTCCTCATCGGAGTGCACAAGCCTCTCGTTGGCGTAGATGACGTCCTTGCCCTTCTTCTCCAGGGACACCGGGCAGTAGTCGCAGCCGCAGCCGCAACGGCCCGTGACGAAGAGGACCATCTTGGATCCCTCTATGCATCTGACACAGCCTTCGGAAATCCTTCCGCAGCGGTAGGAGCCGCACTCCATCCTCCTGAGCATGGGCATTCCGATAACTCGATGGCTTAATATCCCTCGTGTCACGTTGAGCATCCATGAAGAAGGAGAGCAGGTTGGTCCTCGCCCTTGACGAGACCGACGGATCCAAGGCTCTGGCTATTGCGGAATCGGTCTCAGGCGTGGTGGACGCGATCAAGATTAACTGGCCGCTGGTCCTGTCGGAGGGGCCCGGCATGATCACGAGGCTCTCCGAGTTCTCCGATGTCATCTGCGACTTCAAGGTCGCCGACATCCCCAACACCGTGCGTCTGATCGTCGAGAACGCCGTCTCGAGAGGAGCATCCGCCGTCATCGTGCATGCGTTCACGGGCGACGATTCGCTCAGAGCAGCAGTCGATGCCGCCGGCGATGCCGAGATCTACGCCGTGACCGAGATGAGCCATCCCGGAGCCGTCATGTTCACCGCGAAGCATGCTGAAGAGATGGCCAGGCTGGGAGTCGAGTGCGGGGTGGACGGATTCATAGCCCCTGCTACGAGGCCCGAGCGCATAAGGGCGGTCAGATCCATCGTGGGCGATGGGAAGAAGATTCTCTCGCCCGGTGTCGGCGCCCAGGGGGGCAAGGCATCGGACGCCATCCGCGCCGGAGCGGACTATGCTATCGTCGGCAGGGCCATCTACGGTTCCGCCGATCCGCGCGCATCCGCCGAGGCCTTCGCCGAGGACATACGCACCGTTCTGCGAGGGCGGGAACTAAGAAACGTAGGGCGCGCATGGTGCGCGTGTGCGCCCTCTTATTATTATATAAAATAACGCGACTGGACTCTTTTTATATCACTTCGGGTATGAACGCCCATTCTAAAGAGACGGAGACTTATTAGAATGCGCAAATTCGGAAAAGAGTCTGCCGCCCCCGCCGAAAAGGGGGCCGACCGCGATAGCGGCAACGGGTGGCTTAGCGGCCACAGGTGTGCACTCATCCTAGGCGTTATAGTCGTCGTGGCGTTCCTGCTACGCTTCGTTTTCGCCTACGGAGTATCCGCGGATGGGGATTTCGCCTTGTCCGGGGGCTCGAGTGCACAGTATCATCTGCATGTAATCGAAAGCATCCTCAATGGCAACTGGTCCATGACGGACGCATCTGTCAACTATCCGATCGGAGGATCCCTCTACATCCCGCCCCTCATGGACTTCCTCGGGGCCGGCGTCGCCACCATCTTCCAGGGTGGCATGGGAACCGCCGAGGCCGCATCCATGTCCCTGGCTGTGCTGAATCCCATCTTCGGGGCTCTTCTGTGCATCCCGGTGTACCTGATCGGCAAAGAGATGTTCGACAAGACGATAGGTGTAGTTGCAGCCCTCCTCATCGCATTCATGGCCCTGCCGATCAGCACTTCCGTGTTCTCCAGCGGCAATGAGTATGCGCTGGCGGCTTTCCTCATCGCATTCATGGCCTACTTCGCCGTGAAGATGGTCAAGGCCGCCGATGCGGACGAGCCCTCCAAGAAGGCCGTCCTCGTCAACGGGGCAGTCGCCGGAGTGTTCCTGGCGCTCGCAGCCCTCACCTGGAACGGATTCCGCTTCGCGGTCGTCCTCCTGGCGGTCGCAATGGTCCTTCAGGCCATCGCATCCCGCATAAGGGGCAAGGATTTCGCAGGCATCACGGCCGGATACGCGGCCGCAATCCTGGTCGGGACCCTGATTCCCGCGGCCTACTACGTTCCTGCGGGCCTGATGGATGCAGCCTACTCCGGGCCGGTCCTCATCGCCATCGTCTCCGTCGTGTTCACACTCGCCTTCGTCGCGCTCAGGGCCAAGCCCTGGGTGGTCACGATCCCCGCACTGGTCATCGCCTTCCTCGTCTTCTGCGCGGTCCTCGCCGTCGCGGTGCCCGGAACATTCAATGACTTCATCTTCGGGAACTCTGTGTACACGAACTCCATCATGGAGCAGCTCGCGAACAGCCATGTGACCATGTCCAACGTCGCCGCCTACTACGGCTGGCTGACCATGTGGCTCCCGATCTGCCTCGCGATCTACGAGACCTACGTCTACTTCAGGAGGAACCACTCCTCCGCACAGCTCTTCATGGTCGTTTGGCTGTTCATCACCTTCTTCGCGGTATGGACCAGCTACGCCACCGCTGCGGTCGTCGGAAGCGTCTTCGCCGTCGGTTCCGCAGCCGTCATCGTCGGAGCCTTCAGGTGGTCCAAGGCCAGGGACTGGATGTCCGATGTCAAGGCCGCGGGCTTCCCCGGATGCTTCAAGAAGATGGCCAAGCCCTTCCCTCTGGCGTCCGTGCTCGTCGTGGCCCTGCTCGTCGTCGTCCCCAACTTCAGCTTCGCAGTGGATGCGGGACAGCCCAGCAACACCGAGGGCGATGCCTACTACGCCGGAAACACGACCTTCACCATCAAGACCGGGGACTCCTACCCGGTCGGAGAGATCTGGGAGAGCTACAAGGACGCCCCCAAGGACGGCGCCCTCGTCACCTGGATCGACTATTCCTACGACGCGGTCACCCAGGGCGGGTTCGACAGCGTCACCGACACCCTCGGAGGCGGAGCTTCCGCAGCGGCGCAGATGTACACCGCCGACGGATCCGGTTCCCTTGTAGCGGCGATGATGCTCCGCATCATGCTCGCCAACTGCGATACCGACTTCCGCAGCTGCTTCTCCGATTCCGCCGTCTACGACAAGGTAAGGGCATTCATCGATGTCCCCTCGTCCGCAATCGACGAGATCAAGGGAAGCCCCGATACCTACGGAAAGGTCAGGGCCGATATGACGGACGAGAACGCCGTCTACCTGGCTTCCATGAACGCCATCGTCTCCGGAATGAATCAGAAGGAGATCATGGAGTCCTACGACAAGGTATGCGACCTCAGCGGGAACAAGATCGGCCACATGCTCTTCGATGCTTCCATGCTCCCCCTCCAGTACGGCGACGGAGACAACTTCTCCACTATCGCGTACTTCGCCGACTACACCGTCGATCAGTACGGTGCGGCCAGCCAGTTCTACTCCTACAACACCTACTACGGCACCACCCAGTATGAGGATGCCATCTACGACACCGTCATCTGGAGGGCCATGATCGGACCCTCCGCTTCCGAAGCGGGCTACTCCAGCTCCTACAACTATCTCGTCGCCCTCTCCAACAGCGACGGGAAGGACGGATCCGCGGTCGCGATCCCCGGATACGGGCTCGCGGGATTCCAGGTATCCAGCTGGCTGGTCATGTACAACGCGGACAACGACGCCACCGTCGAAGACGACGGATGGGAGTACATGGACGGGTACAAGGCCATGGAGAAGCAGAAGGCCGACGGAGGCAGGATCAACTACCTCAGCGCGATCGTCATGATCGACTACGTCGGCGCCGGTGCTTCCGGATCCGTCAGCGGCGATGTCAAGACGACCTCCGGCGCGGAGGTCCCTGGAGCCACCGTCGATGTCTACCAGTACAGCGAGGTCTACAAGAAGGAGGTCCTGTTCTCCTCGACCTCCACCAAGGCCGACGGAACCTATTCCGCTCTCGTCCCTGCAGGCGACTACAGGGTCGACGTCAAGATCGGAGACCTCTCCGTCAAGAGCTTCCAGTCCACAGGCATGCAGTCCTCCGTGGTCATCGACGATGCGGTCGTCGAGGGATCCGTCGAGCTGGACGGCAAGGTGTACGATGCCGAGGCCATGACCGTCGAGATCAAGAACGATGCCGACTCGGCCAAGTTCGAGGTCGCCGGCGGAGTGTTCACCATCACCGGCGTCGTCCCCGGCACATATACATATACACTCTACGGCGAGAACTCCACCCTCGGAACCGGATCCGTCACGATCTATCCCGGAGAGTCCGCCGGATTCGTCATCGCGCCCACCGCGAAGACCATCACCGCCACGGTGAACGACATCTACGGCAACGCGGTCGACACCTCCGCCATGGAGACCAAGCCCGTCGTCATAGCGACCAACGTCTCCACCGGAGCGCAGTTCTCCGCCGAGATCGGAGAGGACGGCAAGGCCGTCATCAGCGTCATCCCCGGGAAGTACACCGTCTCCCTCGGACAGGGCCTCGTCGCCATGAACTCCAACACCCAGGACGCCTCCAGCAGCAACAAGTCCGTAACCATCACCGCCTACGAGTCCAAGACCGTCTCCGTCGACGGCGCAGTCGCCGCCGCTCTGACCGTCAGCGCGGGAACCTTCAGCACCACCGCCTACAGGACCGCCTCCGGGGACTACGAATTCGATGTGCCCCTCGGACTCGCTACCGACGCGATGAGGTACAGCCTCTACGCCGTGGACGGCGACAAGGTCTACTATGCCGTCTACGAGGGCGGAGACTCCGTCTCCATCAATGCCGCCGACGCCACCAAGGTGTCCGGCCAGCTCAAGAACGGCGACAGCGGAATGAAGGGATCCGTGACTTTCGTTGCGGAAGGAGGATTCCAGCTCACCGTCGGAACCGATTCGGACGGCAAGTACTACGCCATCCTGCCCAGCGGCAGCTACGATATCTATGCCGACAACGGCAGCAACAAGGTCGCCTTCGGAACCGTCGCGGCCTCCGGCAGCGAGACGACCGTCTCCGACCTGTCCGCCAAGGACGGAAGGACCGTGACCTCCTACCTCAAGTACGACCCCGCCACCAGCGAGAGCAACAAGAACCTGCCCTTCGTCCTGGCCATGATCACGTTCACCTACGAGTCCAAGGAGTACACGTTCTACTCCATGACCGGAACCGACGGATCGGCCAAGTTCGTCCTGCCTTCCAGCACCGAGGCCAAGACCTCCTTCAACAACAAGGAGGGAACCCTGGAGAACGATGCGTTCGTCTGCACCGCCCTCTCCAAGGAGGTGACCTCCTCCGGAGGATCCGCGACGATCACCATCCAGTACTACGGATACGAGGACAAGGACCAGAAGAACCTCGTCAAGCAGATCCCGATCACCGCCGAGTACGCGATGGAGCTCGAGTTCTACGAGGACGTCGAGAAGGGAGACAAGACCATCAAGTTCAACGCCGGAGAGACCAAGCTGATCTCCCCCGGACAGTACGAGGTCAAGATAGACGGCTCCACCGGCGGATACTTCAAGGGAACCGCCTACCTCTACCCCGGACAGACCTCCATGACCGACCTCGATGTCAAGAAGGTCGCGGCGGTGTCCATAGTCAAGAACGAGTCTGACGCCGTCACCATCACCACCGAGGACGGAAGCTACTACGCCTACACCGGCGGGTACTACTTCGAGACCGGATACGAGTACTTCCTCAAGTCCGTCGGGAAGAACGCCGATGGAAAGGAGACCATCAACTACGGATACATCGACCTCACCGGCACCGATGCGCCCGCATCCGTCGATGTGAAGGCCGATGCCGAGATGATGAAGGTCACCGGATACGTCGGAATCTCCGCGGACGGAGACCTTACGGTCACCGCGGACGGATTCAAGCGCGTGTTCGAGATCTCCAAGGGAGCCTACACCATGGAGCTCCCCGCCACCGCGACCAAGGTCTCCGTCAAGGCCGAGGTCTCGACCACCGTCGATTCCGAGGAGTACGCCTTCTCCGCCGTCGCAGAATTCGACGGAATGAAGGACGGCAGCATCAGGAACATCGCTGTCGTGAACTCCGATGCAGATGACAAGGAGGACGACGAGGAGGACGAGCCTGCCTTCACCGTCTCCATCGACAGCGCCACATTCGCGGACGGGAAGGCTAAGGTCGGATTCACTGTGAAGAACAACACCGACCGCCAGGTCACGTACCTCGTGTCCGCAGGCTCCGCATGGGCCCTCGATGTCGCGGTCTCCGTCACCGTTCCCGCGAACGGAAGCGGATCCGCCACCGCTACGGGAACATACGATGTCAACCGCGTCGCTCCGGGACTCGAGGGAGTGACCCTCGTCGTCAAGGACATCAACGAGAAGAGGACCGTCACCGAGCCCATCACCATCAACGATGCGCCTCAGGCCGGATCCCTCGGAATGGACGTCCTGAAGGCCGGTGATGCCGATGCGGCCAACGACAAGGTCTCCGCGTCCCAGTACATGTACGCCATCACCTTCGTCAACCACGATGTCTTCGCCAAGCAGGTCACCCTGTCCGGAACCGTGGCCGGCGGATGGTCCGTCCGCGTCCTGGATGCCGACGGAACCTACGTCGGGGACCTCTCGGCTCCCGTCACCGTGTACGGACTCCAGACCGTCACCTACTATGTCGCTTTCATGAACGACAGCTCCGAAGCCGGCGACAAGATCACGGCTCCCGATTTCGCCTGCACCGTCGCATACGACGGAGGAAGCAGCGCCCTCGACCTGAAGCCCACTGCGGCCACCGTCGAGACCGAGGAGACCGAGGTCTCCGGAGGAGACGCGCTGCTCGAGAGGACCGGCGTGCCTTCCGGCATATGGTTCCTGCTGGCGGTAATCATCCTGCTGATCATCGCTGTCTTCTGGCTCGCCAGCAAGAGGGGGGTGTTTGCACGCAGGTGAATACCAAGATCATGGCGGCCGTCGCACTCGTGGCGATGGCCGCGGTCCTCCTGGTGCCCCTGTCCGAGACCGAGGGTGTCTACTACGACATCAGCGGGGACAGCGTCATCGGGACCGAGGACAAAGAGGACTACACGATATCCTATACCAACCACGACTACGACGACCGCGAGGAGATGTCCATGTCGGTGTCCTACACCGCCAAGCTCGTCGACTCCGACGGCGAGACCGTCAGCAGCGGCGTCAGCCCCAGCTCGGGCGATCTGACCAACGGGGTCTCCGCCACCGTCACGGTGACCGCCCCCAAGACCGTCGGCGACTACAAGCTGGTCGTCGAGTACGAGCCTTCCGTCTCGTACAAGGGAGACGACGGCGAGACCGTCGAGGTCCCCGAGGACGAGCTGAAGAAGGAGCAGGAGTACAGGATCAAGGTCGTCGCGCCCATCACCCTGTCCGTCACTCTGAAGAACGATTCCGATGTGGATCTCACCGGATACGGAGTCTACTTCTACATAGACGGAGAGAAGGTCGAGGACAGCTACACCACCGTGGACCTCGCCAAGGAGGGAAGCTCCACCGTTTCGTACGAGTGGATCACCGACTCGCCCAATGGAGAGTACAGATTCTCCGTGGAGCCCGCCGACTCCGGCAACCTCGTGCAGATCTCCGGACTCGGAGAGGAGCACACGTTCTACATCGGAGACAACGACTACACGATGTGGACCGCGATCCTCGTGATCTTCCTCGTGGTCATGCTCCTGGTCCTCGTGTGGGTCTACAGGAAGCCCGTCAAGAACTACGGGAAGCCCAAGTCCAGGCGCTGAAGCGCCGTCGGGGGCCATGCCCCCGGCAAACCCTTTCCGAAACGCCTTATTTCTGAGAAATCGCGTCCGTTCCGGATACGCCGGATCGGAGGCTTCTGAAATACCGTTCAGCCAGGTGTGCACGGTACAGGCCGTCCGCACGGCGGAGGGCCAGGGCAGGGTCCGGGGATTCCACGAACTCGAGTCCCTCGTATCTGACGTCGGTCAGGGTGAGCCCTTCTGCAGGAGCGAGTCCGAAGTTGGACCATCCTCCCTTCAGCCCCTCCTCCGCACGTGAGATGTCTATCCTCCTGGTTCCCACGCGGATGACCGTGGAGGCTATCCTGCGGATCATGTTCCACAGGAAATGGTCCGCCTCGAACGTCATAACCAGCACGTCCCCCTCTTCGCGGAGGTCCGCGCGCACCATGTCGATGACGGTGTCCTTGCCTTCGGATTTGCAGAATCCTGCGAAGTCGTGCCTTCCCTCGAAGAGGGATATGCACCGGCTCGCAAGGTCGACGTCTATCCTGCTGCTCTTCACGACGTACTCGTACGTCCTCATGTCCGCATGGCGCGGTAGGAAGTCATCGTCCACGCGGGCATAGGCGGTGCACAGGACATCGCGGTTTATCGAGTTCAGGGCCTTCAGGAGCGGCACGGGATCGGCGCCGCCCGATTCGAACGACGCGACATTCCCGGTTGCATTGACGCCTTTGTCGGTGCGGCTGGCCAGTCTGAGGCATAGCTCGTCGGGCGTCCTCTCCGTCGCTCTTTCCAGGGACGACAGGAGGGCGCCTTCCACAGTGGGGAGACCGGGCTGTATCTGGGAGCCCGAGAACCCCTCCCCTCTGTATGCGATCCTCACTGCGAGATCGGTCATGCCGAGCGCAGCGCCTTCATGTGGTCGACCCTGCGCTGCACGAGCTCGCGGGTGCCTATGTCATGACGGACGAACACGGCATCGCACTTTACATGCGTCAGAGCCTTCTCGCAGTTGGATTCGGCTTCTTCTATAGTCTTGCCGACTCCGACGACGCCTATGGATCTCGAGGTCCCGGTCACGAGCTTCCCGTCCTTCTGGTCGACGTTGGCGTAGTAAGCCACGGCGCCGCATTCCCTGATCGCCTTTTCGTCCACGGAGATCTCGTGGCCGGGTTCGGACTTCACGCCGTATCCCTTTGGGACCACGTATTTGCACACGGTCGCCTCATGCTTGAACGCGACATCGATGTCCAGGGTGCCGTTGGCCATCCTGTAGCAGATCTCCTCGAAGTTGGAGTCGAGTATGGTGAGAACGTTCATCGCTTCGGGGTCTCCGAATCTCGCGTTGATCTCGATGATCTTCGGGCCGTCCACGGTGAGCATGAACTGACCATACATGACTCCGCGGTAGGGGCATCCTTCGGCGGCCAGAGCATCGACTATCGACTGCACTATGAAAAGCGCCTTCTTCCTGTCCTCCTCGGACACGAAGGGGAGCAGGTGGTCGGCATCGGTGTACGAACCCATTCCTCCGGTGTTCGGCCCGACATCGCCCTCGTACGCCCTCTTGTGGTCCTGGACCAGGGGCATGGGCACGATGCGCTTTCCGTCAGAGAACACCATCTGGGTGAACTCCTCGCCGACAGCCTTCTCCTCGAGGATGACTCCTGCGCCTCCGATGTTGCCGTCGAAGATCTCGCGGACGTAATCCATGGTGTCCTCGAAGCTGTGCAGGTGCTCGCCCTGGACCTTCACGCCCTTGCCGCCGGTGAGTCCGACAGGCTTGACGACGATCTCGTGATCCACCGTCTTGAGGTATGCTTCCGCATCCTCGGCGTTGTCGAAGCTTGCGAAGGAGAGGTTCCCAGGGATCTTATGGTCCCTGACCAGCTTCCTCATGAACGATTTGGAGGTCTCGATCCTCGCCGCGGCCTTGGTAGGGGAGGCGCACTGCACTCCTGCGGCCTCGAGCGCATCGACGATCCCTGCGCCGAGAGGGGCCTCGGGACCGATGAATGCCAGTTCGACGCCGTTCTCCTTGGCGAATGCGACGATCCTGTCGATGTCCTTCTCGTCGCAGAGGATGTGCTTCGCGGATCTTGCGATGATGCCGGGGTTCGCATTCTTCATCACGCTGTATATCTCGGATCCGGAGCGGTGGAGAGCCTCTACTGCAGCGTGCTCTCTGCCTCCTCCTCCGACGGCAAGGACCTTCATGATTGTGCACCTCAGAGCTTCAGGGCGGCGATGATCTCGTCCAGCCCCTCGTCCTTCTTGACGCTGCACATATAGATGTTCTTTATCCCGCCGGTGAGCTTGTTGTAATCCCTGGCGATGACCTGGGGGTCCACGTCGACGGCATCCGCGATATCCACCTTGTTGAGGATGGCGATATCGGAGTGGATGAAGATGTCGTGGTGCTTCCTGACCATGTCGTCTCCCTCGGTGACGGAAACGACTACGACCCTCAGATCGGTTCCGAGGGGGAAGTCTGCGGGGCAGACGAGGTTCCCGACGTTCTCGATGAAGATGACGTCGTACTTGTCCAGATCCATGCCGGCGAGGGTCTTCTTGATCAGGTTGGCGTCGAGGTGGCACTCGTGTCCGGTGTTGCAGTTCACGGCCTCGAGGCCGGACTTCTCGAACCTGGTGTAGTCGTCGTCTCCGGTGACGTCGCCGGCGATGGCGCAGACCCTCAGACCCTTGGCTCTGAGCTTCTCCGCCAATTTGATGATCAGCGCGGTCTTCCCTGCTCCAATGGAGCCCATGAAGTCGACGGACTTGATGTTGTGCTGCTTCATCAGGCGGTAGTTCTCGTGGGCGATCTTGTTGTTCTCCTTGAGGACATCTATCTCGGTTCCGGGCTGGACTATATGCATGTCGACCGAATCGTGTGCATAATCTAAAAATGCTTCGTGTTACTCGGAGGCAGTCTTCTCCGCCGTTTCAGAAACCCAGATAAAGAGAGTTTTCATCCGGTCGACGCAATATGAGCTATTCCGAATCGCTTTCCAGAACCCTTTCGTCGCTGGGCGCGGCAGAGGGCACAAAGCTGAGGGTGGAGAAGGACGGGAGGGTCTTCGAGGGCACCCTCATGCCCCACCACGAGTTCAGCGCGCCAGACGTGCTCATCCTGAAGGTCAAGAGCGGGTACAACGTAGGCGTGAGCATCACCGACGGGACGGAGGTCTCAGTTCTCGAGCAGCCCGTCCAGAGGACGAAGAGGGAATCCGAGGTCGAGTTCCGCAAGGGCCTTCCCAAGATCGTGCTCATCGGAACGGGCGGAACGATCGCTTCCTATGTCGACTACAGGACCGGAGCGGTTCATCCTGCGCTGTCCACCTCCGATATGGTCAACGCGGTGCCCGAGATCAGAGAGCTCGCGAACATAGACGCCCGCGTCCTGTTCTCCATCTTCTCCGAGAACATGGATCCGGCGCACTGGCAGGAGCTGGCCAGGGCCGTCGCCGAGGAGATCGACGGCGGAGCCGATGCGGTCATCATCCCTCACGGGACCGACACCATGGGATACACCGCCGCGGCGCTCTCGTTCATGCTCGGGGATGTTCCCAAGCCCGTCATCCTGGTGGGCGCTCAGCGCTCCTCCGACCGCCCGTCGTCCGATGCGTCGAGCAATCTGATGGCTTGCGTCCGCTTCGCCGTGGGTGCGGACCGTTCCGGAGTGTTCGTCGTCATGCACGACACCCCCGGTGACGATTCATTCGCCGTCCATTACGGAACCCGTGTCCGCAAGATGCATACCTCCCGCAGGGATGCGTTCCATTCGATCAACGCCCTGCCGGTTGCCCATCTCGATGCCGACGGGAAGATGCAGGTGCGCATCGACGGGCCGAAGGTCCGCGAAGGCAAGGTCTCGGCGGTCACCGATATGGAGACCTCCTGCGTCCTGCTCCAATACTATCCGGGGATGAGCCCCGAGCTCTTCGAGCCCGTTTTCATGAAGTCCAAGGGCATAGTCATCGCTGGATCGGGTCTCGGCCACGTCTGCGAGGGCATGATCCCCCTTATCCGCAAGGCGGTCGAGAACGGGTCCGTCGTGGTGATGACCAGCCAGTGCCTCAACGGAAGGACCAATCTCAACGTGTACAACACCGGAAGGGACATGCTGGAGGCCGGTGCGATAACGGTTCTGGATATGCTGCCCGAGACCGCCTACGTCAAGCTGATGTGGGCCCTGGCGAACACCGATTCGCCGGAGAAGGCCAAGGAGATCATGGCGACCCCAATCGCCAACGAGATGTCCGACAGGAGGACCATCGATGAGTGAAGACTACGAGATGATGTGCGGTATCGAGATCCATCAGCAGCTCGACACCAGGAAGCTGTTCTGCGACTGCGACAGCCGTCTCTGCGAGGAGGGCACCGGAGCATACTTCAGGAAGCTCAGGCCCACGACGAGCGAGATGGGGGAGATCGACCGCGCCGCGCTCGCCCAGTTCCAGAGGCACATGGGCTTCAGGTACCAGTGCTGCGAGGGGACCAGCTGTCTCGTGGAACTCGACGAGGAGCCTCCGCACGGAGTGAATCCCGACGCGATGCAGATCGCCCTGACGTTCTCGGAGATGCTCGGAGCCAGCGTGATCGACGAGATCCATTTCATGAGGAAGATCGTCGTGGACGGATCCAACACCTCCGGATTCCAGAGGACCGCACTGGTCGCCACCGACGGCCACGTCGATGCCGGCGGCAGGCAGATCTCCATCCTCTCCGTGTGTCTCGAGGAGGATGCCGCGAGAAAGGTCGAGACCAAGGGCGACGAGGTCCTCTACAGGCTCGACCGTCTCGGCATACCCCTCATAGAGGTCGCCACAGGCCCCGACATGAGGACTCCGGAGGAGGTCCAGGAGGTCGCTTACCGCATCGGTACCCTTCTGAGGGCCACCCGCCGCGTCAAGAGAGGAATCGGAACCATCCGTCAGGACCTCAACATCTCCATTCCGGGAGGAGCCCGCATAGAGCTGAAGGGCGTCGGGGAGCTCAGGCTCATCCCCGACTATGTCAGGAACGAGGTCGCGAGGCAGAAGATGCTCATCCGCATCAAGGAGATCCTCAATGCCAGGGGCACCGCTCCGGCCGAGTTCGTCGCGGAGGATGTGACGGACATCTTCGCCTCCTGCGATTCCAAGGTCATCAAGGGCGCTCTCTCCTCCAAGGGACGCGTCCTCGCCGTCCGTCTCCCCGGCTTCTCTGGCGTGATGAACGGCGATGAGGGGAAGCTGAGGCTCGGGTCCGAGATGGCCCAGAGGGCGAGGACCCGCGGCGTCAAGGGCATATTCCATTCCGACGAGCTCCCCAACTACGGGATCTCGCAGGAGTATGTGGATGCGCTCAGGGAGCATCTCGGCATGACCGGCGAGAACGATGCGTTCGTCATCTGTGCCGCGCCCGAGAAGAAGGCCCGCGACGCGCTCGAGGTGGCTGTAGCCAGGGCGAACGAGGCTCTCGTCGGGGTTCCCGAGGAGACCCGCGATCCGCTCCCGGACGGCACCACGAAGTACTCGAGGCCGCTCCCCGGAGCCGCCAGGATGTATCCGGAGACCGATGTTCCTCCGACCCGCATCACCGATGCCCGCATGGAGCTCATCCGCAGCAACATGCCCGAGTTCCCGGAGCAGATCGAGGCCCGTCTGGTGAAGGACTACGGCGTCAACCCCCAGCAGTCCAAGCAGATCGTCAGGAAGGGTCAGGACGAGCTCTTCGAGATGCTCGCCTCCGACGGCATGGCGTCCATAGCGGCGACGACCATCCTGAACACGTTCGTCGAGCTCGAGCATGACGGCCTGGAGCCGTCGGCGATCTCCGACGACGCCCTCCTGGAGGCCTTCGGAATGCTCAAGGAGGGGCGCTTCGCCAAGGAGGCGCTTCCCGCGCTGATCAGGGAGATGTGCTCCGGAACAGGTCCGGAGGAAGCCATCTCCAAGCTCGGCCTCGGTGCGATGGATTCCTCGGAGGCCGAATCGGTCATCGAAGGCATCGTCAACGAGCGCGCCGAGTTCGTCCGTTCCAAGGGAATGGCGGCGATCGGGCCGCTCATGGGGCCCGTCATGGGTGCTCTCCGCGGCAAGATCGACGGAAAACAGGCCAACGAGCTGCTCTCCAAGGCCATCTCCAAGCTTCTGGGGCAGTGATGCCCCCGCCCCGTCGGTCCTCCGGCGGGGCTCACACCCTTTTTAGCGGTGCGCCGCATCACGGCTGTCATGAGGGTATTGCTGGTCAACGGAAGTCCGCATGCGAAGGGTTGCACCCACAGGGCGCTGATCGAGATCGCCGAGGAGCTCGGCTCCAGAGGGGTGGAGTCCGAGATAGTCCATGTGAGGAGCGATACGCCCGGATGCAGGGCGTGCGGATACTGCCGCGGAAGCGGAAGATGCGTTATCGACGACCAGGTCAACGAGATCGCCGCCAGGCTAGACGAGTTCGATGCCATAGTCCTCGGTGCTCCGGTGTACTACGCAGGTCCGTCCGGTCAGATATGCGCATTCGCCGACAGGCTGTTCTACTCCGTCGGCGGACGCATGGCCGGGAAGCTCGGGGCATCAGTCGTCTCCTGCCGTCGCGGAGGCGCCACGGCGGCCTTCGACCGCCTGGACAAGTACTTCTCGATATCCAACATGCCTGTGGTCTCGTCCAACTACTGGAACCAGGTCCACGGCAACACGCCCCAGGAGGTGGAGCAGGATGCCGAGGGCCTCCAGACCATGAGGTTCCTGGGAGCCAACATGGCGTGGCTGCTCAAGTGCATCGAGGCCGGCAGGAATGCAGGAGTGGACCTGCCCGCCTACGAGCAGAAGATCTGGACGAACTTCATCTGAGGCGGGGAATGGACGCCAGAACAAGGTTCAGCTTCATAGCGGCCACGGGAGCTCTGCTGGTCCTCTACTTCACATCGGGTTCGCCCATTTCGCTGTATTCGATGTGGCAGGAGGAGCTGGGCATGACGCATGCGCAGTTGTCGATGGCGTCCATGTGGTATCTGCTGGGGACGGTCGTCCCTCTGCTATTCCTTCCGCGCATCTCGGATCATCTCGGGCGTCGTCCGGCCACGATGATGATCCTTCTCGTATCGATATGCGGAGCTCTCACATTCGCGATGGTGGACGATCCCGGGATGATAATGGTCGGAAGGCTGGTTCAGGGCATGGCGAGCGGACTCGGATCGAGCACGGTCGCCGCATACGTGGTGGATCTGTCCTCGGATCTTCCGAAATGGGTCGGTCCCATGATAACGAGCAGCGCTCCGACGCTCGGACTCTCCCTCGGAGCATTCTCGTCCGGAGGACTGGTCGCGTATGCGGGCGTGGGTCCCTCCTCGTACTTCGTGGCGGCGGCCGTCGCCATTGCGGCCATCCTCGTGCTCATCGCGTTCTCCAAGGAGACCGTTCCGCGCAGACCCGGGCTTCTAAGGTCGATGATGCCCCGGGTGACCCTCCCCAAGGGATGCGTCCGCATATACGCGGCTTGTGCGATGGTGTTCGTATCGACATGGGCGCTGGGAGGATTCTCGCAATCGTTCAGCTCGACCATAGTCGCGGAGCAGTTCGGTGTCCACGATGCCTTCGTATCCGCTGCGGTCTTCGTCTCTCTTCTGCTGCCCAATGCCTTCGGGAGCTATTTCGCCAACCGGTTCGACACGAGGTTCGCTCAGAGGATGGGGCTGGGCATCTATGTGCTGTGCGCCGCGATGATGTATCTCTCGCTATCCGCATGGGACAGCCTCGTCGCATTCTGCGTCTTCAGCATAGCCGCAGGCATATCCCAGGGGATCGCCTTCACTGCGGGCGTATCGGAGCTGCTGGGCCGTGCCACGCAGGCGCAGAGGGCGGGAACGTTCTCTACGATCTATCTCACTTCCTACGGGGGCGCGGCGGTGCCCAATCTGGTCGTTGGGATGGTTTGCGGGAATACGGCCGTGGAGACGATACTGGGCTGGTACGTCCTCCTGGCCCTGGCGATGTTCGTCGTGCTGCTGGTCCTCACCGCCAAGCCGTATGCCGCCGCCGAGCCTCAAGAGGTCCGCGTCGATTGATCGGACGTAGCTCGAGCACGGCAAGCTTCTCGAAGAACAGCCTCTGCTCCCCGAGGGTCCTTCCGTCCCATCCTTCGAGGCACATCTCCAAGGCGTGCCCGTCCATGAGCGAGGACACAACCACTACGACCCTTCCCCCGTCGAGGAGATGGGCGGATGCGCCCTCCAGGAGCTCGGGGAGCGGGCCCATCCCGTCGGGTCCCCCCGACCAGGCCTTGGCTAGCAGCCCCTCCTCGTCCACGGGGAGGTAGGGGAGGTTGAACACGATGGTATCGAATCTGCCATCGATCCCGGAGTACACATCGGTCTCGCGGACATCGATGGAGACTCCGTTGGATTCCGCGTTCCTCCGCGTCAATTCGACGGCTTTGGGATTGATGTCCCCGGAGGTCACGGCGCATCCGTTCTTCGCGCAATGGATGGAGACTACTCCGGAGCCGCAGCCTATCTCGAGGATCTTCTCTCCCGGCCGTGTATCGAGGGACTCTATCAGCAGTATGCTGTCTTCAGAAGGAGGATAGACCTCTTCGTCCTCGGCGATGTCCATATCCGGGATGTATTCCATGGAAGGGTCATAGCGAGTATCGGATTTATCCCTCTCCGAGGTCGGTATTATTTATTTATGATTCGTGTTATCGGACCGATGAGCCACCTGGACGAGGTAAGGAGCTATTGGGCGAAGAGGGCCGAGGGTTATTCCGAGTCCGTATCGGAATCCATCGATTCCGGACGTTCCGATCACTGGTTGAACATAATCCGCGAATACATCGACGGCGAGGAGCTGGACATACTAGATGTGGGAACGGGTCCGGGCTTTTTCCCTGTAATACTCGGACGGGAGGGCCATAGCGTCGTCGGCATAGACTGCTCTCAGGGGATGCTCGATCAGGCTACGGGCAACTGCGACAGATATGGCGTCGAGGCCGATCTCAGGCTGATGGATGCCCAGCATCTCGATTTCCCGGACGAAGCCTTCGACATCGTCATCTCCCGCAACGTGGTGTGGAATCTGGAGGATCCTCTCGGCGCGTATTCCGAGTGGCTGCGCGTCCTGAAGGACGGGGGAAAGCTCATGCTCTTCGACGGCAACCATTACCTGTACCTCTTCGACAAGGAGTTCAGGGAGGCAGGAGGCGACAGGGAGGCCGTGCATCCAGTCACAGGAGGCGTGGACACCCGCATCATGAGGGATATAGCGATGGATCTGCCTCTGAGCAGGTGTCGCCGTCCCCAGTGGGACGTGGATGCGCTGATTGAGCTCGGAGTGCAGAGGCTCACCGTGGAGACCGACGGCCGCGACTCCTGCAAGGTGGAGAAGGACGGAAGGATCCAGTATCTTCCGTTCTCGTTCTTCATCTGCGCGACGAAGTGAGAGCCCGGGGCTCATGCCTTTTTCTTGCGGGCGACCACGGTGTAATGGTCGTTGGTCAGCCCGTGGGCCAGGTATCTCCTGCCGTGGAGGACCTTTTTCTGGACGTCGTGTATCACGCGTATGTCGGAGAATCCGGCGGCTTCGGCCATGCGGACATCGTCGGCGGGCCGCTGGGCTCTTCTCGACCACAGCTCCTGCTCCTCGAAGCCGCCCATATCGTCATCCTCCCGCCCTTTCTTCTCCATGCTGTGGAAGAATGAGGAGATCCTGCATCTCAGGGGCGTCGAGCGGGGATCGTTGAACCAGTCCCCGTCGGTGAACGCCAGGATGCCGCCGGGCCTCAGGACGCGCATCCATTCGGAGATGACCTTCTCGGGATCGGGAACGGTCCACAGCATATAGTCGCTGACGACAGCATCGAATGAATCGTCATGGAAGTCCAGGGCCATGGCGTTCCCCTTCCGGAAGTCTATGTCCAGGCCGTTATCCGAAGCGTTCTTCCTGGCGCGCTCGAGCATCTCCTCGGAGAGATCGACGGATGTGATCCTGTGTCCCAGATCGGCCAGCTGCATCGAGACTATGCCGGGTCCGCAGCCCACATCGAGTATCTCCAGCGGTTCGCTGCCGAGTATGGATGTGAAATGATCCTGCCAGGCCCTGCGCTCCCTCAGATCCGAGTATCCTCTGACGACGAACTCGTCGTACGACGGCGCGCGTTTGTTCCAATGGGCCTCTATGCAGTCCATGTCCTCGAAATCACGCATACGAATTTAATACTAGTGTTACCAGAGCAACAGTTATAGGACGGGCTCACACTAGCATGGCTCATGATACAGCTCGATATCCTCTGCATCGGATTCCTGGAGCGCGACGAGGAGGGGGAGCTCAAAGCCGCCCATTCCACATCGACCCTGATCAGGGCCGACGGGAGGAACATCGTGGTCGATACGAGCACCGAGTACATGTGGCCCGCCATCAAGACCTCGTTCAGGCAGATAGGGATATTCCCGAACGAGGTGGACACGGTCATCCTCACGCATACGCACAGCGACCATACGGGAAACCTCAAGAGATATCCGAAAGCGAAGGTCCTGGTGCACAAGGGCGGGAAGTCGGAGATCAAGGATGCCGTCGTCATAGACGAGGAGGAGTACGAGGTGTGTCCCGGAGTCAGGATGGTCCATACCCCGGGTCATTGCACCGAGGAGACCAGCGTGTTCGTGGATGCGGACAGGCACTACGTCTGCGCCGGAGACGCGGTCCCCCTCGAAGGGAATCTCCGGGAGGACAAGGCTCCGACGTTGAACACCGACCGCAGGCTGGCACTGGAGAGCATCGACCGTATCCGCAGGTATGCGGACGTGGTCATCCCCGGCCATGGCGCACCGTTCGTGGTCCGTTGAGGTCGCAGGGCAACATTTAAACACGCGGGAGGCTACCGACAGCAGTCATTCCGGGGCTCGGGACTCCCGTTCATGGCGCATTGGTGATTGAAATGATCCAGAGAGATATGCCGGACACGATAGTCTATCTGTGCCCCGACTGCGACGACGAGACGGAGCATCAGATCCTCAAGGGGAAGATGGGAAAGGCCACCCTGGAGGGCACATTCAGATGCAACGAGTGCGGGAAGGTTACTTCCGAGACCATCAAGATCCCGGAGCTCCTGGAGGTTCCTGTCGTATACAGCGACGGGGATGTCTCCGAGCAGACGCGCACGACCCTCGAGAGCAACGATATAGTCGCGCTAGACGACGAATTCGAGCTGGACGACGGCCGCAAGGTCTGCGTCACCTACATCGAGATGCCCGACGGCCGCAGGGTCAAGAAGGCCCTGGCCACCAAGATCAAGAAGCTGTGGGTCAAGAGGTTCGACATCCTCAGTCTGAAGGTGTCGGTCAACGATGTCGGCAGGACGTACCCCCTGAGGGTCGAGGCCGAGCCGGACGACGAGTTCGTGGTCGGATCGGTTCTGAAGTTCGAGGACTTCGACTGCCTCATCCACGCGATCAAGACCAAGGGGAACCTGGTGAAGCATGGTTCCGCCGAGGCAAGGGACATCGTCAGGATCTACGGCAAGATCCGCAAGAAGACGTACGACGTCCTCGATCTGGATGACGAGTTCGACGAGTCGGACTACATTATCGACGACGAGGACTACGACGAGTGAACGGGTTCAGGGGGCCATGCCCCCGTCCCCTATCGGCAATCCGTTTCAGGCCTGATGGGGGCGCATCCCGCTCTTCTTCTCGGGCGGGTCGTCCGTCAGGATGAAATCGAGGACATCGGCGATGTTGTCCGATTCCACGGTGTAATCCGCGGCCTCCGACGTGTACGGATCGGTCGGATTGAAGGCGATCGACAGCCCCGAGTTCTTGAACATCGGGATGTCAGTGTACGAATTCCCTATCGACACGGTCCTCTCCTTGGTCGTGCCGTACTTCTCTATGAATCTGCGCACCTCGATCCCCTTGTCTCTGAGGTCGAGATTCCTCTTCCCTTCTCCGGTCAGGACGCCCCGGGGGTCGCAGCACAGCTCATCGGCCAGATAGTCGTCGAAGCCGAACTCGTCCTTCAGCATCCTCGCGGCGAGGTCAATCCCTCCGCTGATGATGACGCAGCGGATGCCGTTGTCTTCCAGACACGCGACCGTCTCCTGTATCCCCCCGATCAGAGGGATGGTCTGGAAAGTCTTCGCTATGTCGCGTATGGTGACGCCCGGCTTCTCCTTCATCCAGAGTCCTATGTCCCTGCGCATGAACTCCTCCTCGTCTATCTCGCCGTTCACGAATGCCCTGTATGCAGGCTCGTTGTCGACGCCGAAGCAGTCGTGGACCCAGCTCCATGAGCTGCGGACGGTCGTGAGGGTGCCATCCATATCGAAGCAGACGAGGTCGTACTTGCGCATGCTCCGACTAATCCGTTCGCGGTATAATATCGAATTGCCGTCGGGATTATGGAAAAGGGGAGATGGGGCGGGTTCCCTGCCGCCCCGGTTTCAAAGCAGGTTTCGATCTCGCCTTCTGCCGGACCTGTAGGCAGCCAATGCGAAGAATACGATGGTCACGATCGCGACGTATCCGAGCATTATCGCCATCGAGAGCTCGACCCCTCCGAGCTGGAGGTCGAATCCCATATCCGTGCGGAAGTCGGCGAGCTCCGTCGCGGACATCCCTCCGAAAGCCTTGTCCAGAGCGTCGGAGGCCAGGAGGTCCCTGAACGCCGCGGTCATCTGGCTCGCGGGCATGAGGGTTCCTATGGTCTGCATGGCCGCAGGCATGGATCCCATGGGCATGTAGATCCCGGCGAGGAATCCGATGAGCACGCTCACGGTGGTGAAGAATCCGGAGAAGGCTCCGTTGCTCTTCATGAAGGTCGTACAGACATACATGATGACGGTGGCGGATATCGCCGAGGGGATCAGCATGACGAACGTGCAGACGACTCCCATCCCGTCCAGCGGGCATCCGGTCGCGGCCAGGTATGCCAGGCAGACCGCGAAGGTGATGATGCTCATCACGAATCCGACGATGAAGGTGCTGAGGATGTAGCCCAGGGCGATCTCGGAAGGCCTCATGGGCGTGACGAGGATGTCGCGGATCTTCCCCTCGGTCCTGTCCTCGACCATGGTCTGAAGGGCTCCGGCGCAGGTCGTGACGGGGATGATCCCCAGGATTCCGGACAGCACCCACACGTCCACGAGGTTGTTCACGCCGTCCAGGTCGGGATAGGACTGGATGAACATGTCCCTGAGGAACAGCAGATAGAGCATCACCACGATGAGGGCGCTCATCAGGGAGAAGAATATGTTCTGCTTGTCCCTGAAGTAGTTCAGCGTGCAGCGTTTCGAGAGGTTGATGATCGCTTCCGTGTTCATTCGTCTCCACCTCCGGTTATGGATACGAAGGCGTCGTCGAGGGATCCGGTGCGGACCTCGAACGATGCGATATGCTCCTTCACCAGTTCGAGCACGGGTATGGCGTCGACCGTGCGGGTCAGAGGAACCGTCAGGATGCTCTTGTCCGCGGAGAAGCCGATCCCGGCGTCGGACAGGATCTTCTCGACCACATCGGCCTCCTTGGGGACGATCGTGAGCCTATCGGAGCTGAACATCTCCTTGAGCTCCGTGGGCGTGCCGTGCGCCACAATCTCGCCGTGGTCAATTATGACGACGTCGTCCGCATTGGCAGCCTCTTCCATGTAGTGGGTCGTGAGGAGCACGGTAATCCCCTGCTCCTTGTTGAGCTTGAAGATCTCGTCCCACAGGAGCTTGCGGGTGTGCGGGTCGAGTCCGGACGTGGGCTCGTCCAGGATGAGTATGCTGGGTCCGTGGACGAGTGCACGGGCTATGTCGGCCCTGCGCCTCTGTCCTCCGGAGAGGGTGCCGTATCTCTGGTCGGCGAATTCGACGCAGTCTGCTTCGGCGATCGCCTTGTCGACGGCGGTCTCGAGGTTGTCGAGGCCGTACAGTGACCCCTTGATGGCGAGGTTCTCGCGGACGGTGAGCTTCTTGTCCAGTGCAGGGTCCTGGAAGACGATTCCCAGGCTGCTGCGGACGGCGGGATCCGATATACTCTTCCCCATGATCTCGATGGTTCCAGAGTCCGGTGTCAGAAGAGAGCAGATTGAAGAGATCGTCGTCGATTTCCCGGCACCGTTGGGGCCCAGGAATGCGAAGAACGATCCTTGGGGCACGTCGAATGATATGCCCTTAACCGCTTGCACGTCGCCGTACGACTTGACGAGCCCGCGGACGGATATGGCCTGCATAGCGTCGTATCCGCAGGCTTGCTATTTTAGTTCTCGATGGATACGTAATGAGAATACATATACAGAGGACTAAGCGGCGTTTCGTCTCTCTATATTGTTATTAACTATACAACAATCCCGTCATCATGATAACGATCGTCGGCACGGGACACGTGTTCAATCTCGCGGAGCCCGTGGCGTTCATCGTCAAGAACACATGGCCCGATGCCGTCCTTCTCGAGCTCGATGTCGGCAGGATGAACGCAATGACTGCCGCGGCATCGGATGCTCCTTCGGACAAAGAGCCCGAGATGTCCTCCATATACAAGCAGACGTCGAAGTATCAGCAGAGGATGTCCGAGGAGCACGGAGCCAAGCTCGGAGGAGAATTCCTCGCCGCCATCAATGCAGGAAAGCTCGCCGGAGCGGAGATCATCCCCATCGACACCGATGCGATGCGCGTCATGAACGACATGTGGGCGGAGATGTCCGCCAAGGAGAAGATCCGCTACCGCCTGTCCGGCATCTCGGATTCCATCGGCGGCAAGAAGAAGGTCGCCGATGTCCAGAAGAGCTTCGCGGAGGACGAGGGCGCGTACATCGAGGGGATGCGCAGGAAGTACCCCACTCTGGTGCGCAAGCTCATAGACGAGCGCAACGTCCACATGGCTGAGCAGATCAACGAGGCGGCAAAGCGCTTCAGCAACATGGTGGTCATCGTAGGGGATGCCCATGTGAGCGGCATCGCGAAGCTTCTCGATACGAGGGACATCCGCATAGTCAGGCTCGCCGACCTTATGGACAGGGAGAGGATGGACAAGGTGCGCGATACCATATGGAAGGGTGAATCACAATGAAGGTCAAGCTGCTGGCATATACTCCGGACGCCGACAGGATCTGTGCCGCTGCTGGGAACTCGTGCTACTCCGAGAGGCCCGCGTCGGAGATAATGGAGGACATAGATCCGGAGAGGACCCTGTCCCGCATAGTCGGGATGGGTCATCACTCGGTGATAGAGCATGCCGTCTTCACATTCTCGATAGAGGGCGTTTCCCGCGCACTCACCCATCAGCTGGTGAGGCACCGCATAGCCTCATTCTCCCAGCAGAGCCAGAGGTACGTCTCCCTCGGAGAGCCCACCTTCGTGGTGCCTCCTACCGTGAGCGGGAATCCCGAGGCAGAGGACCTGTTCCGGGAGACGATGGATGCGATCTGGAGCGCCTACGACAGGCTGGAGGAGATGGGGATCCCGGCGGAGGATGCCAGATATCTCCTTCCGAACGGATGCACCACCAACATAACCGTTACCATGAACGCCCGCGAGCTTCTGCATTTCTTCTCGATGAGGTGCTGCAGCAGGGCCCAGTGGGAGATCAGAGAGGTGGCGGACGAGATGCTCAGGCAGTGCCGCGAGGTTTCACCCGTCATATTCCGCGATGCGGGCCCGTCCTGCGTCCGCGGACCCTGTCCCGAAGGAGCCAAGTCCTGCGGGAAGCCCAGGCGTCCATGAGCGAAATCTACCTCGCCGGCGGATGCTTCTGGGGCCTTCAGAAGGCCCTTACCGGCATTCCCGGCATCGTCTCCACCGAGTGCGGGTACGCCAATGGGGATCCGCACTATATCCCGGATTACATGCTCGTGTGCTCCGGCCGCATGGGGTACCGCGAGACGGTGAAGGTCGTCTACGATCCATCCGTCATATCGCTGGAGGACATCCTCTCGGTCTTCCTCTATCTGATAGATCCCACGCAGGAGCGCCGGCAGGGGAACGATGTCGGCATACAGTATCAGACCGGGGTGTACTGGACCGATCCGGAGTCGGCGGCAATTGTCAGCAGGGTTCTGGCGGAGCAGGCCGGCCGGTACGGCGAGTTCCATGTCGAAGAAGGCCCTCTGACACAGTGGGCGCGTGCGGAAGAGTACCATCAGGACTATCTCGTGAAGAATCCGCAGGGATACTGTCATATCCCGGCTTGGAAGATCGATTCTCTGGGAGGATTGGTGGGCCGCGAAGACTATTGAAGGAGCTTGCGACATTCGTCACCTCGGTAACAAACTCGACCTCGACTGCAAAATATTCTTCTTCTGAAGCTCCCTGTTGAGAAAAACGCTTTCCTAAGACGGCACATCACGAAGATCGACAGGAAGTTCACGAATTGCGGGTTTGATACATAGTCGCTAATGCTTATCTACGCCGGCAGCATACTGATAGTCAGAGGTACAGGCAATGGCGACAGAATCGTTCTACCAGGACATGGTTATTGACTCTAAGGAGTCTGCCGCCAACCTTGACGAACTTGTCGAGAGTGGTGTCGGATGGGAGCGTGGGGACTCCATTATAGAGTACGCCAGCGCGGATAGCGAAATCGCACGCAGACTTGTCGAGAAGTATGCACGTAAGAAGTGATTGCTCTGGATTCGGACAAGCAATACGAAATTCTCTCTCTGTCCGAAATGATTGAAGAATACGGGCGGGATGTCGTATCAGACATCCTGAGGTCCTTCAAATCGGTTCATGACTCGGCCACGGAATCTTTCCTGAGGGAAAAGGCAATCGACATGGAAACAAGAGACCTCTCCCGGACGTATCTAGCAGTCTGGAAGAATGATGCGAGCGTCCTCGGATACATCACCATCAGTATCAAATGCATGAGGGTCCCTCAGGAGAATCTCCTCAGCGGCAAGACGAAGAAGAGTATGAACATTGATTCCAATACCAACATCGTTCAGTCGTTCCTAATAGGCCAGCTATCACGCTCGGCTGAAGCCCCGAAAGGATTGGGAAGTTATCTGTTGGATGTCGCTTTTGAGAAACTTGATCAGGCAAGGGGACTCGTCGGATGCAGAGTTGTTCGTCTTGACTGCCATGACGAGCTTGTTCCGTACTACACATCCCATGGATTCAAATTGATCACGAAGAATGCCGACAGGAGCCTGAATCAGATGATAACATTCATTATTCCAAAGAAGAAGGATTCCGGAGAAGAGAGCAGGATGACCGGCAATTGATTCTGTATCGACTTTTACCGCCAGCGCTTGCTTCTGAGAATTACGTTCGATCTATGCAAGAGCATCGGAAGATTCGATGGGATCCGAGTGCATTTGATGGAATCTACCATTGGAACGGGGTTCGTGAAATTCCTACTAATCATCACGATGTGTCGTCTTAGGAAAGTGTTTTTCTCAACATGGAGCTCCAGAAGAAGAATGTTGCAGTCGAGGTCGCTGTCTAAGGCGTCTATGGTTCTCACTGAAGTAGACGATGATCGGGGGCTGTGCAATCTTTTGGACTATGAGGAGAAGTTTCCCTGAGCTGATGTCGCCGATGCTCCTGGAATCCGTCAAAAGACCCTAAGGAGGCCCAAGAGAAGCAGGAATAGAAAGGAGTAATGTGCAACGGTTTCGGAATTCGATGTTCTAGGTTAGATATAAATACAGCATCCACTTAGTCCGGACCAACTCGGTGAATGATATGGGAAGAATAAGACCCACCTACATCAAGAGAGTCGCTATCGATCTCGTCAACAAGTATCCCCAGGCCTTCAGCAAGGACTTCGATGCTAACAAAGAGATGGTCAGCTCTCTGACAGACGTCTCGTCCGTCAAGATGAGGAACAGGATTGCCGGATACATCACCCGCTACCTGTCCCACCCTGAGGCATGAGACAAACGTCTTAACTCAACCATTTAGGCATATTTTGCCCGCGTGGGGTAGCTTGGATATCCTGTGAGATTGCGGATCTCTTGACCCGGGTTCGAATCCCGGCGCGGGCACCATTTCAGCCACCTGTGTGTCATGAAGTGCACGCAGGCTCGTTTTCGCGTCGACGAAGCTGTCGTTGCCCATCTATCGAATCGGATTGAGAAAGGAAGATGGCCCTTGCGGGCCGTTTTGCATCACTCGCAGACGTATTTGCCGGCGATGTCGACGATCGCGCCGAGCACGAGGAGGACTGCTCCAACAAGGGAGATCCAGAGTCCCATGCCCGCATTGGCGCTCAACGAGGCGAGGCTTCCGAAGCTGATGCTGTCCATCTGTCCGTAGAACAGGACCATGAGGACGAGGGCGACGATGCCGAGGATCAGAGAGACGACTCCGAGCATCCTGTTGACGGCAGGCTTCTTGAGTACGATCGGCAGCACTGCCGTGAAGAATGCGACGATTCCTGCGACGAGGGTCACGAGGGGAGCGTAGTTGTACTCCGCATCCGAGAACATGTCATCGGAATAGACCTGCCATCCGGTATAGTCGTACGCCGTGGATCCGAGGAGCGTCGACGCCTCGAAGCTCACCCATGTGACGAACACTCCGACGATCATCAGGATGGCCCCGATGAGAGCGAGTATCCCGAGGATGTTTCCTTTGCTCACATTTGCCATTTCAAACACCTATCGGTCTTTGACCGTGCTCAAGCATCGTCGAACTCCGTACTTAATCGTATTCGTGAACCCTTTCGTAGAGAGCATCACTCGTCGTCGGGTTCCTCTTCCTCCTTGGGCCAGACCTCGCGGACAACCTCCAGGTCGCCCGGAGGCACTATCCTGGAGACCTCTTCTTCGGGAACATCGAATCTCTTCGCGATGTCGTTGGTCCTGCGTCCGGATTTCGGCTTCCCGGGACGCACCACCATGTATTTCTCGCAGTTACGGAAGCAGTCGGTCGGACCGCACATGATCTTCCTGTTCCCTTCGTATTCGATCTCTCCGATTGCGAGCTCCATAGGGAGATGGTACTCGTAGTTCCTCTTCCCGCGGACTATGAACGCTCCTCTGGGGACGAATTCTCCGGGGTTGGGGGTCTTGCTCACCTGGTCGGGGTACACCCAGAACGCCCCTCCTTCGGAGAGGGCCGCGATCCAGGCCTTGGACTGCGCGAGCGCGAACAGGCAGGCCTGGCGGAGCTCTTCCGGTTCGGCCTTGGCGCCGTCTTTGACTATCACCGAAGGCGCACCGTGGACGTCCGCATGCGCGTAGAGGTCCCCGTCCTTCAGATGCTTCTTGACGATGTTGTCGTTGCTGTGGGCGTCCCTTCCGGCTATGACGAGGCGTCCGCCGGTGGTTATGAACCATTTGTATCTCTCGAACCAGAACTGCTTTGTGGGCTGAGCGCGCTCGGCGGCGAGGGCCCTTTCCTTATCGATGCCCTTCTGCACCTTGGCGAGCTCGTCGCGGCTCTCCTTCAGAGCCTCCTCCGCGCGCTTCGCCTTCTCTCCGACGTCCTTCCCCTTCTGGTATAGGTCCGAGGCGTTGGCGTCGATGCCCTTGGTCCAGTCGAGGTCCATGGTCTCTTCGCCCAGTTTGGCGCGTACCTTGTGCTTGGCCGGATCGATCGATTCGACATAGGGGATCTTCGCCGCGCCCTCCTTCAGCTTCTCCCAGGTGATGATCTTGGACTGCTCGTCCAGCACCTGGAGCAGCTGGGAGGCCTTCTGGTAGTCCGCATAGAGGGCCTCGGCCTTCCTGCGGTACTCCTCCTCCTGCGATCTGTACTCGACGAGGGTCTCCTCCTGCTTGGAGATCCTCTTCATGAGCTTCTCGACGGCGGGACTCACGTACGCTTCCTCTTCAGCCTTGCCGGTCTGCTCCAGGTATGCTTCGATGACCTCCGACAGCGTTCCGTAGCGCTTTGCTTCCAGATCCGAATGAGACATCAGGACAACAGGTGCGAAATCCTCTATCTCGCCGTCCTTGAGGTATGCCGTAGGCTCGGGCTCCTGCAGGACGTGCCTCACGATGTCCTCCATGGCTTCGTACATCCTCGATACCGTGGCATCGTCTACGTCCTTGGCCGGAGTCCCCTTGGCGATACCCACGCGGGTGCACACTTCCTCGGCGTACTGCCCTCCGAGGTTGACCGCGGTGGCGAGGGTCCTGACGGCGTCGGCGTCCGAGGATCTGAACGACACGAGGAAATCCTCCTCCGTGGACAGGGTGGGGTCGAACCTGGACTTCGGCATGACGTACTGCTCGCCCGGGCGCGTCTTCCTGTCCCTGAAGGTCTTCTGGACGAGGCAGTTCTGGATGATCCCGTCCTTCAGGAGGAGAACGTTTCCTCCTCCGAACATCTCGAAGATGAGCTTGTAGTCCCCGTCGGACTTCGTCAGCTCCATCTCGACTATCCTGTCGAACCCCACCTGTCTGGTCTTGCCGACGCGGGCGTTGTCTATGTATTTCCTGAGGTAGGATGCGAACGTCGACGGCATGGTGGGCGTTTCGGGCTTCTTCGAGGGGCAGTAGAGCCACTTGCGGTCCTCGAAGAAGAGCTCCTTCTTCCCTTGGCCCTGTATGTTGAGTCTGAAAAGGACGTTGCCGGAGCCCCAGTGATGGATCTTGTCCATATGGGCGCCTTCCAGCGCGGCCAGCTCCGTGACGACGGAGCGGACGTCGAAGGAGCTCATCTCTTTCTTCATGTCCACCCCATCGCGGACGGATAATAAAACGGTGCTTCAGAGGATGCGGAGACCGCAGATGACTATCTCCTCGCTCGAGAAGCTGGATATCAGGGAGGATACGCGGGCGGCCACGTCGCTCGAGGGCCTGTGGAACAGAGCGTCCACCGTCTCCACGGCTATAGCCATCGCGGCGGCCTCGTTCACATCCTCGGGCTCGTTGGCGAGCCTCTCGATGAAGATGAACGTCGCTCCGGAGCATGCATCGAGCCTCATCAGAGGTTCATCGAGGCCGAGGTACAGGTTCCCCATGGCGCTGTTGGCCCTGGCCCAGTTGATGACGGTCTCATCGACCTTCTTGCGGATGCTCCAGTTCTCGTTGACGATGCATAGGAGCTCGGCGATGCGCTTGGAGCGCTTGGAGAGGTAGATCTCCATGCACATGAGGTACGTCAGGAGGTCTATCTTGTCGGAATCCTCTGGGATGTGCCTGTAGGCGCGCGACATGACGACATCCAGGGACATGAGGATGATATCTGTGAAGATGGCCTCTTTGCTCTTGTAGATGTTGTAGAGGCTTCCGTTGAGAATGCCCACGCCTTGGATGATCTGGCGAGTGGTGGTCTTCTCATACCCCTGCTCCATGAACAGCCTTATGGATTCCTCCAGGATCCTGCGGCGCATTTCCTCGGTCTTCTCGCTGCGTTTGACGCGGCCTTCGCTACGGGATTTAGGAAGCATTCTCATCGATTCCGCCTTGGTCTTGGTCTCATGCGGTTTGGTGCACATTCCCTGATGCCCTACTTCAGTCATTTCCCGGCCTTCTCTATCCGACGGGATTATTTCGTATGTTGTTTTGAGCGTGTTCAAAATATTTAAATACGTCTGTAAATTTGAGCGTGTTCAAAGGTGAACTCATGTTTGAGAAATACGCTCAGCATGTCAGGAGGCACCCCAAGGCCATAATCGCGGCCTGGGTCGTCGCCCTGCTCATCGCGCTGCCGTTCGCGGCGCAGGCAGAGGACGTCCTGGACTACGATATGACTGCGATGGGAGGTCTCGATTCCGAATCCGCCGACGGGCAGGCGCTCGTCGACAAGTACTTCGATTCCTCATTGAGCACGGATGTCGTTCTCGTCATACCGTACGAGGATTCGACGCAGCTCGCTTCTATCCAATCTAAATTCATAATGAACGGATGTCTGGACGACGCTCTGAAGAACCAGTTCGGCGACGGCGTGTCCAAGACGATCATGGGATCCTTCGGCCAGGAGGGCGCCTCCTCCGGAGTGTACATGGTCACCATCCAGTTCGGCGACGGCATATCCGCAATGGATTCCATCGGCGACCTCAGGTCCGCGGTGGCGGATGCTGTGGCTGCGTCCGGCCTGGACATAAAGACGTACGTCACCGGAAACACCGCGATCACATACGACACACTGGAGGGTGCGAACGCGGATGTCGAGAGGATCGACCCGCTGTCCATCCTGATAATCCTGCTTCTCCTCGGTCTGTTCTTCTGGACCATCGTCACGGCTCTCGTTCCTCCCCTCGTGGTCGGAACGGCCTACGGTGTGGTCCTGGCCCTCATGTTCGGCCTCGGACAGATGCTGGACATATTCTACATCACCAAGACCATCGCGCTGGTCTCCATGCTCGGAGCGGGATGCGACTACTCCGTGTTCATCATCGCGAGGTACAGAGAGGAGCGCATCTACAACAAGAGGTCCAAGGACGATGCTCTCACAGAGGCCGTCAAGTGGGCCGGAGAGTCCGTCTTCACTTCCGGTCTCGCGGTCATCATCGGATTCGCGGTCATGTCCCTGTGCACCTACAGCCTCGTGTCCACGATGGCAGTCACCCTCGCGCTAGGCATCGTTCTGGCGATGCTCGCCGCTCTGACTCTCATCCCCGCGGTCATATCCCTCGTCGGGGACAAGGTCTTCTGGCCCAGGAAGGTCGAGGACTATTCCGGACAGAGCAAGATGCGCCACGGCGTCTACGGCCGCCTGGTCATGCTCTCCAGAAGGTACTTCGGCTGGGCGGGGAAGTTCTCGACCAAGCACGCCGTGCCCATCGTGGCCGTCGCCATACTGCTCACCGTTCCTCTCGGATACGTCGCGCTGACCTCCGAGACCTCTTTCGATATGATCAGCGTCATGCCCGATTCCGAAGGAAAGCAGGGTGTGACGGAGATCACCTCCAACACCGACGGCGGGTACATGATGCCCACCTATGCGCTCATCGAATTCGATCAGCC
>DAXO01000056.1:31435-31852 GCA_002506425.1 Methanomassiliicoccaceae archaeon UBA480 | reverse complement strand
TCGTCCCTGCAGAGCAGGCTCATAGGAGCATCGATGCTCGGCGGCGAGGCCGGGGATCTGCAAAAGGCGGATTCCAACATAGGTGTGGTCCTAGGTCCGACGCCCTGGTCCTTCCTCTATGAAGAGGTCAAGGAGGTCGTCACTCTCCAGGCCAAGGAGAAGCTCTACGAAGGCGCCTACCAGCAGGCCTATGGGGGCGCATACAACCAGGCGGTCGCCGCCGGAATGACGGACGATGCCGCCAAGGCAGCAGCAGACACATACGCGAAGCAGTTCGCAACAGATTACGCCGAGAAGAATCTCTCGTCGTATGTGACGCCGTCCGTCATCAATCACGCTATAGTCGAGAAGGCCGGACTGCCCGAGATGGTCACACTGCCTCTCCAGCAGTTCTTCGAGTCCTACAAGGCTTGGGAT
>DAXO01000056.1:19697-31395 GCA_002506425.1 Methanomassiliicoccaceae archaeon UBA480 | reverse complement strand
AGCCTGATCGACTATCAGGTCAATGTCGGTGCGGGACTCGTCTCCTACAGCGCCGAGAACCCCGATTCCACCGGAATGTACGCTCAGATCATGGTCATCGTGAAGGACGAGCCCATGTCGCAGACGTCCATGGATACCATCGGAACCGCCAGGGACGTTCTGTCCCAGTATCAGGCCGACAACTCGTGGGTCGTCGGAACCTGGGTCGTCGGTACCGCCGCTGTCCTCTACGACATATCGGACATCGTCAACAGTGAGTTCCATCTGATCGAGATCGGAGTCATAGTCCTGATCTACATACTGCTGTTCTTCGTCCTCGGAGTGTACTTCACGCCGATAAGGTCCCTCGCGACCATCATGATGAGCGTGCTGTGGACCCTCGGAACGCTGAACATCGTGTTCGGAACCCTGATGGGGGTCGATGTCATATGGATCGTGCCGATAGTCCTGTTCGTCATATGCCTCGGTCTCGGAATGGATTACGATATCCTCCTGACCACCCGTATAAGGGAGGGCAAGCTGAAGGGTCTGTCCAACGACGAGGCCATCCAGAACGCGCTGTCCTGGTCGGGATCCATCATAACCCTCTGCGGACTGATCATGGGAGGAACGTTCCTCACGATGCTGTCCTCCGGATCGAGCATGCTGCAGGAGATCGGATTCGCTCTAGGATTCGCCATCCTCGTGGATGCCCTCTTCGTGGTTCCGTACGTGGTTCCCGCTCTCATGCATCTCATGGGCGACTGGAGCTGGAAGGGCCCCAGGTTCCTCGCGGGACGCAGGAACCCTGTGGAGTCCGCCCCTGTTTCCGAATCGAAGCAGGAGTGAATCCCAAGGAGGGTCGCCGTCCTCCGGCGGCCTTCCTAAACCTCGAAAACACTTCTCCGAGCCGAGTTCGGTCCCGGGCGTCCCGATTCCGAGGGCGTCTGGGATCGGTTCGGTAGTAAGCTTTATCAATGATGGGCCAATACGCAGTCCTACAACTGCCGCCGTGGCTAAGGGGTATAGCGACGCCTTGGTAAGGCGTAGGTCGTGGGTTCGATTCCCATCGGCGGCTCCATCTTCTCACACCCTTGGTATCTGATCGTCATTCCTGCCGTTTCTTCGGGTTTATGCATAGGCGCTGACGGCTGTCCTGCGGTTTGTCCGGATACAGATACACGACATCTCCGCTCGAGAGTAGCTCCTTTATCGCCTCATAGGCGCCTCTGCTCGTACTCTTGTAGCCGAGCATCGACATGATCTCCCTGGTCGGAAGGCATCCGCGCGTCTCGAGGATGCGGACAATGCGTTCTTTGATCTCTTCCCTGCTGCGTCTTTTGGGATTCCCGCATTGATGGTCGATTAACGGATTCGCCACCAGGAATCTTTCATGGACTGGGATAATCACACGGAAATACGTGCGAGACGGGTCCGTAAGGAATTCGGGAGGATCCGAACCGTTGTTCCGGAGGGAACGGAGCATCTTCGGTATGCCGGTATTCCCGCCTTCCGCGAGTCCGAGTTCCTTGAGATAATCTCCCAAACGATTGTTGCGATAGGACGCCGAATGCATCTCTAGGTTCTTCAGATCCTCATCCGTGTTCTCTCCGTCTGGTCCCGGAAAACTCTTGATCTCCATGTGTTCGGGAGTGACAGTGATGGTGATCTGCTCATTGATTCTGTAGTCGCGGTGATACACTGCGTTCACTACGGCTTCTCTGACGGCTTCGAATGGATAGTTGAATACGCGTATGGACTCGAACCGATCGGATGTTTTGTAGATTCTCTCCGCTATGACGCTGTTCCTGATGAATCTCAGAGCTTCGATGATCTGCAGATAGACAGGGCCTTTGAACGTTCTCTCCTCCATGCCATCGCCCGTCGGATCCGGCATCAGGACCACGTCGATCCACGCATAGGGGAAGAACATCTCCGGATGATCGTTGAACATCATCAGAGCGATGTTTAGCGGTCTGGACGCTCCAGGAGGTCCGCATACAAGCCTCATGGATGTCACTGCCGTATCAAGATCCAAGGATTCGTTCATCATATCGCTTCCGATACGGTTCAGAAAATCCTCAATCAAGGGCAGTCTTATGTCGGATACGGAGGCTTCGGCATTAATCGCGTCGTCGAAAGAATAGCATCTGGACACCGATGGAAGCTCGAGTCCGTCGCGGTGAAGATTGCCGGGATTGGTCGGAAGCATGTATTTCCCATCTGCTTATGCTTATGCTTTGGCGGTTGAGCATAAGCTGAGGGAGGAAGGGGAAAGAGAAGGAGAAAGGAGGGGTCGAAACCCCTCGGTTTTCAGAACATCGGGTATATCACGAACCCGGACCAGATCTTGGGGAAGAAGAACGTGGTCTTCTTGGGCATGCGCTTGCCCTTCATGGCGAGATCCCATATGGTCTGCAGGCTCGGATCGTTCAGGACGATGGCCGCGTCGTACTCCTTCGCGTCCATCTTCTTCAGCACGTCGTCGATCTCCGCATCGTAGGAGATTTCCGCCTTGCCCTCGTCGGCCTTGTAGACTCCGTAGAGGATCTTCTGCTGGGCGACGTAGGTGTCGAGCGCGGACAGTATGTTCGCGGGGTCTCCCGCGTAATCGGCGAGGAGGCACTTCCCGGACTTCATGACGATGCCCATCATGTGCTCGGGGAGCTGGGCGAGCATCTCCTCTCTGGAGACCTCCTTGGTCTCCAGTGCGGATTCTATGCCCTTGACGGCGTTCTTCTCGGATATGTTCCCGGATCTGATCAGCCTGTGGGTGGGCCATATGACCAGTCCCTCGTCGTCCGAGGGAACCAGGGTCGCCAGGACGTACTGCTTCTTCGGGTCGTCGGGGTTCTCGAGAGCATAGTTCAGGGCGGTCTCGTACCTGTGATGGCCGTCGGCGATGAGCATCTTCTGGTCCTTCAGCTCCTCAGTGATGGCCTTGTTGATCTCCGGATCCGCGATCCTGTAGTACCTGTGCTCGACTCCGTCGGAATCGACGTAGCGGAAGACGAGCTTCTCGTTGTTCCTGATCTTCTTGGACAGCTCCGGCGACAGTCCCTGGAAGATTCCGAATATGGACTCGAGATGGGCCTCCATGTCCCTCAGGAGGTTCAGGCGGTCCGCCTTGACCTTGGAGAACGTCTCCTCGTGGGGGATGATGTTGCCGTCCTCGTACTTCTCGGTCCTGAGGATGCCGACGATCCCTCTCCTGACCTTCTTGGCCCCATGGTCGTCGAAGGTCTGCTCGTAGATGTAGAACGAGGGCGTGTCCTGCTTCAGCTCGTTGTCGGCGATCCACTGCTCCAGCTCCTTCCTGGCTCCGTGGTACCTCTTGTCGGCATCGGGGCTCAGGGTGAGCCTGGTTATGTTGCACGGTTTGGACTGCAGCTCCTTAAGGTATTCCGGCCCTATGACGTCGTAGGGCGGCGAGATGCGGTCGCCAATGTGCTCGCCGGCTTTGATGTTGGGTCTGTAGCCCTCGAACGGAAGGAATTCCACCATCTTAATCCTCTGAAGATATGATGCCGCGGGGATATATGAGCGATGCGGGGCTCAGCATATCCTGGGCACAGGGTCTCCGGCGGGAGCCTCCAGGATGCGGCGTCCTCCGACCTCCGTCCTGAGAACCACCCTTTCGGGTCCGTCCACGGCGTATCCGATGATCGCCGCGTCCTTCCCCTCGGGAGTGGATCTGATGGCCTTCAGGACCTCGTCCGCCATCTCGGGGACGACTCCCATGACGCATTTCCCCTCGTTGCCTATGCTGAGGGGATCGATTCCGAGGAGCTCGCAGGCGTTGACCACGCCGTCCCTGAGGGGGATGGACGCATAGTCGATGTCCATCCCGATGTGGGATTTCCCGCACCATTCGTTCAGGGTGTTGGCGAGTCCTCCCCTGGTCGGATCCTTCATGGCGACGATGCCTCCGGCCTTCAGGCCTTCCGCGATCATCTTGTTGAGGGGGGCGACATCGCTCTGCACCTCGCTCTCGAACCCGTATCCTTCGCGGAAGGAGAGGAGGGCGACCCCATGGTCTCCGACGTATCCGGAGACGATGATCGCGTCTCCCGGTCTGACGTTGGAATCGGTGCACCAGCGGTGCTCGACGGGTCTGTACTCGGCCGCCTTCGCGAGGTCCGAGTCGAGGAGGGGGGATCTCTTGCCGATGGCGGAAGTGGACATGACCATCTGGTCCACGGCGCCGGCCTCCACGACCTTGGTGTCCCCGGTCGCGATCGGAACCCCCGCGCCTGCGGCGGTCCTTCCCATGGAGTCCATGACCCTGTCCACCACGTCGATGTCGAGGCCCTCCTCGATGATGACGGAGCAGGCAAGGGCGATCGGGTTCGCGCCCATGACGGAGATGTCGTTGACGGTGCCGGCCACGGATATCTTCCCGATGTCCCCGCCTGGGAAGAACAGGGGCTTGACGGTGTGCCCGTCTATGGTGAAGACCACGTCGTCGACGACGGCCGAGTCGTCCATGGAATCGAGGGGGACTTCGGCATTCATCTTCGGAAAATGCTTCGTGATGTGGTCGCCGAGGAACTGCTGCATGAGCTCCCCGCCGGCCCCGTGGTTCATGATCACCTTAGGCATGCCACGCGAATTCCCGACGGGGGATAAACACTTTTGTCCAGGCGTTCCCGGACCCAATAGCCATATATCGCCCTTGGATGATTGATGGACGGGCCCTGTGGGGTAGCGGATATCCTGCTAGACTTCGGAACTAGCAATCCGGGTTCGATTCCCGGCAGGGCCGCCATCGTTTCGGACGCTTCACTGTCCGTATCTGCCGATTATCTTGGCATGAGCGAGGACGTGCCCGTCCATCGCGAAGTACAGGTCGTTCATCCTGAATCCGCGGGGCAGGTCCAGGACGGTATCGAGGGCGAACACCTTGAGGGTGTACCTGTGGGGGCCGTTCGGAGGAGCGGGACCGCCGTATCCGGTGGCATGCTCCCTGTCGAGGTTGCCGAGCGCGCTGAACCAGCTGTTGGCCCCCTCGGTGAACGGGGGGTTGCGGTGCGACGCGCCTTCTTCGACCTTCGTGGCCTTCAGATCGGAGATCAGCCAGTGGATCCAATCGAATCCGCTGGCGCTGACAGCGTCGTAGTCGTCCAGGACGACCGCGAAGCTCTTCGTTCCTTCCGGAGCATCGACGATCTCGAATCCGGGGGACAGGCCGGGCATGCCGTTGACGAAGACGTCGCCTTTGGCTCCGAACCTGTCGTCGAACCAGCCGTCCCTTATCCCGTCGCAGATTACCTTCATCGGTTCCCCTCGTAGATGATCAGGGAGTCCACATCGTATCCCTTGAGCTTCTCCCTTCCCTTGAGGCCGGCGAGCTCGATGACGAATCCGATCTTGACTACCTTCCCGCCTTCGCGCTCGACCATCCGGATGACCGCTTCGGTCGTTCCGCCGGTAGCAACGAGGTCGTCGATGATGACGACCTTCTGTCCGGGCTTGATGGCGTCCTTGTGCATCTCGAGGGTCGCGGTGCCGTATTCCAGCGCGTAGCTCTCGGAGATCGTCTCCCTGGGGAGCTTGCCCTTCTTCCTGACGAGGATGAAACCCTTGTTCATCGCATAGGCGACGGGGGCCCCGAAGATGAATCCCCTGGACTCGGAACCCAGGACCAGATCGAAATCGACATCCTTCATCATATCGACGAGGCCGTCTATCGCCATGTGGAGGCCTTCGGGATCGCTGAGGATGGTGGTGACGTCCCTGAAGATGATGCCCTCCTTCGGGAAGTCGGGAATCTCAGTGACGAAGTCTTTGAGCTCTTTCATACAGCCATCGAATCGGATGATGGGAAAAAAGCTTTTTCCAAACAGAATCCAGAACCCCTTGGGAAGGGTAAATCGTTTGTCGCGGTCATCAGTCGAGTCTTGCGAACCGTTCGACAAACACACCGGAGACAAGCGTCTATCGACCCGTCTTTCTCCGTGCTCGTTCCGTCGAAGCGATTCTCGCCGCAGATCCTGGTTACTTCACGTTTACCGATGTTTGCTTACCTCCTGTAATAATGATTGTCATTCACAGTATTTAATAGTTTTGACAATTGGATGTATTATTCGTAATAACTTATCATATTTCGTTGAATTTCGTAATAATTCTACTGATATCGTATAATTAATACGATAATCGAAAATGATGGATGCATGATTGGATGACAGTACGGCCCGATGAAGGTGAATACAGGTCGATCGAAGGAGGATGAGAGAAGGTAATGTGCCGGGGAGGCCCCGGCTTGGGTTTCAGAACAGCTGCTCGGCGCAGTACGGGCAGAACTTGGGGGTCTTCGGGAGGCCGCTGATGTCCTGGCCGCAGTACGGGCAGTTCCTGAACTTCGCAGCTCCGCCGGCAGGGGCGGGCTGGGGGTTCTGGGGCTGCGCCTGCGCCTGGGGCGAGGGCTTTCCGCAGTTGTTGCAGAACTTGTACGGGTAGTCGTTGGGCGATCCGCAGTACGGGCAGAGCACCTTGTGGGCCTGCTGGGCGGCCGCCTGCTGCTGTCCCTGCACTCCGTACAGGGGCTGCTGCTGGAGCTGCTGATACATCTGGGGGAACAGGAGCATGCCGGTTCCCATGGCCGCTCCTCCCTCGGAGTTGCCTATGGCGTCGGCCATCCTGTCCATGACCTCGTACCTCTTGAACGCCTCTCCGTTGCTGCTGCTGAACTGAAGGTACTCGAAGATCTTCTTCTGGTCCTCCTCGGTAGTGCGGACCTCGGCGATCTTCAGCGAGAGCAGCTCGATGCCCCTCTGCTGGAAGTACTGCTCGATCATGACCTTGGTCGTGGTCGAGGCCTTCTCGAGCCCGCCGTAGACCTCCATGTAGTACTGCTTCGCCAGCTGCTGGGTGACCTGCTCGTTGATGAAGCTCTTCATGAAGGCGTTCACGTCGCCGGTGGTGTAGGACTGGAGTCCTCCGAGCACCTGGGTGTAGAACACGGGGACGTTGTCGATGCGGAACTGGTAGTCGCCGTTCGCCATGAGGGTGACCGGGACGTCGTATCCCTGGGCGGCCTTGATCATGGCGCGGATGCCCCACTTGCCGTTGAATATCTTCAGCGACACGAAGATGATCTGCACCTTGAACGGGGTCTCCTTGTATCCGAGGGCGAGGTTGTACAGCTTCGTCAGCCAGGGGATGTTGGACGAGGTGATCATGTGCCTTCCGGGCTCGAGAACCCCTGTCAGCTGGCCGTCCCTGGCGAATATGGCGACGGCATGCTCGGGGACGGTGACCGACGTCAGGGTCCTCAGGTCGTCGTGCTCGTACGCGTAGATTATGTCATCGGGTCCCTGGTTCTCCCAGAACACGACATTGCTCTTTCCCATGTCTCATCACTCCTTGTCGTCGGCGAATCCCTTCATGACCGACTCCCTCTGATCGTAAGCCTCTATCATGGCGTCCACTCCCCTCTCGAGGTTGCGGATCTCCTCCCTGGTGGCTGCGCCCTTGTCGACGTGGTCCATGAGGTCGGTGGTCGCCTCCCTGAGGAGGGCTATGTCGTCGACCAGCTTCGCGTCCCATTTCACGAGCGCGTCGAGGTCGTCCTCGCTGATCTTCACCGCCGCGTGGAACGCGGAGTATCCGTTCACGGCCTTCCTGACCATGACGTCGTAGGTGTCGACCTTCGTCCTTATCCTCTCGACGTCGAGCATGAGGTCGGGCTGGCTCGCCAGCTCCCTCTGGATGGATCCGAGCTCGGATTTGGTGCCCTGCAGCGCGCGGGCGACCTCGTTCCTGACCGCCCTGTCCTCCTCCCTGCGGAGGTTCTTCTCCCTGTATCCTCTGTATCCCGGGATGTAGAGGGCTATCCTCTCGGTGAGGGACATCTCGCTCTTCATCTCGGACCTGACTTTCTCATCCACTGCCATCTTTCACACGTTCCTGTTCTTGACGGCCATCACTATTCCGACGACGGCCACGATGATTATGAGCACGGCTGCGGTGATCGTCACCTCTCCGGTGGCGTCCCATACGAGGCATGTCGCACCGACTCCGGCGACTATGACCCCGCCTGCGAGGGAGGCGTCCGCGTCGGAGGGCCCGAAACTGTCCTTCCTGCCGTTCCTGAAGAAGCTCGATACCGCCATGTAAGCGCCGAAAATCAGCAGTATGGCTGCGAATGCGCTCAGCAGACTGTCAGTCTGCCAGTAGAGTATCAGTCCGAGCGCGACCGATATCAGGAGCGCTCCCAGAGCGATGGCGCTCCAGGTCCTGGGGTTCATTCCCTTCTCTTCCGTCATCTACATCCCTCAAATCTTGATGAGCCTGTCCATTCCGATGTCGTTGACGACAGCGGGTTCCATCCTTCTGAACGAATCCGGAAGCACTATCCTGCCTCCGGACAGCGTGCAGGGCACGTACACGAGCCTCTTCACGCAGGGTTTGCTGAGCTTGAGCTTGGAGTGGGTGCGGGAGCACTGGTCGAGATACATCTCCACCAGCCTCGCCGCCTCCATCTTGGTGCACAGCGGGAGGATCACGGTCCTGGATCCCGGCGAGTTCTCCGCCGCGGAGTCCGCGAGCCTTCCGATCCCGGCGCCGCCGCTTATGCTGCTCTCCTCCCCCTTCAGCTTGCTGATTATGGAGCTCTCGGGGGCGGCGGCGAAGATGTCCGTCAGCCCTCTGCGGGGATCCGACAGCGCATCCGCGCTTATCGGGAACGTCGCGGGGACCATCAGGTCCTCGGTGACGACCACCGATTTCTTCGAGAACAGGGATCCCGTGGTGAAGCTGTAATTCAGATCCACATCCCAGAACGGATACAGCACGTCCCCTCCGCCGGTGCATATGGGGATGGTCCCGCCGTTCTTGGCGGCCACGACGTCCTTGACGTATCCGAAGAGCTCGTAGTCCCTGTCCTCCTTCATCAGGAGGCGGTCCCACTTGGGGTTCGACGGGTATTCTATGGCCGCGATCCCGGTGATCAGGGTCAGGACCTTGAGGGGGTCCTTCGTCCTTCCGGTGTTGACCATGTCCGCCACGTTCTTCAGCGTCTTGCACTGCTCTATCTCGAGGTCGACGGCGCGGAGGGTCATGGCGAGGCGCGGGTTCGCGAGGACCTCGCTCTTCGCCTTCTCCAGCGCGTTCATGGCCGCCTCCGCCTTGGCCGAGCATCCGAGGGCGTCTCCGTTGAGGACCATGTCGGATGCCATGCAGACCTCGGACAGGGCGTTCAGCCTCGATGCCAGGGCCTCGTAGCCCTTGCTCTTCTTGATCGCCTCGGCAGATTCCTTGAAGTTGTTGGCCATCAGCGCGAAGCGCCCCGGCGTGGTATCGGTGAGGAGCTTGGAGTTGTTCACGATCATGGCGTAGGCGTTGGCGATGCCCTCGCCCGTCTTCAGGGCGGCCTTGCTCTCGTCGTCCACTGCCATGGGGGACACGCTCTTGAGCTTGGCATCGAACTCGAACGCCTGGGTGGACGAATGGGACGCCTTCGCCGGCTTCCCCTTGCTGAAGGGGAGGACAATCAGTGGAGACGAGATCACATCGTTCAGGGCGAACCTGTACTCGTTGATCTCCACGTCCACGCACGGCTTGATGTTGTTGACGAAGATGTTGTGCCTCGCGATCGGATCCACGTTCTCGGTCTGGCTGAGGCTGAATCCTCCCGGGATGGTCCTGGCGATCCAGCTCTGGATCTGCCCCATCATCTGCTCCATGTACTTCTTGGCGTCCATGCGCTGCTGGGTCGTGCCGCAGCTCGGGCATGTGATGTACGGGGAGTCGGACTCGATGTCCTTGCGGTCCAATGGCGCGCCGCAGTACTTGCAGCGCAGCTCCACGATGTCGTCCATCGTATCAGTCTCTCATCCTGGCGAAGGAGATCTGGCTCTGGAGGGCCGCTATCTGGGCCTGGAGCCTCGCCTCCATGGCGGCCATCTGCTGCATGGCCTGGTCGTAGTACGCCTTGGAGATCTCGTCGGAGCGGTTGGATATCGCGGTGTAGCACGCGCGGCAGATGTAGATGTGCTTGGCATCCGCCCTGGTCTTGCCCGCGGTCGTCGATCTGTCCTCCAGAGACGGCGATACGTCGGCAGGGGCCGAGTAGAAGTGGATGCCTTCCCCCGTGGCGATCCTCCCGCAGATCCAGCATGTGCAGGTGGCGGCGTATGCCCTGACCTTGCGCATGTTCTCCTCGGTGGACTGCCCGTTCTGCTGCCTGTATCCTGCAGCGATCTGCTGGTATTCGGCGGCCTGGGCCGGGTTGTCGTAGACGACGCCGTCGGCCATGGTCTCGTAGGCGACCGCCATGAGGTTGTAGAACTCGGTCTCCCCCGTGACGGAAGTGTCCTTCTTGAAGAGCGAGATGATCAGGAGGCTCCTGTTCCCTATCTTGGCCTGGTAGTCCTGCGCGAGCTTCTGCAGCTCCTTGCCCTTGTCGACGAGCGCTTGACCGGTTCCTCCGGCGGACAGTATGTTGATCTTCCTTATCGTCAGGGAGCACTCGGTCTTCAGCTCCTCGACGTCCAGAACGTCCAGTCCGAAATCCACCTCTTTGGCCGATTCGAGCTTGTTCAGGGTGTTGAGAAGATTCTGATAAGCCGACACGCTGGTCAGGCGGTCTCTGAGATCGATGAGAGCTACCTGCACGGCGGCGACATCGTCGACGCCCCCGTCCTTGTCTATAGATTTGACGAGGGTGCTGCGCGCTTTGGCGAAGTCACCCCTTTTGATGAGCTCCTTGCTTTCCTCGTAGAGCTCGTCACCGTTCTTGAACAGCTTGAATGCCATCCCTTATTCTCCATCATACTGTAAGGCGGGCAACCTTATTATCTTTACATCAGCACCTTTTCTCATTCGATGTAATAAGCAGTTATGAGAACAATCGATTTAGGTCCTTCTGGTTGAAACCAGACATAGTTTTATAAATAACTACTATGTATTCTATATTGGATTATACATCCAATATCTGTAAAACACCCCAAGTAGGTTTTCTAATGGATAGTAAGATAAAAGCGATTGTAGCCATAGCCATCGTGGTTGTGGTTGTCGCGGCCGCAGCGGTCATCGCCGTCGCCGTCGGTCTCGGTCTTCATCGCTCATCCGCAGCCCCTGTCGACACGTTCAGCTCCCCGGAAGAGGCCTACGCCCAGGTGGAAAGGACATTTGCCATGATTGGCAGCAAGGTGGGAAAAGGAAAGAGCATCGCCGACGCGGCTATTCCCAAGATGCAGAAGACATCCAAGTTCATCGGCGAGACATTCTGAGCGGATTGTCGATATTGAATTGATTGTCAANNGCCCCCTATCCTGCTCGTCTCATGATTCTCGGGAATGCGAACTGCGACGACGACATAACCTCCGCCGATGTGGAATACATTCAGGGACTCATAAAGAACGGATACGACTACGTCGATGAATTCATGGCCGATGCCAATTACGACGGCGTGATTGACGAGAAAGATGTCGAACTTGTGAAGAAGCTGATCGATAAGGATTATGCGGGAGAGGTCAACTACATCAACTGCAATTATAAGATCAGGACATACGACATGGGGGCTCCGCTTCATCTTGCTAACATCCTCACGCAGACTCTGGAGATGGAGATGATTCTTGCTCCTGAAGCCATCGTCGCAACAGACTACAGGGCCGGAGACCCTAACAGGAACGGAGGACAGTCCGTTTTCTGGAAGGAGTATGCCTCGGTTATCGACTACAGCAAGATCGGCAACATCGGCAACCACAAGACTCCG
>DAXO01000056.1:962-19679 GCA_002506425.1 Methanomassiliicoccaceae archaeon UBA480 | reverse complement strand
ACGAATGCGGAGGAAATCGCCGCTGTCGCCAAGGAGTACGGCAACGGATATCTCACCGTCTGGTTCAATTCAGAGTACGCGAACAATACCGGATACCTCGAGGACGCTCTCGAAGGTACGAATGTACAGATCCTCCGTCTCCCCTCTTGGGAGAATGGAGCCACCGCCAACGGCATGCTCACTGCGGGCTATATGTTCCACAACTACGGAAAGGCCGTGGAATGGGTTACCTGGTACGATGGAGTGATGAAGCAGATCACAGACAAAGTCTCCAAGCTGACGGATTCCGAGAAGAAGAAGGTCCTCGGTTCGTACCTATACACATCCGAGAGCAAGAACGACGGCACCTACGATATATTCAAAGGGGATTCCGGCGAATACCAGAATCTCCTCAGGCTCGGCATAGTGGATCTCGTCGACAACATCAGCCTCTCCGGAAGCAAGGCCTGGAAGGAGACTCTGACCGACGAGCAGTTCGCGCAGCTCTGCAAGAAATATGGATGCGACCTCATGGTCGGAACCGTCCCCGGACCATTCGGGGCCGTCGGAAACGAGTCGATCACTCCAGATTATTTCAAGACGATCTACAACCAGCGTCTGGCAGGTATGAGGGAGTACACCGATGAAGACGTGGACCTCTTCGTCTACGGATGGATTTGGGCGTCCGGGCCGATGGAGCTGTCGTTCCTCGCATCTGTCGGGAACTACATGTACGGATGGGATCTTCCCGTAGAGGATATCGTGAACCAGGGATTGAAATTCATGGGGATATACGGTACCGGAGAATACCAGTACACCTACGACACCGTCAAGGATGTTCTGTTTTACGCAGGTGACTGATGACAAACAGGAGGGGTTCGCCCCTCCATCTGCCATTTTGAGGTGTGCAATTGGAGATAACGATCGGCGATGCGGCCATCACGGCGGCGTTCGTTGCGCTTCTGATCGCGGGATCGGCATCAGCCTTCCTTCTATACGAGGGCTGGACGTCGGCCAATCCCGATGAGAGAGAAGTCGATCGCGCGTATTCATTCGAAGGCATATGCGACGGAGAGCAGTGCGTCGGGACCGGAGAATCAAAATTCATAGGTTTCAGAGGAGGGTACAGGCTGTACACGCTCGATGTGGAGTTCGATTCCGGCGGGATCAGCCATGAAGCCTCGTTGAATCTGATATTCGATGAACACGACCGTCTGGATGCGACTCTCTATACTTTGATTGCTGAAGACGACTCCGATGGGGACGCGGTCTCTGTATGGACGCGTAGCGAGAACGGCATCGACTATACGCTCCACGTCTCGGATAATTGCCTTCTGAAATCAATCACGTTATTATCTGCCCACTTCAGACTGACAGGCGTTGTCATCCGATGATGGAAGGTTTCGATGTCTAAATTGAAATTGAGAACCAAGGTCACCGAGCTGAGCCAGAAGATGAGGCTCACCGGCGAATGCATTGGCAGGCTGCAGAGCATAGATCACTCTGAAACCGAGAACGAGGAGATCATAAGGCGGTACAAGGCGTACAGGTATGCCAAGAATCTGATGCTTATCGTAGTGCTGTTCCTGGCGATGATCGTCCTCGCGGTGGATGTGGGGATGGGTCCGTACAAGCTCGATTTCGTCACAGTATACCAGCTCATATTCGAGAGGCTGGGCGACTGGGATCAGATAATGAGCACAGACATGAAGATCATCTGGAACCTGCGTCTTCCGCGCGTCGTTGCAGCGCTTCTTGCTGGAACGGGTCTCGCAATGGCCGGAGCGGCGATGCAGAGCATGATGAAGAATCCTCTGGCGGATCCGTACACCACCGGAATATCATCAGGAGCAGCCCTGGGCGCCACATTGGCCATGACAATGGGCATATCGCTGATTCCCGGCAACTACGGCGTGGTCATCAATGCTTTTGTCTTCGCGCTGATTCCTGCGGCGTTCATCATTCTCATATCCACGTTCCGCAAGCCCTCTCCCGCTACGATAATCCTGTCGGGTATCGCGCTGATGTACATATTCAACGCGGTCCAGTCTTATCTGATGCTCGTATCGGACCCGAACGCGGCATCATCGGTTTATTCGTGGACGGTCGGCTCGTTGAACGGCATAGGATGGGAGAAGATTCCGTTCCTGTTCGTCGTGTCTCTGTTCGGAGGCATCGCGCTGATGTGTATGGCGAAGATCCTGAATACGATGAATTCGGGGGATGCTTATTCGAAGAGCATCGGGATCAACATAAACCGCGCCCGCATGATCGTTCTGACCGTGGTCTCCCTGATGGCGGCCGGGATCGTGAGCTTCACCGGAATCATAGGCTTCATAGGCCTGGTGGGGCCGCACATCGCGCGCATGTTCGTCGGTTCGGACAACAAGGTACTCATACCGGCGGCCGCGCTGATGGGTGCGTGCATAATGATGGTCTCCGATTGCATCGTGCAGTCCGTCATGCCCAGCCTGCCCATTGGAATAATTACGTCGATACTGGGAGGGCCGGTGTTCATGCTGCTCATCCTGAGACAGAAGAAGGAGATCTGGTGAATTGACTATCAGCATCAATATCGAGGGGCTCGGCGTATCATACGGCGATCTGCCAATATGGAGCGACATCAATCTCCGTATGGACGAACCGGGACTGATTAGCATCCTGGGACCCAATGGTGTGGGCAAATCGACGCTGATGTACACCATCAACAAGATTTTGGAGCCTACCGAAGGCCGGGTGATGATCGACGGCGTGGATGTTGAGGAGATGACGTTCAAGGATGTGGCGAAGAAGATCGCATATGTCCCGCAAACGTCGGGGGAGACCTTTGCCATGACTGTGATGGACACCGTCCTCATGGGAAGATATCCCCACTCCGGATACACGGTATCCAAAGAGGATATGGAGATCGCGGCGGACTGCATCTCGAAGATGCACATGACCGATTATGCCATGAGGTTCTTCAACGAGCTTTCCGCGGGGCAGCACCAGAGGGTTATGATAGCCCGCGGACTGGCCCAGGAGCCCGAGCTTCTGATGCTAGATGAGCCCACATCCAATCTGGATATCTACCATCAGATCTACACGATGAGGCTCCTGCGCGATATCGCGCATGAGAGGGGAATCATCGTCCTGGTTATATGCCATGATCTGAACATCGCATCCAGGTTCTCGGACAGGGTCATCTTGTTCAGCAAAGGTCATGTCTATGCAGACGGGACGGCGTCCCAGGTCATAACCTCCGACACGATCCAGGAGGTCTACGATGTCAAGGCCGATATCCAGGATGTGGACGGAAGGCCGTATGTCATCTTCCACGCTGACGAGGTGGATCTTCCCGTGGATCCAGAGCTGAGGAAGCTGGAAAAGAAGTACGGCAACGACGGGAGCACGGTCCTCGAGGCTATAGAGAGGAACGGCGATCCCGGGGACGATATCTGATCAAACGAGGGGTTCTCCGAACCCCTCATTCCAAGCGGCCATCATTTTATCGATATCATCGATTTTAGACGCATCTCTTTCCCGTCCATCTCTCTCACCAATTCCCTGACTGCGCGGTATGCGAACACGGTTATGATGAACATCATCGTGAAGTTTGTCGCATCGCACGCCCAGAATATGGCCTCCATGGAATACATGCTTGCCGCGTAGAATGTTCCTAGGAACATGAGCTCTCTGGAAAGGGTGAGTGCGCTGGAGAGCACGGCATGGCGGGTGGCCTGGAGGATGGCAGTGCCCACGAGACGGAATGTGTGGAAGACGCACGTGAGGGAGAATATCCTCATCGCCAGAACCATCTCATCGCGTACCGCCTCCATGCTCTCAGAATTCATGAAGAGCTCCACCAGTACATCGGCCGCGATCAGGATGACGGCCATGCATGTGAATCCTACGAGAAGGGTTGTGCGGTAGGCGATGCGGCAGCTCTCTAGAACCTTGTCAGGTCTTTTCTGCCCTATCTCCGCCGATATGATCGGAATCAATGATTTGGAGATGGCGTTGGCCGGGATGAGGGCCATGTCGATGAACTTGAATGCATACGTGTATGCCACCATGCCGTTGCTTCCTCCGCAGGAGAAGACTATCGCGTTCTGAGGAATCATCAGGAGCGGGGCCACGAACATCTCCAGCGAGCAGGGGCATCCGATGGACAGCATCTCGCGGATCACTTTTCTATCATGCCTGAATCCTCTGAAGCGCATTTTGACGGTCGTTCTCCCGGATAGATAATACCAGAATCCGACGAAGGTGACCGCCGCATAGGAGATGCAGGTAGCAACGGCCGCGCCCTCTAGGCCCATGTCAAGACCGTATATGAGCACGGGATCCAGAGTGATGTTGATTCCTGAGGCCATTAAGGACATGCCCATGCATATCATGGATGCTCCTTCGGCACGGAGGATGCCGACCCACACGGAATTCATCATCAGGAAGAAGGACATCGCGAGGAATGGGCGGATGTATTCCATGCAGGTTTCGATATCCTGCTGCCCCTGTCCAATGAAATGCACGATCGGTTCTGCCAGGAACCAGAACGCTATGCTGGACAGCACGGACATTCCGAGAATGATGGCTATGATCGCAGGGACGGCGTTTTCAGCCGATCTCATGTCGCCCGCGCCTATGCTCTTGGATATCGAGGCGGAGGCTCCGACGGCCATTCCCGTTCCCAGTGCAACGATCATCGTATAGATGCAGCTCGAGATGGATATGGCTGAGAGCGCTTCGGTTCCGAGGCCGGAGCACCACATCCCATCGACGAAGGTCTGCAGATTCTCCACCAGGATAGCTAGCAGCATCGGGAGGGCCATCGACAGAAGGGTTCTGCGGGGATCGCCTAGAATACTTTCTGTGCGGTTCCGGCCTATTCCCATAGAGCAATCGTATGCGGAGTTGATTGATAGTTGTTGTTCGCAAGAAATTTCTGCGAGTAACACCCACTGGGAATCGCAGGAAGATGAGACCGCGATTCATCCAACATGCATTGCGTGTTATTAATGTGGAAATCGTGTGTGCACGCGTGCGCTTAGAAAAGAAAGTCGCTGACCTCGACGTGATGCTCGGGGATCCCCGCAGGGCGATAAGAAGCATGATCGCGGCATTCTTCCTTGCTCTGGCGGTCGTGCAGGTGAACCAGTTCGTAGACACATTCTGGGTGTCGGGCCTGGGGGCGGAGGCGAGTTCTGCAGTCGCTACCGCGATTCCGATATATGGGTTGCTGATGTGCGCGGGCCTGGGGATAGGGACAGGAGTCACCGCAGGCATAGCGTTCCATCTCGGAGGCGGCGATCCCCGTCGCGCGGACAGGGTCGCGGGATCGGCGTTGGTGCTCGCGGTTCTGTTTGCAGCAGTTGGATCGATTGTTGCAGCGCTTCTTTCCGGCCCCGCTATCGAGCTGATGGGTGCCGGGGATGTCATGGACGATTGCATGCAGTATCTCGTCCCCTACATCGTTCTCTCTCCTATCCTGCTGTGCGAGACCGTTATCGGGTCCGCCCTCCGCGGGGAAGGTGCCGCCAAAAAGGCCATGATTGTCCAGGCCAGCGCTGCCGTGTTCAACATGGCCATCGATCCGATACTGATATACGGACTCGGGCTAGGAGTATTCGGAGCCGGACTTGCAACCTGTGTGGCCGCTTTTCTGTCTATGGCAATAGGGCTGTGGTGGTATCTGACAGGAAGAACCATCGTCAAGCTGAACAGGGATGCGTTTGTCCGCGACAGGCAGGCTGTGGATGATGTGATGGGGATCGGGGGCCCTAAGACCATCCAGACGGTCATATCCAATGCTACGGACCTGATTCAGCGCGTATTTATCATCGCGGCCGGCGGAACGAATGCCGTGATGTATTACAACTACGCTTGGAGATACATCGAACTGGTGAACCTTCCGGGGAGGTCGTATGAGAATGCCATGATCCCCGTATGCTCCGCTGGATACGGCCAGGAGGACTACCGGAAGATGGGCGAGGGTTTTGCTTATGCTACGAAGATGGTGATTCTGTTCGGAATAGCATTCACAGCATTCATACTCATTTTTGCAGAGCCGCTGATGGTAATCATGACCTATGAGGAATCAATGGCCGCTCTGAGGCCGGAGTTCGTGTGGACCCTGAGGGTGTCCGCACTGCTGATACCGTTCTCGGCCCTCATGGGGATAGGTTCATCGATGCTCCAGGTGATGAGAAGGGCAAGGCTATCCATGAACTTCTACTTCGCATGGGGATTTGCGAAGCTCGCGTTGTATGCCATATCGGCATACATATTCGACTCATTCGAGGGGATAATCTACAGCATGGTCGCGATTCATGTCATCGGAGGCGTTCTGCTCATGTGGATGGGGCGGAGAGAATACAGAAGGATCGAGGACGAGGAAGCCGGATCGGCGGCCCGATGGATGCATGCGCCTCATCCTCGTCGGATATGATGAATATCTTGATAGACAATTGTCTAACCATATGATGTTTTTTTGATATTTCATCGGTATTTGTAGCAATGTTTATATTCAAGGTATGTAGAATGAGGGTCAATGACATACACCAGATTCGATGCAGTCGAGGAGGCCTTCATGAGGCCCCCCGTGGAGGCCGTCGCTCCGGCCCCCGCCACGTCCGAATACTACGGATGCAACGTATTCAACAGGAAGAACATGAGGAAGTACCTCTCCGCCGACACCAGGCAGAAGGTCTACGAGTCGATCGAGCAGGGCATGACCCTCCAGAGGGACGTGGCCGAGCAGGTCGCCGCAGGCATGAAGCGCTGGGCGATGGACATGGGAGCCACCCACTACACCCATTGGTTCCAGCCCCTGACCGGAGGCACTGCGGAGAAGCACGACTCCTTCGCGGAGCCCTACGGCAAGGGAGAGAGCATAGAGGAGTTCACCGGCAAGCTCCTGTGCCAGCAGGAGCCCGACGCGTCCTCGTTCCCCTCCGGAGGACTCAGGAACACCTTCGAGGCTCGCGGATACACCGCATGGGATCCCTCGTCCCCCGCGTTCGTCATCGGGGACACCCTGTGCATCCCCACCGTCTTCATCTCCTACACCGGAGAGGCCCTGGATTACAAGACTCCCCTCCTCAAGTCCGAGACCGCGGTCTCCAAGGCCGCCGAGGACGTCCTGAAGTACTTCGGCATCAAGAACGACACCGTCTTCTCCTATCTCGGATGGGAGCAGGAGTACTTCCTCGTGGATGCGGCGCTCTACGCCCTCCGTCCCGACATAATCATGGCCGAGAGGACCCTCGTCGGACACAACTCCGCGAGGAACCAGCAGCTCGAGGACCACTACTTCGGATGCATCCCCGCCAGGGTCCTGGAGTTCATGAAGGACCTGGAGTTCGGCGCGTACAAGCTCGGGATCCCCATAAAGACCAGGCACAACGAGGTCGCTCCGAACCAGTTCGAGATCGCCCCCGTGTACGAGCAGGCCAACCTGGCCATCGACCACAACTTGGAGCTCATGGCCCTGATGAAGACCACCGCGGAGAAGCACGGATTCAAGGTGCTCCTCCACGAGAAGCCCTTCGCAGGCATCAACGGATCCGGAAAGCACTGCAACTGGTCCCTCGGAACCGATTCCGGCATCGGACTCATGTCCCCCGGCAAGAACGACAAGGACAACCTCAGGTTCCTCGTGTTCATGGCCAACGTGCTCAAGGCCGTCTACGACAACAACGCCCTCCTCAAGGCGTCCGTCATGACCGCCAGCAACGCCCACAGGCTCGGAGCCAACGAGGCCCCTCCCGCGATCATCTCCTGCTTCCTGGGAACCCAGGTCAGCAACGCCTTCAAGGAGCTGCTCAACAGCACCGACATGGTCAAGATCGCCGGGAAGAGCAAGTACAGCCTCGGGATCCCCCAGGTCCCCGAGCTCCTGATCGACAACACCGACAGGAACAGGACCTCCCCGTTCGCGTTCACCGGCAACAGGTTCGAGTTCAGGGCCGTCGGATCCTCCGCCAACTGCGCGAGCGCCATCACCGTCCTGAACACCATCGTCGCCCACCAGCTGAAGCAGTTCAAGGCGGCCGTCGACAAGAGGGTCGAGGCCGGCACCCCAGTGATGCAGGCCCTCCTCGAGGAGACCAAGGAGACCTACAGGGCCTGCGAGAAGGTCTGCTTCGACGGCAACGGATACTCCGACGAGTGGAAGGCCGAGGCCAAGAAGCGCGGCCTCGACTGCGAGACCTCTGCGCCCGTGTGCTACGACGCCTACCTGACCGACAGGTCCCTCGAGGTCTACAAGGACACCGGAGTGATGACCGAGGTCGAGATGAAGGCCAGGACCGAGATCAGCTGGGAGATCTACTCCAAGAAGATCGAGATCGAGGCCCGCGTGCTCGCCGACCTGACGGCCAACCACGTCCTGCCCGTAGCGACCCGCTACCAGTCCGTCCTCCTCGACAACGTCGCCAAGATGAAGGAGATCTTCACCGACAAGAAGGAGTTCGAGCAGGTCGCCGAGGGCGAGATCCACATCATCAAGGACATCGCCATGCACTGCAGCGAGGCCCGCGCCATGGCCGAGGCCATGGAGAAGGAGTGCGACGAGCTCGACGCCATCTCCGACGAGAGGACGAAGGCCGTCGGATACCACGACAAGATCACCGTCCGCCTGGAGGAGATCAGGAAGCACGTCGACGCCCTCGAGATGATCGTGGACGACGAGATGTGGCCTCTCCCCAAGTACCGCGAGCTCCTCTTCATCCGCTGAAGGGGTCATCTAAATACGATAGGCGCGTGACGCAGGACGATACGATGAATGCAGGTCTCTACGATCCGACGGACGACCGCGACAGCTGCGGCGTCGGCCTGGCCGTCAGTCTCGACGGCGAGAGGACCCACCGCACGGTGGAGATAGGCCTCAGGCTGCTGGAGAAGATGGCCCACAGGGGTGCCGAGAACGGCGACGGCAAGACCGGCGACGGAGCAGGCATCCTCGTGCAGATCCCTCACAGGTTCATCGCCTCGCTCGGCATCCCCGTCCCGGAACCGGGAAGGTACGGGACGGGGCTCGTGTTCCTGCCCAGGGACGCGGCATGCGCCGACAGGTTCATGGGGCTGTTCAAGGCCGTCTGCCAGCGCTTCGCCGTGCAGGTCATAGCGGTCCGCGAGGTCCCGGTGGACCATTCGGTCCCCGGGCCCATGGCGATGGAGGGCGAGCCGCGCATCGTCCAGGTGTTCGTCTCGTCCTACGACTCCCCCGACACCCTGGAGCGCAAGCTCTTCAGGATACGCAAGATCGTCGGGAACACCATCGCCGCCTCGGAGTACGAGGGCAGGGGCGACTTCTACATCTGCTCCCTTTCGACCCGCACGATGGTCTACAAGGGGATGCTCACCCCCCGCCAGCTCCGCGACTACTATCCGGACCTCTCGGACCCGCTCTTCGAGTCCGCCATAGCCATGGTCCACTCCAGGTTCAGCACCAACACGCTGCCGGCCTGGAGGCTCGCCCAGCCTTTCAGGATGCTCTGCCACAACGGCGAGATAAACACCATCCGCGCCAACCGCTCGTGGATGCAGGCGCGCGAGAGCGTCATGTCCACGGACAGGATACCGAACATCGAGGAGATCTTCCCCGTCATGCAGCAGGGCATGAGCGACAGCGCCACCCTGGACAACGTGTTCGAGTTCCTGACGATGGCCGGGAAGAGCATGCCCAATGCGCTGTCCATCATGATCCCGGAGTCCTGGAACGACAGGAATCCGATCCCGGACAGTCTGAAGGCCTATTACGAATACCATTCCATACTTATGGAGCCCTGGGACGGCCCTGCCGCCGTCCTGTTCACCGACGGCACCCTCGCGGGAGGGATGCTCGACAGGAACGGGCTCCGCCCCGCCAGGTACTCCGTGACGTCGGACGGCATGATGGTCCTCGCATCCGAGGCCGGGGTTATACCGTTCCGTCCGGAGGACGTCGTCGAGACCGGCCGTCTCAGGCCGGGGAAGATGATCATGGTGGACACGTCCACCGGAAGGATCCTCCGCGACGCGGAGATCAAGGAGGCCCTCGCCTCCGCGTACCCCTACCGCGACTGGCTCGAGAAGAACCGTCTGGACCTGGATCGTCTTTCATCCGGAAGGCAGGTCGGACGCGCGGTGCAGGGCTACGCCCGCATGCTGGCCGAGTTCGGATACACCTCGGAGGACATCGTCCGCGTGATGGAGCCCATGGTCGTCGCCGGCAAGGAGGCCATCGGATCCACCGGATTCGACGCTCCGCTGGCGGTCATGTCCGACAGGCCCCAGCTGCTGTTCAACTACTTCCGCCAGATGTTCGCCCAGGTGACGAACCCTCCGATCGACCCCATCAGGGAGGAGCTGGTCATGTCCACCATGGGATACATCGGGTCGGTCCATCAGAGCATACTCGATCCAACCCCCAGGCACTGCAAGGTCGTGAAGGCCCGCCATCCCGTCATCACGAACAGGGAGCTGGACCTCCTGCGCAACCTGCGCTACAGGGGATTCACGGCGGTCACTCTCGACACGACATTCCCGGCCGACGGCGCCCCCGGCGCGCTCGAGGCGGAGATCGGAAGGCTCTGCAGGGAGGCCGAGGCCGCCGTCGATTCCGGAGCATCATACATCGTGCTCTCCGACCGCGCGGTATCGGATTCCAGAGCCCCGATGCCCTCTCTACTCGCACTGTCCGCCGTGCACCAGCACCTGGTGAGGGCGGAGAAGAGGCTGCAGACCGCCCTGGTCGTCGAATCCGGAGAGCCGAGGGATGTAATGCACTTCGCGCTCCTCATCGGATACGGCGCGAACGCGGTGAATCCGTACCTCGCACTCGCCGCGGTCCAGGACATGGTCGACACGGGCCGCGTCAAGATGGACGCCGACACCGCCGAGGCGATGTACCTCAAGGCCATCGACAAAGGTCTCCTGAAGATAATGTCCAAGATGGGCGTCGCCACGATGCGCTCGTACCGCGGCTCGAGGCTGTTCGAGGCCGTGGGCATAGACGGCGGCGTGGCCGACAGGTACTTCGGCGGAACGGTCTCGGCCGTCGGAGGCATAGGGCTCGACGGCATAGCCGCCGAGTACCTGGCGATGCATAAGGCCGCCCTGGAGGGCGCCGATGCCATGGCCGAGGACGCCGGGGTCTACGCCAGCAGGAAGGACGGGGAGAGGCACAGCTGGAGCCCCGAGGCCGTCAAGGCCCTGAGGGCCGCCGCGGTCAGCGGCGACGGGAAGGACTACGAGAAGTTCGTCTCCCTCGTCGACGGGAGGAGGTTCTTCCTCCGCGACCTGCTCGAGACGAAAGCAGGAACGCCGGTCCCGCTGGACGAGGTCGAGCCCGCCGAATCCATAATGAAGAGGTTCGAGGTCGCGGCCATCTCATTCGGAGCCATCGGCCTGGAGGCCCACGAGACCCTGGCCGAGGCCATGAACTCCATCGGATCCCGGAGCAACACGGGAGAGGGAGGAGAGGACCCGTCGAGATTCAGGATCGGGCCGGACGGCAGGAACACGAGATCGGCCGTCAAGCAGGTCTCCTCCGCCAGGTTCGGGGTCACCGCCGAGTACCTGGTCAATGCGGACGAGCTGCAGATCAAGGTCGCCCAGGGAGCCAAGCCCGGAGAGGGCGGCCAGCTCATGGGATTCAAGGTGGACAAGGTCATAGCCGCCACCAGGCACACGATACCCGGAATCACGCTGATATCGCCGCCTCCCCACCATGACATATACTCGATCGAGGACCTCAAGCAGCTCATCTACGACCTCAAGTGCATCAACCCTGCTGCGAAGATAAGCGTCAAGCTCGTCTCCGAAGCGGGCGTCGGCACCGTCGCCGCAGGAGTGGCCAAGGCCGGCGCCGATGCCATCGCGATCTGCAGCGGAGACGGAGGGACCGGGGCGAGCCCGCTCTCCTCCCTGCGCTATGCGGGATCCCCGTGGGAGACCGGCCTCGCAGAGGTCCAGCAGGCCCTCGTGGCCAACGGCCTGAGGGGAAGGGTCTCCGTGCAGGCGGACGGTCAGCTCAAGACCGGCCGCGATGTCATCGTCGCAGCGCTCCTCGGAGCAGAGCAGTTCGGATTCGCGACGGCGCCCATGGTCGCCATGGGATGCATCATGTGCAGGAAATGCCAGACCAACACCTGCCCCGTGGGCATCGCGACACAGGATCCCGAGCGCAGGAAGAGGTTCGCGGGAACGAAGGACGACATCATCCGCTATTGGAGGATGATGGCGGAGGACGTCCGCCGCAGGCTCGCAGCCATGGGATTCAGGTCCTTCGACGACATAGTCGGCAGGGCGGACCTCCTGGAGCAGATCCCGTCCGAAGGCAAGACCGCATCGCTCGATCTCTCCCCTCTCACCGTCGTGGTCGACGGGGACAGGAGGCTCTCCACGGGACAGCCCGACATCATCGGCGACGTCCTCGACAGGAGGCTCATCGAGGACGCCATGGACTCGATGGTCACCGGGCGCGGATGCGACCTGTCCTATCAGATCGGCAACGTGGACCGCTCCGCGGGAACCATGCTGGCCGGGGAGATAGCACGCAGGAGGCTGGACCTCGCGGACGACACCATACGCGTCGAGTTCACCGGCGCGGCCGGCCAGAGCTTCGGAGCGTTCCTCACGAAGGGAGTGACCTTCAGGCTGAAGGGGATCGCCAACGACTACGTCGGCAAGGGCCTGTCGGGAGGACGCATCATCGTCACTCCCGGGGACAGGGCTCCCGAAGGCAACGTGATCGCGGGCAACACCCTGCTCTACGGCGCCACCGCCGGAGAGCTGTACGTCAACGGCTCGGTGGGCGAGAGGTTCTGCGTCAGGAACAGCGGCGCCATAGCCGTAGCCGAGGGCGCGGGCGACCACTGCTGCGAGTACATGACAGGAGGGCGCGTCGTCGTCCTCGGAAGGTGCGGAAGGAACTTCGCCGCAGGAATGTCCGCCGGAATAGCGTACGTATACGACGAGGACGGCGACTTCGACAGGCACTGCAACATGGACATGGTCGAGCTCTCCCTCGTGGAGTCCGCGGAGGACGTCAACGAGCTGAGGTCCATCGTCCAGAGGCACCACGACCTGACCGGTTCCCCCAAGGCCGCGGAGATCCTCCGCAACTGGGATCTGGAGCTGCCCAGGTTCATCAAGGTCATGCCCGTCGGATACAAGCTCCTCCTGGAGCAGGAATCCGAGTGAAACCGGCGGGGGCACCCCCGCCTTTCCAGCAGGTCCGCGGGGCCTTCCCGCCGGGCCTTTCTTTAAATACACGGGTCGGACGGACCGGTCACCTCTATATAGATTATGTTTATATAGAAGTTCTAACATAAGCATCTTCAGAATTCCGCTTAGCGGAAGATTCGGAGGAACGAATATGGGAATGGGCAACGCACCCGTAATCATCCTGAGAGAAGGAACCAAAAGAGAGAAGGGCAAAGACGCTCAGTTCAACAACATCGCGGCCGCCATGGCCATTTCCGATGCTGTCAGGAGCAGTCTGGGTCCCCGCGGAATGGACAAGATGCTGGTCGACACCGTCGGCGATGTCGTCATCACCAACGACGGAGTCACCATCCTGAAGGAGATGGACGTCCAGCACCCCGCAGCCAAGATGCTCGTCGAGGTCGCCAAGACCCAGGATGCCGAGGTCGGAGACGGAACCACCACCAGCGTCATCCTCGCCGGAGAGTTCCTGAAGAAGGCCAGGGACCTCATCGACGCCAACGTCCACCCCACCATCATCGCCAAAGGATACAGGATGGCCAACGAGAAGGCCCAGGAGGTCCTCAAGGACACCTCCATGAAGGTCTCCATCGATGACACCGAGACCCTGAAGCTGATCGCCGAGACCGCGATGATCTCCAAGCAGGTCAACGCCTCCAAAGAGCAGTTCGCGGACCTCGTCGTCGAGGCCGTCAAGACCGTCGCAGACAAGGACAAGAAGGGCAACTACACCGTCGACCTGAAGAACATCCAGACCGTGAAGAAGGAGGGCGCCAGCATGGAGAACTCCTACATCGTCAAGGGTCTCATCATCGACAAGGAGCCCGTCCAGCCCAACATGCCCAGGTCCGTCGAGGACGCCAAGATCGCCCTGATCGACGCCCCGTTCGAGGTCAAGAAGACCGAGATCGACGCCAAGATCCAGATCACCGATCCCAACCAGCTCAACAAGTTCATCGCCGAAGAGGAGAACATGCTGAAGGACATGGTCGCCAAGGTCAAGGCCTCCGGCGCCAACGTCGTGTTCTGCCAGAAGGGAATCGACGACCTCGCCCAGCACTTCCTCGCCAAGGAGGGCATCTACGCCTGCAGGCGCGTGAAGAAGTCCGACATGGAGAGGCTCGGAAGGTCCACCGGCGCCAACATCATCAACAAGATCAGCGAGCTCTCCGCAGACGACCTCGGCTACGCCAAGACCGTCGAGCTCAAGAAGATCGAGGACGAGGAGATGACCTTCGTCACCGGCGTCAAGGAGCCCAAGACCGTGTCCGTCCTGGTACGCGGAGGCACCAAGCACGTTGCGGACGAAGTGGAGAGGTCCCTCGTGGACGCCTGGTCCGTCGTCAGGGTCGCCATCGAGGACGGCATGATGGTCACCGGAGGAGGATCCACCGCCATGGAGATCGCCATGCAGCTCCGCGACTACGCCGCATCCGTCGGCGGAAGGGAGCAGATCGCCATCGAGGCCTACGCCTCCGCTCTCGAGAGCATCCCCAGGACGCTCGCCGAGAACGCCGGACTGGACCCCATCGACGTCCTCATCGAGATGAGGAAGCAGCACAAGGGCGGCAAGAAGTACGCCGGGCTCAACCCCTACACCGGAAAGGTGGAGGACATGAAGAAGCTCAACGTCATCGAGCCCTACAGGATCGGCAAGCAGGCCATCAACTCGGCCACCGACGCAGCCATCATGATCCTGAGGATCGACGATGTCATCGCCGCCAAGGCGAGCCCCGTACCCCAGGCCGGAGAGGGCGGAATGCCCCCCGGAATGGACGAGTGAAACGATCGAACAAACCGAGGGGCTTCCGCCCCTCATTAATCCGTTGTGAATCCACTGAGAAGGCGTTACCTATGACCGCAAGGAAGGAGAAGGCCGAGAACGAAGGCGACGGCGCCGAGATCGTCGAGAAGGATCTCGAAACGGAGCTGGCGCAGGCGAAGGAGAATGCCGACAAGTACCTCGACATGGCCCGCCGCCTGCAGGCCGACTTCGACAACTACCGCAAGAGGACGCAGCGCGAGAACGAGGAGTACAGGAAGTACGCCTGCTCCTCCATCGTGCAGGACCTCCTGACGGTGGTCGACGATCTGGACAGGGCTCTTGCCAGCACTCAGGAGGACGGCGTCCTGGTCCAGGGCGTCAAGGGGGTCAGGAGCAACCTGATGAAGGTCCTCGAGGCCAACGGCCTCAAGGAGATCCCCGCGGACGGAGCATTCGACCCGAACTACCACGAGGCCCTGTGCACCGTGGACGGAGACGAGGACGGCATGATCGCCGAGGTGTTCCAGAAGGGATACACCCTGAACGGCAAGGTCATCCGCTACGCCAAGGTGAAGGTCACAAAGAAGAGGGAGCCCGAAGCGCCCCAGCAGGAGACGCAGGAGGCTTCCGGAGCCGAGCAGATGCCGGCTGAAGAGGATCAAAGTAAGGAGTGATTGAAATGTCAAGGATAATTGGAATAGATCTGGGAACAAGCAACTCCGCCGCTTCCGTTATGGAGGGCGGCAGGCCCACTATGATCCCCAGCGCCGAGGGGACCAGCGTCGGAGGGAAATCCTTCCCTTCGTACGTCGCATTCACGAAGGACGGCCAGCTGCTCGTCGGAGAGCCGGCGAGGAGGCAGGCTGTCACGAACCCCGACGGAACGATAAAGAACGTCAAGAGGAAGATGGGATCCAACGAGAAGGTCACCGCTCTCGGAAAGGAGTACACCCCCCAGCAGATCTCCGCGTTCATCCTGCAGAAGATCAAGAAGGATGCCGAGTCCTACCTGGGCGAGACCGTCGACAAGGCGGTCATCACCGTCCCGGCGTACTTCAACGACAACCAGAGGCAGGCCACCAAGGATGCCGGAGCCATCGCGGGACTCGATGTCGTCCGTATCATCAACGAGCCTACCGCGGCTGCTCTCGCATACGGTCTCGACAAGTCCGACGTCGAGCAGAAGATCATGGTCTTCGACCTCGGAGGAGGAACCCTCGATGTCACCATCATGGACTTCAGCGACGGAGTGTTCGAGGTGCTGTCCACCTCCGGAGACACCCAGCTCGGAGGATCCGACATGGACGAGGCTCTGACCAGATACGTCATCGGCCAGTTCCAGAACGAGACCGGAATCGACCTCTCCAAGGACAACATGGCCTTCTGGAGGGTCCGCGAGGCCTGCGAGAAGGCGAAGATCGAGCTGTCCACCACGATGCAGACCGAGATCAACCTCCCGTTCATCGCATCCGACGCGTCCGGCCCGAAGCACCTGATCCAGACCATCACCCGCGCCAAGCTCGAGGAGCTCGTGGAGCCCATCGTCAGCCGCTGCAAGGGGCCGATCGAGCAGGCGCTCTCCGACGCGAAGCTCACCGCCGACAAGATCGACAAGATCATCATGGTCGGAGGACCGACCAGGATGCCCATCGTCCAGAACTACGTCGAGTCCATCGTCGGACCGAAGATCCAGCGCGGAATCGACCCGATGGAGTGCGTCTCCATGGGAGCAGCCATCCAGGGAGCCGTCCTGTCCGGAGAGATCAAGGACGTCCTCCTGCTCGATGTCACGCCTCTGAGCCTCGGAATCGAGACCCTCGGCGGAGTCGCCACCAAGCTGATCGACAGGAACACCACCATCCCGACCAAGAAGTCGCAGGTGTTCTCCACCGCAGTGGACAACCAGCCCTCCGTGGAGATCAACGTCGTGCAGGGAGAGAGGCCCATGGCGGCCGACAACACCTCGCTCGGCAAGTTCGTCCTCGACGGCATACCCCCCGCACCCCGCGGAGTGCCCCAGATCGAGGTCACCTTCGATATCGACGCGAACGGCATCATCAACGTCAGCGCCAAGGACAAGGGAACCGGCAAGGAGCAGAAGATCACCATCGCGTCCTCCAACAAGCTCACCAAAGAGGAGATCGACGAGCTGGTCAAGCAGGCCGAGCAGTTCTCCGAGGCGGACAAGAAGAAGATGGAGCTCGTCGAGGTCCACAACCAGGCCGAGACCTCCGTCTACACCGTCCGCAAGTCCCTGGACGAGCTCGGGGACAAGGTCTCCCAGCAGGAGAGGATGGGCATCGAGCAGGCCATAACCGACCTCGAGACCGCCAACAAGGGCGAGAACGTGGACGAGATCAAGTCCAAGATGGACGCCCTCATGAAGGCCATGGCCCCGATCAGCCAGAGGATCTACCAGGACGCCCAGCAGCAGGGAGCGGCCCAGGGCGGCGCCCAGCAGCAGTCCGCCGGACAGCAGCAGTCCCAGGAGAAGAAGTCGGACGACGGGTACGTCGACGCCGACTACAAGATCGTCGATGACGAGTGAAGGGGGACAGCGGTATGCCTAGAGACTACTACGAGGTGCTGGGGGTCGCGAAGGACGCCTCCCCGGACGACATCAAGAAGGCCTACCGCACCCTCGCCAAGAAGTACCACCCGGACGTGTCCACCGAGCCGAAGGAGGTCGCGGAGGCCAAGTTCAAGGAGATATCGGAGGCGTACGAGATCCTGTCGGATCCGGAGAAGAGGCAGCGCTACGACCAGTACGGTCACGAAGGGGTCAAGGACTCCTTCGGACAGGGCGGATTCTCCTGGAACGACTTCACCCGCGCCGACGACATCTCCGATATCTTCGGCGACCTGTTCGGAGGGATGTTCGGAGGGGGCGGCCGCCAGCGCCGCTCCCGGAACGCCCCCCAGCAGGGCGAGTCGCTGCGCTACGACCTGGAGATCTCGCTCTCCGACGTGCTCAATGGGAAGAAGGTCAACCTGGACATCCCCCGCTCCGTGAACTGCAGCGCCTGCAACGGCACCGGAGGGAAGGGAGGAAAGGTCTCCATGTGCAAGACATGCGGGGGCCAGGGACAGGTCCAGAGGGTCGCCAAGAGCCCGTTCGGCAACATGGTGACCGTCACCGAGTGCCCCGACTGCCACGGGCGCGGCTCGACGTACGAGGAGCGCTGCCCCTCGTGCCGCGGAACCGGACGCGTGACCGAGGACGCCAAGATCTCGCTCAACATCCCCAAGGGGATAGAGGACGGGATGAGGCTGAAGGTCACGGGGGACGGGAACGCCGGAATCAACGGCGGTCCTGCGGGAGACCTCTACGTGGTCATCCACGTGAAGGGCGATCCCGCGTTCGAGCGCGACGGCTCCAACCTGTGGACCGGCGTCAAGACCACGTACCCCAAGCTGGTGCTCGGAGGGGAGGAGAAGGTCAAGACCCTCGAGGGCGAGACCGTCGCTCTGAAGATCCCCGCCGGAACGGCTGTCGGCACGGTCCTGCGCATAGCCGGCAAGGGTCTGCCGAGGATGAACTCCTCGTCGAGAGGGGACCTGATGGTCCGCGTGTCCATCGACATCCCCAAGAAGGTCACGGCGGAGGAGAAGGAGCTCCTGATGAAGCTCGACGCCTCCGCAGGCTCCAAGGCCAAGCCCAAGTCCAGGAAGAGCGGGGTCCGCAAGATCATCGAGGAGAAGGTCGAGGACCTCAAGGACCTGAAGGACAACCTCTGAAACAGGGTCCCCCGTGTTGCCCCGGGGGACCGTTACATCATTCT
>DAXO01000056.1:0-882 GCA_002506425.1 Methanomassiliicoccaceae archaeon UBA480 | reverse complement strand
GTGACCTCGTCCATGGTGATTCTGTACACTCCCGTCCTGGATACGGTGTCCATGTTCATGGGGCATGAGCTCTTCCCGGGAGTAAGCTTCGCAACGAGCGCTTCGAGGACGATCCTCTTCTGCTCATCGTCCTCCACCGGGGACATGCGTCCGCGGACGACCACTGATCCGAAGAGGGTCGTGGTGTCGCAGGAGTTCCCGCCGTAGTCCTCGTATCCTCCTTCGGAGAATACCGTGACGGTGCATCTGTCGTCGCGCTTCATGCATTCGACGGTTCCTCCCTTCCTTCCGCCGTGGTAGTAGAGGCAATCGTCCACCCGCACGAAGTTTAGCGGCACGGAATAAGGCCATCCGTCTTCCCCGTTGAGGGTCAGCACGAAGGTGTCGGCGGAATCGAGCAGCTGCATGCATTCATCGGGCTCTAGCCATCTCTCGAGCTTCTTCTGTTCCATGGATGCTCGAATGTCTCGGAAGGATATGAATGCGGTCATTCCAACGCGATGATGTTGTTTCCGTAAATTATGTAGGAACATCTTTCGGCAGGCGCAGCACGACAAAGAAGGTGTGTTGGAAGGAATCTGGAAGAGGTCTGTGCAACTGATTCTATCGGGTTCCGATCCTGCAGAAGAGACGACGATAGGGATTCAGAACAGTATGGACGGCTATTCTGTATGGTTTGAGCTTTGGATGAGACTATGGAAAAGGAAGCGAGGCATTGTTCTAGAGGTTGTTGTCTCCAGTCATGATAGAGGACAGACGAGAATCCTCACGGAACGTTGCCTAGATGATGTTCATGTATCCGGTCCCGTCCGTGAACGGGCGGAACCGGAGTGGCGGAGGATCCGCCGTGAAAGTTTGCAATCACCTGCTCTTGTAGAGCAG
>DAXO01000057.1:6993-7156 GCA_002506425.1 Methanomassiliicoccaceae archaeon UBA480 | reverse complement strand
GATCAGGTTGATTTCGCAGTATCTTCTGCTACCAAGTATTCGAAATCCAGCGATGGCACCATCGATACATACAACTACATCAGCTCTTCCGAATCAGATTATACTGCCGCTGTAACGGCCGCAGGAGGATATTTCGCTCTGAAGAACTACGACTTCGGGGATT
>DAXO01000057.1:1759-6970 GCA_002506425.1 Methanomassiliicoccaceae archaeon UBA480 | reverse complement strand
CTGGCAGACTACAACATCGACAAGCTCATCGTCATAAAGACCGGATCCGGGTTCAGCTGGTATGGCGGAAATGTGCTCACCGACGGATTGAAGACCGTTCAGTCCTGCGCTCTCGCATTCAGCGACAGCAGCCCTTACTACAACAACGAGGTGTATGTGCTCAGCGGAGACATGCCCCTTCTTCTGAGAACGATCTATTCTGCATGCATCCTCTATCCTGAGCTCTTCACCACCGAGTGGGCAGACAACTACAATGTGCAGCACTGCACCCAGTTCCTCGGCCTCGACGAGCAGACTGTCCGCTCCGGACAATATTACGTCAGCATGACAGACATGGGTCTCTCCGGCCACTGAATGAAAACGATGGGGGAAACCCCATCATTACCTTAGGTGAACAATGACTGGAGATGTCGAATCATTCAAAGCCGAATACAGGCAACATACCGCCAGAAAAGCGGCGTTCATAGTTCTCTGCATAGCCTTGGCATTCCTGGGCATCGCAGTATCCATCATCGTCGGCGGTTATGACATCTCCATATCTCGGGTCTAGCAAGTCATATGGGATCATCTAACAGGAGTAGAGTTCGAACCGTATTCCCGCGAATGGTATGACGATGACATCATCTGGAACACCAGAATGCCTCGCATAATCTTCGCTATCATGGCAGGAATAGGTCTCGCAGTTTCCGGCGTGACTATGCAGAGCATCATGAAGAACCCGCTTGCAGAGCCGTATACAACCGGTGTGTCCTCAGGAGCCTATTTCGGAGTAGCACTCAGCATCGCCTTGGGTTTCTCAGTAGTATCATCTACGGATTCGGCTCTGAATGCTCTCATATTCGCCCTAATTCCGGTATCGATCATGATTCTGCTCTCCACCAAGTCCAACGGATCCGTGGCGACGATAATACTGGTCGGAACGGCCCTGACATACATGTTCAACGCATTCAGCACATTGATTCTTGTCAGCACCGACGCGGACACGCTAGCCAACGTCTACAAATGGCAAGTGGGATCATTCGTGGAAATGGATTGGGCTGAAACAACTCTGGTCTCCATCGTGGTGCTGATTGGATCCGCATGCATCCTGCTCCTCTCCAAAAAGCTGAACGTCATGAGCATGGGGGACGAGAACGCCATCAGTCTTGGTCTCAATATCAAAAGACTGCGCATAGTATGCCTCGTCGTGATGGCTGTGATGGTCTCCTTCATAGTCGCATTCTCGGGAATAGTAGGATTCGTGGGACTGATATGTCCACACATCATCCGCCTCGTGATAGGTTCCGACAACCGCTTCGTCATACCCGCAGCCGCTGCATTCGGGGCCGCATTCCTGCTCTTCGCAGACACCATCGCCAAAGGAATGTCCAGTCTGGACACCGTTCCTGTAGGTGTAATCGCGTCCCTCATCGGTGCCCCGATGTTCCTTATAATTCTCATACGCAACAGGAAGGCGATATGGTGACGCGCCCGGAAATCCAGAAATACCACGAATCCACCAGGAGATCGATAGTCTGGATAGTCCTGTTCGCGGTCCTCACAGTCATACTCGTATTCCTCTCACTTTCAGCATCCACGGTCAAGATAGGTGTCCTAGAGAGCTTCACAATATTGTCGGACCACCTGTCTGGAATCGAACCTTCCGGATATCTTCCGTCCCTGAAGGACAGGATAGTATTCGAACAGAACATTCCACGCGCCATCGGCGCGATAATCGCTGGAACTGTACTCTCGATCAGCGGCGCCGCGCTCCAGAGCCTCATAAGGAATCCGCTGGCGGATCCATACACGCTTGGAATATCGTCTGGAGCCATGTTCGGAATGGTTCTGAGCGCCGGACTCGGAATAAGCGTGATTCCATTCATATCGGAATCGGATTCGATGATCGTCAATGCGTTCATCATGTCGCTCATTCCGACCGCTGTCATCGTGTTCATAGCGGCATTCAAGAAGGTGACGGCCACCACAATGATCCTATGCGGGATAGCCGTCATGTATATCTTCACGGCCTTCACGACCTTGATCAAATACACCGTGGACCCCGAGACACTCGCATTCATCTACGAATGGTCCATCGGATCTGTCTCCGGACTGTCCTGGGGCAGTCTGCCGAAGCTCATCGCCGCCGTGTTAATCGTCGGAATCCCCATGGCCTTGGTCCATAGGCAGATCGACATAGTCGCTCAGGGCGATGACGGCGCCATCGCTCTGGGAATCCGTCCCAACAGACTCCGCATAATCTCCCTGGTCTTCATATCCTTGGGAACTGCGATCGTCGTATGCTACACTGGAACGATAGGATTCGTAGGGCTGGTAGCCCCCCATATAGCACGCATGCTCGTGGGATCGCAATCCAGAACACTCATACCCGCATCCGCGGTTATAGGCTCATTCATGGTACTCGGTGCAGACTATATAGTGCGCATAGTAGCTCCCTCTCTCCCTGTCGGAGTGATTTTGGCCCTGGTCTGCAGCCCCATATTCATATTCATCCTTGTGAAAATGAGAAAAAGCGCATGGTGATCTATTGCCAATCAACAAAGAGAAAAGCATCGATACAAGCCGTCTAGGCGAGAACGGAATTGAGATCACCATAAACGGCGTCCATTTCTCGTATGGAAGCTTCCCTATCCTCAAGGGCATAGACCTGTCGATAGACGAACCCCAACTCATCTCCATCCTAGGGCCCAACGGCGTAGGAAAATCGACTCTGATACGCTGTCTCAACAAGATCTTGACACCCACCGAAGGCGTCGTCATGATCGACGATTTCGATGTGCAATGCATCCCTGTGAAGGAGCTCGCGAAAGTCATGGGATACGTACCGTGCGCATCGGGAACATCCTTCCCCATAACCGTCACTGACGCAGTGCTCATGGGAAGATTCCCCCATCAGAAGTATGGTTCCCTGGATCACGACCTGGAGATAGTCTACGAGACCCTGGATTCGCTCGGAATCACTGATCTGTCGATGCGTTCAATCAATGAACTATCTGCAGGACAGCTGCAGAAGGTCATGATCGCCAAGGGACTCGCGCAACAGCCTCGTATTCTTCTTCTGGATGAACCCACAGCCAACCTGGACATAAGACATCAGCTCAATGTCACCCATCTGCTGAGAGACATCTCCAGGAACAATGGCGTCATCGTCATGATGATTTGCCATGACATCAACATCGCTGCGAAGTACTCCGACAGGATAGTCCTCATGTCAGAAGGACGCGTATTCAAAGTCGGAACCCCAGATGAGGTTATCACCGCGGAAAACCTAGAAAAGGTGTATGGTGTGAAGTCGATAATCGTCCACGATTCAGGCAGGCCCCATGCTATTCTCAGGGACGATGATGACGCTCCAAATGGTGAGAACCGAACCAGTTAAACCGTTACAAACCGATGGGAGGCTCATGCTCGGAAAGGAGATCGTCATCGATTCGGAGAAATGCGACGGATGCGGACTCTGCGTCACAGCCTGTCACGAAGGAGCCTTGGCCATAGTCAACGGGAAGGCAGCGCTCCTCAGAAGGGATTTCTGCGACGGCCTGGGGGACTGCCTTCCGGTCTGCCCACAGGGCGCCATCCGCTTCATCGATCCTTCCGAGGGCATCATGGCTGCTGGACGCATAGAATGCATCTCCACGGGCGACTCCGGGTACCACTGGCCGATCCAGCTGGCGCTGGTCCCTCAGAGATCTGATTTCTTCAGAGAGACTCTAGTGTTCGCTGCCGATTGCACCGCATTCGTCTTCGACGATTTCAAAAGGGTGCTCCTGGACGGCAACCCTGTCGTCATCGGATGCCCCAAGCTCGATGACAGGACCCGCTTCGAGAAGATCGCCACCATCCTGAGGAACAACCCTGTCGACGAGGTAGTGGTCATCAGGATGGAGGTCCCCTGCTGCCGCGTGCTGACCAACATGGTCCTGGCGGCGATATCCGATTGCGGCAGGGACATCCGCTTCAAGGAGGTCGTCATCTCCCGCAGCGGAACCGTCATCGGCCAATGACGGATCTGACTGATCCCGCCAGCCTATCAGCGTCGAGGTCCTCCAGCCTGAAGTAGGTCCCCTCCAGGGCCTTCGCGAGGCGCTCCGCGTTGTCGAAGCGCACGAACCCCGTGCTCGCATCCACGACGATCCACTTCACCTGAGGGATCGACAGCCCCTCGGCGAGCCTCTCGACCTCCTGATTGGCATCAGCCCCCTCCCTCAGCGGTACGTTGGCCCTCCCGTCCGTTATCAGGACTATGTAGCAGGACTCCCCCGGATGGCTCCTCGAGTACGAAGTCATGAAGTCGCTCACCGTCGCCAGGGCCTGGCCCAGCGGGGTCTTCCCTCCGGTGGGGAGCTCCTCCAGCTTCCTGTAGCTGTATTCCACGGACCTCGTCGGAGGCAGCACAAGCTCCGCCGAATCACGGCGGAACGCCATCAGGCCAATGCGGTCCCTCTTGACGTAGCTGTCGCGCAGCATCGACAGGACCGCGCCCTTGACCGCCGCCATCCTCCTGCGGACTCCGAGCGAACCGCTCGCGTCCACCAGGAAGAGTATGGTGCATCCGGAGCGGCGCTCCCTGACCTTCCTGCGTATGTCCTGCTTCTCTATGCTGACGGCCAGCCCGTTGTGATCTCTCGACCTCTGATACGGGGCCGCTGCACGCACCGTCGCGTCGAACGCCATATCGGTGACGCGTCCCTCCGGGATCCTGGAGCGGGCGTACCTGCCGGATGAGTCCCTGCTCTCCGCCATCGCCCTGCGGCCCTTGCGGCTCGATGTCGAGCGTATGATGCGGCGGCCGTCCTGGAGATAGTCTATCACGCGGAACTGCTCCCCTATCTCGAACAACATCTCGTCCAGCATGGCGCCGATATCCTCGGGCTGCTGCCCGTCGTCGGGCGGCTCGGAGTCGTTATCCCCGCTGTCGCCGGGATCCTGCGGAGGCGCTTCGTTCGATTTCGGGGGCTGCTCGTCGCGATCGCCCTCCTCGCTGTCGGAGTCCTCCTCCTGCTGCTGTTTCTGCTCCTCGGGAGGCGGCGGTGGCTGCGAGTAACTGCGCCTGTGGGCCAGCGTGATCATCGCGGCCTCCTCCACGTCCTTCCTCATGACCTCGTCGCGTCCGTTCAGAGCCGCCATCGCATATGCGGCCTCCACCAGGGCGATGTCCCCGCGGAACCCTTCGGCGCCGACCTTGGCGCAGAGCTCGACGGCCACTCCGAG
>DAXO01000057.1:0-1720 GCA_002506425.1 Methanomassiliicoccaceae archaeon UBA480 | reverse complement strand
AGCGCGTCCGTGATAGTCACGAGAGGGAGTATCCTCCGTGCGCGGTCGATATCGGATCTCAGCTTCCCCTCCTCTTCGGAGAACATCGATACGAAGCCCTCCGGATCGCGTGCGAACTCGGCGTTCCTGCGGAGGACCTCCTCCCTTCCACGACCGTCGTCGTTCGGGAAATCGGAATATGCGCACAGGTCGAACCTGTCCAGGAGATGGGAGCTTATGTCCGAATCGTCCGGATTCATCGTGGCTATCAGCAGCGTGTCGCAGGAGTAGGTTCCCGAGACCCCCTCCCTCTCCACCACGACGCGTCCGCTCAGGACGCAGTCGAGCAGCGATGAAAGGACCCTCTGATCCAGCAGATTCACGTCGTCCGCATAGAGTATGCATCCGTCGGCCCTGCTGAGCAGCCCCTTCTGCATCACCGGACGGCCCTCGCGCATGGTCGCCTCGGCATCCATGCCTCCGAAGAGCATCTCCTCGGTGACGTTGAGCGGGATGTTGACGACCTTCTTCCCCGCGAGCTCCCCCGCGGCCCTCGATAGAACGGTCTTGGCCGAACCGGGGCCTCCGCGGATCAGCACCGTGCGGAGTGTGGGCTGGACAAGGGAGCAGAGTATCGCCCTCTTAGCATCGTCCATGCCGTACACGGCCGAGAACGGGAACCTCAGATCGCCTGCAGGCATTTCTCGAGCTCCTCCTGGTCGAAGGCCTCCTCCTCGAACGGGCGCCTCCTCATGCGGTGCGAAAGTACAGGGGCCGCGACGACGCGGACATCGTCCTTCGTCACAGTCATGCGGCCTTCGAGCGCCGCATTGGCGCGGGCTGCCTTCATCATGGTGATGTCTGCTCTGTGCCCGTCCACTCCGAAGTGGGTGGTCACCGCGACGACAGTCGCCAGGATGGAATCGTCCACTGCGACGCTTCCGAGCCTCGCCCTGGCATCCTCGAGCCTCTTCCTCAGCCCGCGGGTCTCCTCCGCGACTCCTGCGGTGTACGCTTCCGGGTCCGCGTCGAACGCCATCCTCCTGCGGACGACCTCCATCCTCTTGGCGGCGTCCCTGTCGCCCTTCACCTCCACGGACAGACCGAACCTGTCCAGGAGCTGGGGTCTGAGCTCGCCCTCCTCCGGATTCATCGTTCCCACGAGCACGAACCTGGAGGGGTGCGAGAACGAGACGCCCTCCCTCTCGACGTAGTTCACACCCATGGCCGCCGAATCCAGGAGGAGGTCCACGATGTGGTCGTCCAGGAGATTGACCTCGTCCACGTACAGCAGGTTGCCGTTCGCCTGGGCGAGGACGCCGGGCTCGAACTTCTTCTCCCCCGTCTTGAGGACGTGCTCGATATCGAGCGTTCCCGCGACGCGGTCCTCCGTGGCGCTCAAGGGGAGCTCAACCACGCGCATCGGCTCCACGATGGAATCGAGATGCCCGTCCTTCGCAAGCTTCTCGGCGCAGTACGGGCACAGCCTGTCCGGACGGGTCGGATCGCAGCCGAACGGGCATCCCGGAACCGCCGTCCTGGATGGAAGGATCTGCGCGAGGGAGCGCACCGCTGTGGATTTGGCGGTGCCCTTCTCGCCTTTGATCAGTGCGCCGCCGATGCCGGGATCTACGATGTTCAGCAGAAGCGCGCGCTTCATGTCTTCCTGGCCGACTATCGAAACGAACGGGAATAGGAGCTTGTCCATGAGAATCCTCTATTGGATGATGCATCCAATTTC
>DAXO01000005.1:6383-6618 GCA_002506425.1 Methanomassiliicoccaceae archaeon UBA480 | reverse complement strand
GACCGTTCGGCTCCGATATGCCAGAGCGATATGGCATGGAGCGCGGATCGAGCAGCACCCTTTATATCGGAATGGACGAATCGATGTCCTATGGAGCTTGATGCCAAGGCAATCATGCAATGTTTCTGCCAAAAATACGATGGGATTTTCGGAAGGTTCGAGATGGATCCGGAGTCGGACGGCGCATGCGCGGTCTCCACGCACGAGGTCGACAGCAGATACGTCCGCGAGAGCG
>DAXO01000005.1:2827-6370 GCA_002506425.1 Methanomassiliicoccaceae archaeon UBA480 | reverse complement strand
GTATCAGTTTCCGAGGATCCCGGGGCAGATTACTCCGAGAAGGCGGATTTCATCAGGTCGAAGGGCGTCAAGACGCCGATGGGAACCCCCGTGCCCATAGAGGTTCCTCGCGTATTCGATGAATGGATAGGGTTCATCAACAACTTCAGCAAGATGGGCATAAAGGGCGGATTCATCTATTGCGCCGGGAGGATCGGAGAAGCTGTAGTCTGCATCCAGGCGTTTTCCGTGAAGAAGCAGGTCCCCGAAGAGGAGACGAACCGGCTTTTGGATGACATCGTCTCATCTATTCGGGCTTGAGACGGATCGCGAGTGGCGATCCGATTCCGACTCGGACTTCTCCTCGCTCTCCATGTAGGCCCTTCTGAGGACATCCAGCTCTTCATCGGTCGCATGCCAGTATCCGCGGGACGATGCTTCCGAAAGCCTGTCGATCATGGACATCAGAGCCCAGTTGTTGTTCTCCATCAGCCTATGGCGCATCACGGGATCGGCGATGTAGCACGATTCCATGTCGCTGAATACTGAGGAATCCACAGCGCCTGTGGTTGCCGCAAGGCCCAAGACGTTCTCGAAGCGGTCCTTTATGTGCTGCGCCCCGTGATAGTCCGTACGGAGCATCGAATCGATCCATTTCGGATTCAGAAGCCGGGTTCTGATGCCGTGTTCGATCGATCTCTTCACATCCATGGTCCTCATCGAAGGTCCTGATGCATCCGTGATGTACATCGCCGCCTTCGATCCGCGAGAAACCTCCACGGTCTTGCACAGACCTCCGAAGAACTCGTAGTAGTGATCGAGGTCGATCAGCTCCCGCTCCACGGAATCACGCATCTGCGTCACTACATCAACGTTGCGATGGCCGGCCGCCATGAGGCCTGGGATATCCGCACCGCGCATATTCAGCGAGTATGCATGCCCCATGTTGCGGGAGAATATGTCGGAGAGCTCCTCCTCCCTGGTCCAGTTTGATGAATTCACCGCATCCGTGATCCCCCCGGTGCCGTAGAGGCCTTCGCCGGGCCCGAACAGCCTGCATCTGGAGAGGTCGCGTGCCTCGTCCTCGGAATAGCCCTGCGCGATGAGCATCTCGTAGCTTCTGCGGGTGTTCTTGGCGAAGCTGCTCTCCTCGTCGGATTCGTTCAGCTCGTCGAGCATTGCAAAAAGACGGTTCAATCCGGTCACCAGATTGGAGAACATGTCGCGGAAGAATCCGCATATGGTGACGGAGACGTCGATACGGGGTCTTCCAAGCTCGGAAACCGGAATCGGTTCGAATCTCTTCTCGAGATCGCCGGATTCCGATACCATCCTGAAGCCAAGGTAGTTCAGAATCTGCCCGAGTGTCGCGCCCTGGGTGCGCGATGTCTCCAATCCCCACATCACGATGGCCACCGTGTCGGGATACTTCCCATCGTTCGCCTTTCTGTACATATCTATGGTATCGGAGGCCGCCTGGGCCCCCCTTTCGAAGGCCGTTGTGCTGGGGACAGCCCTCGGATCGAACTGGACGATGTTGTATCCTGTAGGGATCATCGCAGGGTCGCGCATGAAGTCCCCGCCCGTCCTCACATCGATGAAGCATCCGTCCAATGCGCGTATGAGATTCCTCATCTCGTCGCATCTGGATGCATCGGAGGCGATCCTCGCACACTCCTTCAGGGAGATCATCGCGTCGGAATCTTCCAGCAGGTGCCGAGGTGCATCTCTCTTCTCCAGATAGGTGCGGTATGCCGAAGCGGATTCATCTTGGCTCATCCCTTCGACGATATCCTCGAGAGGGACGGCATCGCCGTGGGGGAATCCCATGGCCTGCACGGCGAATTCTTCCGCTTCTTCCGATGAGAATCCTTTTCCGAACACATGGAACCCCTGCGGGATCAGGGATATGCGGATGTCCTCCAATTCATGCTCCAGATCGTCGATGTCCGAGGGGAGCCTCATGCGTTCGGCTTTGGAGCGTATCGCTTCCAGAACGTTGGCGCTCCTGCCCTTGTCCGATATGGCGCTCTCCCTGTACTCCGCTATCAGTCCCTCCAGTTCGGAGAGTTCGCCGTAGTGGTCGCTCTTCGCGAATGGGGGCGGCATATAGCTTATCAAGGCGGCATGGGACCTGCGCTTGGCGATCATGGCTTCCGAGGGGTTTCCTGTGTAGTAGATGTAGAAGTGAGGGATATCCCCCATCACGAGGTCTGGGAAGCAGCATCCCGACATGGCATTCTCTTTTCCTGGAAGGAATTCGACGGTGCCATGGGTTCCTATGTGGATGATCGCGTCTGCACGGAACGAGTCCCTGAGCCATTCGTAGAAAGCGAGATACTGATGATGGGGCGGCGTGTACGGATCGTGGTATTGCTGGGAGTCCACTCCGGTGGAGGACCGGGGAGGCTGCAGCCCTATGAAGACGTTCCTGCGGACCGTTCCCGGAATGAAGTATCTCCCTTTCACGGTCATCACGTCGCCCGGCGGATCCCCCCATCTCTCCGTCACGGATGCCGGATGCTCGCGCAAATCGTCCGACAGGATGATCGCATCCTGATTCGGCATCACCCATTCGCCGTCGTTCAGCAGTCCGTTCGAAAGGAAGTGTTGCTTCAGCTCCTCGGCGGAGAGTGGCTCGACATCATATCCCGCATTCTGGAGCGCAGACATTATGGACGATATCGATCCCAGTGTGTCTAGGAAAGACCCTCCGAAGAGGTTGTCCTCGCCGGGAGGATAGTTGTATCCGACGATGGCTATCCTCTTCTCCGATCTGGGGGTGTCTTTGAGCTTCAGCATCCCGCGGATCTTCCCGGCGAGACGTGACAGTCTGTCCTCGATAATGCGGACCTCGGAAAGGGTTATGCCCCATTCTTCTATGAATTCGGTCTCCTCGTTCATTCCCACGGGGAATATGCACGTTCCGCCGTCCAGTTCGGGCATGAATCCGTTGATCATGAACTCCATGGTCTGGAATCCGGAAGCCCTGGAACTCCATTCCTCGCAGGTGGACCTGGTCAGGAAGCAGGGTCTGAGGAACGGCACGTCCAGGTCTCTGATGAGTTCCATAGCTGCGGTGCTGCTTCCGCCCATGGGTCCGGAGATGAATCTGAATCCGAGGAATCCGACGATGAGGTCCGCCCCCTCGACAAGTTCGCGTATCGGGCTCGTATCGTCGCTTCCGTACCGGTTGAACGCTATCGGAAGGACATTGGCGAATTCCCTGATGGATTCCGCTACCTTCGCCAGGGCGGGCAGGGTGTCCGACGGATAGTTTGTCCCGTTGAACATCAGGGCGACCGTCCTCCTGCCCGCGATCCAATCCTGTCTGGAGCATTCGTACTCTTTCCTGGAGCGGTAGATCCTTCCGTCCGTCGGCTCCTTGATATAGACTCTCCCCGGGTCGATGAAAGGTTCGGGATCCGGAAGGGAATGGCCGAAATACGTCTTGAGGACGAGGTTCATGGCCGATTCGATATCTCCCGGGTCGCATCTGCGGAAGTAGTCCTCGAACAGTTTGATGCGCGACGCGTCCGTCCTGTCGGTGCGGAATCTGCTGGC
>DAXO01000005.1:0-2795 GCA_002506425.1 Methanomassiliicoccaceae archaeon UBA480 | reverse complement strand
TCCTGGTGCCGACCGGACCGAGCCCGTTGATGACGATCCTTTTCGCCTTGGACGAGGTCAGCGCCGGCGTGATTGCCGACAGGGCATCCCCCTCGGCCCCCATCAGATCGAGGATGAGAAGATCCGATGACGACAGTTCCCTTTCGATCTCCGCTACGTCGATGTGCGACGAGTTGCCGCCTCCGCAGATGTAGTGGATGTGGAATGCTATGCCTTGGTCGGATACCTTTCTGGCATAGGCGACCATCTGCCTGACTGCGGGCGTGGATACGGAGATGACGGTAACTGTCGTCAAGAAGCGGGCCTCCTTCGCGCAATGTCTGCGGTATTGTGCGCATGGCATTGGCCGTGCGCAGCATCGTTCAGACGGCTTTTGTCCTCCATGCGTACGGGGGATCTGAGTATCACGTGTGGGTGCCCTTCGAATTCGATTATCTTCGAATCCACGCCGTAGACCTCGCGGATATTCTCCTTGGTGATGACCTCATCCGGGGTCCCCGTCGCGAATATGGTCCCGTCCTTCAAGAGGATCATCTTGTCCGAGAACTTGGCGGATATGTTGATGTCGTGGCTTATCATCACGACGAGAAGATCCCGGGTCCTCGACAGGTCCTTCAGTATCTCTGTGACCTCCAGTTGGTGCCTTATGTCGAGGTTCGACGTGGGCTCGTCGAGGAGGAGTATCTGGGGGTCCTGGGCGAGGCCTCTTGCGAGCATGACCTTCTGGTGCTGTCCCGCCGAGAGCTCGTTGAACGGTCTCATGGCCAGGTCCTCTATATCGAGCATTTTCAGGATGTTGAAGACGATATTGAGGTCGGCTTCCTTCGGTTTCCAACCCGTGTGGGGGCTGCGCCCCATCAGTACCGTGTCCACCACGGACAGGGGAAACGCGTCAGACGAGGTGTAAGGGACGTAGCCCACGATCTTCGCGATGTCCTTGAGCTTCATCTCCGAGACGTCCTGATCATTGATCATCACCGTTCCGCCGTTGGGTTTCAGAACTTTGTTCATGCAGTGTATCAATGTGGATTTCCCCACGCCGTTGGGGCCGATAACGGTCACGAACTGCGGACCTTCGAGGTCCAGAACGATGTCCTTCAGGACAGGGGCGCTGGAATAGCCGAATTCCAAATCGTCTATTTTTATACGCATTAGATCAACTCCAGATTTTGCTTCTCTGCCTGAACAGGATATAGAGGAAGAGCGGACCGCCTACCGCGGCCGTTATGACGCCCACTGGAACTCCAGTCACGCCTACGGATTTGGCTATGCAGTCGGAATAAAGCAGAAGCATCCCCCCGAACGCTGCGGATGCAGGGATGAGGTACCTGTTGTCGGAACCGACAAACAGTCTGACGATATGGGGCGCCAGAAGCCCTACGAATCCTATGCTACCGGTGAAGCTAACTGCCAATGCGACAGTCAAGGCGGTCACCAGGAGGATCCAGATCCTCGTTCCGTTCGCATCCACTCCGAGGGCCGCGGCGTTGGCATCGTTCATGGCCAGGATGTTGATGTTCTTGGCCATAATCTGCATGAAGGCGACCGCTACGACTGCGGCAACGACCATGAATTTGAGGTTGTCCCATGTTATGGCACCGACGGTGCCGATGTTCCACACATAAGCGGTTTTGTGGTCCTGGGGGTCGGCCACCAGCATCATGAGCGAAGTCATGGCGCTGAACGTGTACATCACGCCGAGGCCAGCCAGGATCATCATCGTGGACGATGCGCGTTTTATTTTCGAGATGAGTATGATGGCGAACGTGGGGATCAGCGAGAACACGAACGCGTTCACCACAATGGCGTTGTATCCCGTCAGGCCGGGAATGAGACAGAACCCGAGGGATATCGCGAGTATGGCTCCGAAGCCCGCTCCGGACGATATCCCCGTGGTGTAGGGGTCTGCCAGAGGATTCCTCATTATGCTCTGCATGGCGGCTCCGCAGACGGCAAGCACCGCGCCTATCATGAATGCGCCCAGGGCGCGGGGGATGCGGAGATCCCAGACGATCTCGTCCTTCTGGATGCCAATCGGATCTGAGGGGATGTTGCCCGTGATATGGTCCCAGATTATGGTGTAGGATTCGATGAAGCCGATATCGGCCTTGCCGAGGCATATCTCCAGACCCAGAGCCATGATTGAGAGTACTACGCATATCAGCGCGAACATGGCCTTCCTGGAGATCCCGGCGTTGTATTCGCGGATCTCTGACGAATTGTCGTACATGTCGTCGAAACGGCTCACCACATATCCCTCCTCTGTCTGAGTATGAAGATCAGGAACATCGGCCCTCCGATGAACGACAGGACCACTCCGACGGATATGCCGTCCAACAGTGTCCTCGCCAATATATCCGACACGAGCACCAGCAGGGCTCCGAGTATCATCGAGGATGGGATGAGGATGCGATTGTCAACTCCGACTATCATACGCGCCATGTGCGGCACCACCAGTCCGACGAAACCGAGGACCCCGGTGACGGAGACCTGCTCCGCGATCATCACGGACATGACCAGCAGGCACAGGTTCCTGAACTTCTCAGTGTCCAGGCCGAGGCTTTTGGCGCCCTCGTCGCCCATGGAAATCAGGTTCAGCTGCTTAGATACGATGATGAAGAACGCTGAACCCGCTACAGTTACTGCCGCCATCAACGGGATCTTGTCAGAGACCACGTAGCTGAGCGTCCCAACCATCCATTTGTAGACCTCCTGCGACTTCTCGGCCTCGGCCCCCATCATGATGATCTGCGTCAGGGCACCGAACATGAAGCTCAATGCCAGACCCGCAAGGA
>DAXO01000053.1 GCA_002506425.1 Methanomassiliicoccaceae archaeon UBA480 | reverse complement strand
CACCAAACTCTCCGGCAGATGCCTGGAGATCCGTGTTCAGCCCCTCGCATTCTCCGAATATGTCATATTCAGGGAATCGGACGATCGCACTAGGCTGCTGAAGGACTACATCCGCTACGGAGGGTTCCCCGCTGTGTCCCTTGCCATGGACAGGATGCCAGCCCAAGTCGTCGACATCCTGGACGGGATCTACAACACCGTGTTCAACAAGGATGTCATCGGCAGGCACGAGATCCGCGGGAACGCTATGATCAACCATCTCTGCAGATATCTGATGAAGAACATCGGGGACCGCACCTCCGTCAGAGGAGCCGCGAACTACATGACCAGCAAGGGGATGAGGACGCAGCCTCCGACTATCGACGAATACATCGGCTTCCTTGAGGAGGCCCTCCTGTTCTCCAGAGCCAGAAGGCTGGATTCCAAAGCGAAGGAATACCTCAGGACCGCGGACAAATTCTTCGTCGCAGACCTGGGCATCCGTCACTGCAGGGTCCCGTTCCATCCGGACGACCTCGACGGGATCATCGAGAACGTGGTGTACAACGAGCTCGTATACCGCTTCGGGGATGTCGCGGTATGCAGCGTAGGCCAGTACGAGGTGGACTTCGTAGCCGATCCGATGGGCGCCCCGTCGTACTACCAGGTGGCCGTGAGCATCGCGGATTCTGCCGCAAGGGATAGGGAGCTCCGTCCGCTGAAGGCGATCGGCGACAACTATCCGAAGACGGTCATCACATACGACAGCTTCCTCATGGCCGATATCGACGGGATCCGCATCGTCAGCCTGATGGACTGGCTCACGGAGTCTTGACATCCCGCCGATCCGGTCTCTTCAGCAATAGGATCCGTCGACGGTGACAGGCGAAAATAAAATCAGTTTCATTCTGGGCCTGTTTCTGCGGATTTCCACGAAATTTCCTGCTTTTCTGCAGTCGCGGATTCCACGATCGTTCCCCGCTTCTTCCGATGCCTGCCGCCTCGGAGGCGGTCTTCAGACATGCCATGAGGTCGTCGGCGGTGTTCCTGAGGGTTCCCGCCGACTCCGACCCCATCCTGAAAACGATTTGGTTCCCGTGGAGCTCCGATTCCACGTATCCGCCGTTGTCGGGTCCGACCGCCTCCATGAGGGCGCGGGCGGACGCCTCGTCGGGACACTCGACCGAGAGCTCCAGGGTTATCATCAGGCCTTCCCCTTGAGGACGAAGGCGGCGATCGCCTTGCCGACCTCGGACGTGGACATGCATCCTCCGAGGTCCGGGGTGGTCTCCTTGGCGTCGAGGGCGTGCCTCACCGCGTCGTGGAGCATCCTGCCCTCCTCGGGGAATCCCTGGTTCTCCAGGAGCATCTGTGCGGCGAGCACGGCCGCTATGGGGTTGGCGATGCCGCGTCCCGCGATATCCGGAGCGGATCCGTGGATGGGCTCGAACATGCTCACTCCGTTCGGGTTGATGTTCCCGCTCCCTCCCATCCCCAGTCCTCCCTGGAGCTGCGCTCCCAGATCGGTGAGGATGTCCCCGAACAGGTTGGGGACCGCGACGGTGCCGAACGTCTCGGGGCGGACGATCATCGCCATGGCCATGGCGTCGACGAACATGAACTCCAGGTCCAGGCCGTACTCCTTAGTCTTCTGGGCGAAGATCTCGCGCTGCATGCCGTAGTTCTTGGTGATGACGTTGGCCTTGTCCACCAGGGTGACCTTCTTCTCGCCGCGGTCCGAAGCGTACCTGCAGCAGTAGTCCGCGAACCTCGTGACCCCTTTCTTCGAGAGCAGTCCGATCTCGAAGGCGAAGTCGTCGTTGTCCGAGGACCTGGCATCGACGTCGATGTCGAGCGTGTACAGCTCCCTCTCCACGTGGACGTGGGCCTTGTCGCCGTGCGACGGCCCGAAGTACCCGTTGGCGCCCATGTAGAAGTCCTCGGTGTTCTCCCTGAGGAAGTGGATGTCGAACGGGACCTCCCTCTTCAGAGGGACGAGCGGGAACCACGACGTCACGGGGCGGAGGTTGATGTACTGGTCGAAGACCGCCCTCATCTTCAGGAGGATGCCCTGCTCCAGCACCCCGGGCTTCACGCGGGGGTCGCCGATGGCGCCGAAGTAGATTGCGTCCTTGCTCTTCAGGAGGTCGATGTCCGCATCGGTGAGGAGCTCTCCGGTGCGCAGGTACCTCTCCGATCCTATGTCCACGTATTCGGGCTCGAACTGGAACGACGATATCTGCGACACCGCCTCCAGAACGTCCATTCCGGCCGCGATGACCTCCTTGCCTATCCCGTCTCCGGGAATCACTGCTATGTGCTTCATCGGAACTTCCCCTCCCTGATGAGGTTCATGAGCCCGCCGGACCTGATCAGCTCGGTGATGAACGGCGGGTACTCGGGGAAGGTGTACTCCTTCCCATCGATCTCGACCTTCCCGGCATCGACGTCGACGACGGCGGTGTCGCCCTCCTCGGCATCGACCTTGCACTCGACGAGGAGCAGGCCGGTGTCCATGGAGTTGCGGTAGAAGATCCTGGCGAAGCTCTCGGCTATGATGCAGGAGAATCCCGCCTCGCGGAGCGACAGGGGGGCGTGCTCCCTGCTGGATCCGCAGCCGAAGTTCCTTCCGGCGACGAGTATGTCGCCTTTCCTCACCTGCTGGGCGAAGCCGGGCCTGACCTTCTCGAATATGTAGTCGTTGAGATGGTCGAGATTGGCCGCGAGCAGCCTCTCGGCCGGTATTATCTGGTCGGTGTCGACGTTGTCGCCGAACACCCAGACCCTTCCCTTGATCGGTTCCATTCACATCCCCTCCAGGTCGTCCGGGGTGACGATGCGTCCTGCGACCGCGGAGGCCGCGACGACGGCCGGGCCGGCCAGATACACGTACGAGTCCTTGGCGCCCATCCTTCCGATGAAGTTGCGGTTGGTGGATGCGACCGCGACCTCTCCGGGCGCGAGTATGCCCATGTATCCTCCGAGGCATGCGCCGCAGGTCGGACCGGACACGAACGCGCCGGCCTCGAGGAACACGTCGATGAGGCCCTCGTCGGCCATCTGCTTCAGGACCCTCTGCGATGCGGGGACCACGATCATCCTCACTCCGGGCGCGACATGGCGGCCCCTGAGGATCTCGGCTCCGATGCGCATGTCCTCGATCCTTCCGTTGGTGCACGATCCCAGGTAGGCCTGGTCGATCCTGACGTCCGCTTCCTTCACGGGGCGTCCGTTGCTCGGAAGGTGGGGATAGGACACGAAGGGCTCGAGCTCCGAGAGGTCGTACTCGAGCGTCCTGCAGTAGACCGCGTCGTCGTCCGCGTCCACAGCCTCGTATTCTCCGCGGACGCTGTCCTTGATGTACTCGCGGGTCAGCTCGTCGCACGGGAAGATACCGGCCTTGCCGCCGGCCTCGATGGCCATGTTGGAGATGGCGAGCCTGTCCGGAACGCTGATGTTCTGGACATCGCCGTGGAACTCGAAGGCCTTGTAGTTGGCCCCGTCGACGCCGATGTCGGTGATGATCTTCAGGATGAGGTCCTTGCCCCCGACGTACCTGTTGAACTTCCCCTTGACGACGACCTTGATAGTCTCCGGGACCTTGAACCAGAGCCTGCCGGTGGCGAAGACCGCCGCGGCCTCGGTGGATCCGATTCCGGTGGACAGCGCGTTGACCGCTCCGTACGTGCAGGTGTGCGAGTCGGCTCCGACTATGAGCCTGCCGGGAGCCGCGAAGCCCTCCTCGACCATCAGCTGGTGGCATACGCCGCTCCTGCCGATCTCGAAATAGTTCGGTATCTGGTGCTTCTGCGCGAACTCGCGCATCTCCTTGGCCTGGGCCGCGGAGTCTATGTCCTTGGCCGGGACGTAGTGGTCCGGGATGAGGACCATCCTGTCCTTGTACAGCCTGTCGGTCCCGAGCTTCTCGTACTCCCTGAAGGCGATGGGGCCCGTGACGTCGTTGACCATCACGTAGTCCACATCGGCTATGACTATCTGCCCGGCGCGGGCGTCCGTGCCGGATTTCCTGGAGAGGATCTTCTCCGCGATCGTCTTGCCTGCCATTTTCTTCACTGATCCCTGGAATAGTCGCGGTTTATGGCCGCTATCATCGCATCTATGGATGTCTGGACCACATCGGGTCCGACCGATTTGCCCACCGCCAATCCTGTTCCCTCGCGGGCGTGGTTGCGCACCATCACGGTCGCCTCGCACAGCGAGCTGGACTGCCCGTTTATCGCGGCGAGCTTGTACTCCTCGAGCGAGTAGTTCCCGCCGACGGCCGAAGCGATCGCCTTGATGGCCGCGTCGACCGGACCGACTCCGATCTCGGCGACGGTGCGCTTCTCGCCCTTGACCGTGAGGTTCACGGTCGCGGTGCTCGTCACCCCCTTGCCGGTGAGGACGGCCACGCCGTCCAGGACCACGGCGTTCTCGCCGGGCGCGGTGTTGCAGAGTACGTGGTCCACGAGGGCCATGAGCTCGGCGTCGTCGATCTCCTTGTCGCCGACGGCGGCCTCCTTGATGGCCTCCATCAGCTGGGGCATGCGGTCCTCCGGGAAGGGTATGCGGAGGGCGTCGAGCCTTCCGCGGACGGAGTGCTCTCCGGAGTGCTTCCCTATGACGATGTGCCTGTCCACTCCCACGAGCTCGGGGAGGAACGGCTCGTACGTCGCGGAATTGCCCATGACGCCGTGCACGTGGATCCCGGATTCGTGGGCGAACGCGTTGCGTCCGACGATGGGCTTGTTGTACGCCATGGGGAACCCGGTGGTGCGCTCGACCATCCTGCAGACCCTGCCGATCTTGGAGAGGTCCACGGTCCTGACGTCGTAGTTCGCGAACAGGTTCACGGCGACCTCCTCGAGAGACGCGTTCCCTGTGCGCTCGCCGATGCCGTTGATGGTGGCCTGGCAGATCGTAGCGCCGGCCTCGACGGCCGCGATGGTGTTCGCCACCGCGAGGCCCATGTCGTTGTGGCAGTGGACGCTGATGGGCACCTTGATCTGCTCCGCGATCTTCGAGATGAGATAGGACATTCCCTGGGGGACTATGACGCCTACAGTGTCGGGGACGTTGATTGCGCACGCTCCGGCGTCGACGACGGCCTTGTAGACCTCGAGCATGTAGTCGAGCTCGGTCCTCGTGGCGTCCTCGCAGGAGAACTGGACCTCCATTCCGCGGGAGCGGGCGTACTCGACTGACTCCACGGCGCGCTCGATGATCTCCTCCTTGGACATCTTGAGCTTGTACTCGCGGTGGAGCGGGCTGGTCCCGATGAACGTGTGGACGTACTTCACGCCGGTGTCCGCCGCGGCGTCTATGTCGCGCTTCACGGAACGGGCGAGGCTGAGGACCGTCGCATGCATGCCGCAGTCCATTATGCGCTTGATCGTCTCCTTCTCGATGTCGCTGGAGACGGCGAAGCCGGCCTCGATGTAGTCGACTCCGAAATCGTCGAGGGCCTGGGCTATCTTGACCTTCTCGTCGGGGCTGAGGGCGATGCCGGGTGCCTGCTCCCCGTCGCGGAGGGTCGTATCGAAGATCTGTATGGGTCCCCTTCCCTCGGGCAGCTTCGGGAGAGCCAACTTGTTGTAAGGGCTTATCGCGAGCATGTCCCGAGCGTTATCACTGGTCTGAGACTCCATTTTAACACCTCAAACCGTCAGCTAATCGTGTCTTCAAAGCTGCAGAAGAAGCAGGACCGATGTAGCGTTGCAGATCATTTCTATAGACCTCTGACGGTGATACGGCCTATTTTATAACCGTATTTATAGGTAACCTGAAGCTCCTTCGAAGGTCACAGAGCACGCGTGTGCATCCCGTTCCGCCTCGAGGATCGGGACGAGGCC
>DAXO01000077.1 GCA_002506425.1 Methanomassiliicoccaceae archaeon UBA480 | reverse complement strand
AATCCCTCTCCCCGCGCCTTTTGAAATCCGGATGATCGCTGACCGATGGTGTATCCGATAATGACAGTTCGTCTAAGATATTTCTTAGCCGAAGCCGCTATTCTTCAATACGAGAACCCATTTGACTTCGGGACAGACCGGATGATGATTGCTCGAAGCTGATCTGTGATGAGCCCTATGAGTCCTGACGGTGTCCCTATCATTCATCCTTGTATGAGGACATCCCGGTGTATCCCATGAAATCGGACAGCTTCATGCCGTCCTCCCAGCGCATGATGTAGTACCCGTTGCTGGAGACCTCGAGCTTCGGTATGCGCCTGTAAAGGACATCGTGCCTTCCCCTGTAGCGATGCTCCGAGGGGATCGTGAAGAGTCTCCAAGGGTCTCCGCGCTGCGATTTGAGTCTGTAGGCATAGATCGGAACGAGATGGGAGCGGCAGCATTCTGACAGCATGGCATCCGCCTGTTCGGAAAGACGCTGATTCTTGCTGAAATGTAGCACGTCCTCGGACGAGCTCTTTACCTCGATAGGGAACGAGAAATCCCATCTCAATGCGACGAGGTCCACTCCCAGCGAGCCCGCTGCACGGATGACCAGGAAAGGATCGTTGAGCATGGAGTTGTAATTGACCGTCTCCATGGCATTGCAGGTCTTGACCATCTTGGCGATGGCTTTGACGTCACCGGCCAGCAATGCTTTCAGTTCGCGTTCGTATACGTCTCCAGGCGGTGCCATTTCCCTTCCTGGATGTCGATTCCCCTTACGTTATTTAAACGAAATCAGGGGGTCTCCGAAAAACCCCCGATTCATCTGGCGTACGGGACGATGACCCTTATGCCGTCGAGGTCCACGCCGCAATCGCTGAAGATGGGATCGACGATCTTCGTGCTGTGAACGATGTAGCTGCTGTGGTCGCACCTCTTCATGATGCACAGCTTCCCATCGGGAACCGAATCTGCGATGAGGCGCGTGTCCTTCGGATCTATGCAGTCCCTGCTTCCGGCAACGACCGTGACGGGGCACCTGATCTTGGAAAGATTCTCGGCTGTGATGTGGGGCTCCTCGAGCATCATCCTTTCGCGCGGATCCTTCGCTCCTCTGAGCTTCATTATCGATATCGACAGCCCGTGCAGAGCGGAAGGGGTCGTATTCGCTCCGCAGACGAACAGCCGCGAAGGAACATCAGGATTGTCGATGGCGAAAAGCAGTGCGACGATGCCCCCGTCGCTGAATCCGCAGACCACGGGCTTCTCTATCTTTAGCTTCCTGATGAATTCGGCGAGATCGTCGGCCATGTCAGCGTAATGGTACTGCCCGTCGAGAGGGGGTGAGCTCTGGCCGTGTCCCCTGGAATCGGGCAGGTACACGGTGAACGCCTGCTCCAGATAGTCCACAGCGCGATCGAATATCGTATGGTCCTCGCAGTTGCCGTGGAGCATTATGAGAGGAGGAGAACCCTTCCTCTTGCATCTGATCTCGTAGTAAATCGAGATCCCGTTGGTGGTCACTCTCATGCGATCTACACGATGCGGGGAAGGTAAATAGTTTTTTAGGAATGACTAATAAAGTTTGTCGGGGCGATGCCCCGGGTATGTTCAGGGAGAGAGCCTTGCCGGATCCCTCGGGAACAGGATGGCCTCGCGGATGTTGGGAAGGTCGAGGGCCTTGACGAGCAGCCTCTCGATTCCGATTCCCCAGCCGCCGTGCGGAGGCATCCCGTACTTGAATGCCTCGAGATAGAAGGCGAAGTCCTCGGGATCGAGTCCCTTCTTCTCCATCCTCTGGACGAGCCGGTCGTACCTGTGCTCCCTCTGGCCTCCGGAGGAGATCTCCTGACCCTTGTAGTCGAGGTCGAAGCTGAAGGAGTAGGGAGTCCCGTCCTTCTCCATGATGTAGAAGGGCTTGGCCTCCTCGGGGTACTCGGCGATGAAGTAGAGATCCTGGCCCTTGGCGGCCATGTGCTCCCCTACGATCTTCTCGCCCTCGGTTCCGAGGTCGTCTCCCTCTTTGAGAGGAAGGCCGGCATCCTGGACGATCTTAAGGCATTCGCTGTACGTCAGTACGGGGTAAGGCCTGGAAGGGACGACGATCTCCTTTCCGAGGACCTCCAGCGCCTTGGCGCCGCGCTCCTTGAGGCCCTTGAGCACATGGTCGACGATCTCCTCGATCATTCCCATGACCTCCTCCTCGTTCTCGATCCAGGACATCTCGCCGTCGAAGGAGATGAACTCGGTGACGTGGCGGTTGGTGTTGGACTGCTCGGCACGGAACGCGGGTCCGATCTCGAATACACGGTCGAGACCGGTGGACATGAGGATCTGCTTGTAGAGCTGTGGGGACTGCGCTAGATACGCAGGCCTGTCGAAGTACTGGACCTTGAACAGCTCGGCTCCACCCTCCGCACCGGCTGCGGAGATCTTGGGTGTGAAGACCTGCTCGAAGCCGTTCTCGCGGACGGCCTCCTCGATGAGCTGCACCATGAGGGATTTGAGCTCGAATATCGCACGGACCTCGGGCTTCCTGAGATCCATGAAGCGGTGGTTGAGCCTGGTATCCATCTCGACGTTGACCTTGTCGACGACACCGAGAGGGAGCGGAACGGCCGCAGGAGAGATTACCTCTGCGGCGGACGGAATGATCTCCCATCCCGTTGCGGTCTGATTGCTCTCCTTGACTTCGCCGGTGATGCGGACGACGGTCTCGCGGGAGAGTCCTGTCAGCATGGCGAAGAGCTCGGGATCGATCTTCTTCTTGGGCATCGTGATCTGATAGCATCCGTCGCAATCGCGCATAGTGATGAACGAGATGCCTCCGAGATTCCTGATGTCCTGAACCCATCCTCCGACTGATACGGTTCCGTCGCCGACGGCGACCTCGGAGGATTCCTTTATTATAGGCATGTCCGGAGTGAAGAAAGGCGCGTAAATAAGGGTAGCGTGGAAAAGGGGTTTGTCCGGCCGGAGCCGGAGGTTCACTTGGCCTTGCCCTGGTTGGCGACGGCTTCCATCTTGGACCTGAGGGCATCCTGGTCGCCGAGATATCTCTTGGAGACGACATTGAAATCCCTGTCGAATTCATATACCAACGGGACTCCGGTGGGGATGTTGACGCCTACGATGGCATCGTCGGACAGCCCCTCGAAGACCTTCACCAGTGCCCTCAGTGAGTTTCCGTGGGCCGTTATCAAAACGCGCTCTCCATTCATCATCCTGGGTTTGATCTCGGATTCGAAGTACGGTACCGCACGAGCTACGGTATCTGCAAGACATTCTGTCAATGGGAGATCGGAAGCGGGTATCCCGCGATAGGGGGTCTGAAGCGCAGGATTCCTCTCGTCCGCGACATCCAATGCAGGAGGGCGCGTCGCATAAGATCTCCTCCATATCTTGACCTGGTCCTCTCCATACTTCTCCGCAGTCTCAGACTTGTTGAGACCCTGCAGGGCTCCGTAATGGCGCTCGTTCAGCTTCCAGCTCTTGATCACCGGGAGCCAAGCGCGGTCCATCTCGTCCAGTACGATCTGCTGCGTGTGTATGGCCCTCTTCAGAAAGGAGGTGAAGCAGACATCGAAATCCATCCCCTCGTCTCTGATCATCCTGCCGGCGGAGGCCGCCTCTTCGCGCCCCTTCTCGGAGAGCTCGACGTCGGTCCAGCCTGTGAACAGGTTCTCCTTGTTCCAAACGCTCTCTCCGTGACGGAGGAGCACCAGGGTCATCTTGCCGTCCATGTTATCTGCTCTCCGTATTATCCGCACGTATTTGATGTCAATCGACGGTTGGAGCTTCCCTGTGAATGCCAGTATATAAAGAGCCCTACCCGACATTTTTAATATTGACGTCACTGTTAGGCGGTACAATAATTCCTTTCTTTAAGGTGTCAAAATGTCTGAAGAGAAAGTCACAGTGTCCGTCATCAAGGCGGATGTAGGATCCGTTGTCGGACACTCCAGGCCCCACCCGGAGATGCTGCAGGCCGCCAGGGACATCCTCAAGGATGCCCAGAAGGCCGGCACCATCGAGGACTTCTATGTGACCCGCGTCGGAGACGACATCAACCTGTTCATGTCCCACTACAAGGGAGAGGGGAACAAGGATGTCCACGGCGCCGCATGGGAGTGCTTCCAGAAGGCCGCCAAGATCGCCAAGTCCATGAAGCTGTACGCCGCCGGCCAGGACATCCTCACCGACGCGTTCTCCGGCAACGTCAAGGGAGCCGGACCCGGCTCCGCCGAGATGTCCTTCGTCGAGAGGGGATCCGAGCCCATGCTGTTCTTCATGGCCGACAAGACCGAGCCCTCCGCGTACACCCTGCCCCTGAGCAGGATCTTCCTCGACCCCTTCACCACCACCGGCCTCGTCATCGATGCCAGGGCCAAGAAGGGATTCGATGTCGAGATCCAGGACGTCATCGGCCACAAGAAGGTCGTCATGTCCTCCCCCGAGGAGACCCTCAGCATCCTGAGCCTCCTTGGAGACACCTCCAGATACGCCATCAAGAGGATCTGCTCCAGGGCCGGTCTCGGACCTGCAGTCGTCGTCTCCACTGACAAGCTGAACCTCACCGCCGGGAAGTACATCGGAAAGGACGACCCCGTGTGCGTCTGCCGCTGCCAGTCCGGTCTGCCCTCCGTCGGAGAGTACACCCAGCCCTTCGTCAACACCATGCTCGTCGCCGGCTGGATGAGGGGATCCCACTACGGTGCGTTCTACCCCTGCTCCCCCGAGGATTCCGACCCCGTCTACTTCGACGGACCCCCCAGAATATGCTGCCTCGGATTCCAGCTGAACGAGGGCAAGTTCCAGGGACTCGAGCCCCAGGGCGCCAAGGGAGGAGAGCACATCCCCGTCGACTTCTTCAAGAGCGACACCTTCGACGCAGCCAGGCAGAACGCGGTCAAGGCCAGCAGGCTCATGAGGAGCCAGGGCCCGTTCATGCCCTCCATCCTCGGACCCGAGGAGATGGAGTACACCTCGAGGCCCGAAGTCCTCAAGGACCTCGTCAACCGCTTCGAGGACCTCTGA
>DAXO01000006.1 GCA_002506425.1 Methanomassiliicoccaceae archaeon UBA480 | reverse complement strand
TCGGTATTAATCAACACAGTCGCATGGAGAAAAAGGACTGGACGCTTACGGTTTTATGATGGGTGAGCAGAATCCGCCGATCATCCATGGGCGAACATGGGATCTGAAGAAATGGACGAACAGCTTCAGAAATACCGCCCCTTCAGAAAAAACCGAAGGGCCGATGTAGATCGAATCGCATTGAAGATGTGCGCATAGACCAGTAATTGAATGAAATGGTGCTGGAGGCCGGATTCGAACCGGCGAACTCCTACGAGAAAGGATCTTGAGTCCTTCGCCTTTGACCAGGCTTGGCAACTCCAGCATTGGGTAAGGGGGTTTCAAGGAAGAGTGGTGACCTCTCCTCTATGACCGTCGATATAGAACGTGTACTCATGCTGAGACACCATTCCACCGCCGGCTTCAACGAGCGTCGCATATCCTGCGAGCACACCGTGACGCATGAGGTTGCGGACGTGTTTCTCCGCATCAGGGAACTCGCAGCTCCTCGCACAGAACGGGAACTGGTGGAACTCCTCCTTGACATAGTCGAGGAACTCCTGCGCTTTGGGATCCGCCAAAGGCCTGTCTCTTGCGATACGGACGATGTTCCCGAACTTGCCATCTACGACATAACCTTTTCCATCCGTAGCGAAAGGCTCGATGGCCACGGTCATACCGGCTTTGATTGCCTGTGAATCCCCAGAATCGTAGCTGGGAACAGACATTCCCGCATGGAGGTTGTATCTTTCGATCTGATGACCGCAGAGATTCTCGATGGGTACGAATCCATCGCGATTGATGCTCATCTGCACAGCCCTCCCGATCTCTCCGAGAGTGACACCGTCTCCGATGAATTCGGCAACGGTATTCCTGGCCCTCTTCGAAGTCTCGACGAGCTCCGTGTACCTCTTGGTACCGACCTCGACGGTACCGGCGGTATCACCGACGAAACCATCCAGTTCCGCTCCGCAGTCGACCTTGACTACGTCACCGAGCTCAAACACAGTCTTATCGTTGCATGTGGGGGTGTAATGGGCTGCGATCTCGTTCCGACTGATATTGCAGGGGAAAGCGAGTCCGCATCCATGGGCGCGGATATAGCCCTCCACCTCCTGAGCGACATCGTAGAGCTTGACACCCTCAGCGACAAGAGAAAGACCCAGCTCTCTGGCCTCTCCAGAGACGCGCCCGGCCTTCCTCAGCTTCTCCAAATCCTCTGAGCTCAGCATCCGAGGACCTCTTTGATCTTGTCGGCAGGGATAGCACCTTGACGGACAATCTCCACCTGCTTGTCCATCAACCAAACGATTGTGGATGGCTGGCCTATGGTGCAACGTCCTGCATCGATATAGGTGTCTACGGCGTCGCCGAAATCAGTGATGGCCGAATCCACATCCACAGCGTCAGGGTGGGAATGGAGATTGGCCGAAGTGGCGATTATGGGGCCGGTACGCCTGATGAGTTCTAGAGCGAACCTGTTGTCAGGAATACGTATTCCAACCTTCTGCGAAGAGGAAGTGACTATATCGGGAACATCAGGCTGCTTCTTGATGATGATTGTAAGAGGACCGGGAAGGAACGCCTTGATGAGCTTGTCGGCATTCTCATTAAGAACCGCGACCCTCTCGAGCATGGCCTTGTCGGAGACCGCTACTGAGAGGGGCATGTCGAACGGCCTGTTCTTCACGACATAGAGATTCTTCACGGCCGCCTCGTTGTAGATGTCGGCACCGATGCCGTAGACGGTCTCAGTAGGGTAAACAATGAGCTTTCCGGAAGCCACGTCCTCAGCGGCCATGGCGACGGCATCATCGCACTGGGCGTCGAAGCCGTGTGAGTAGTCGCACTTAATTATCTTCATTCAAACACCTGCCATTCTGAGGACCCCGGCGAGATAGTCGGGGATATAGCGTTCGCACGCGTTGCCATGACCCGGAAACAGTCCCCTTATGTCAATGTTACTAAGCTTGGATAGCGAAGACCGCATGCTATCCATGGAGCCCCCGGGGAAATCGACTCTTCCGAAGCCGTTCATGAAGAGCGTATCGCCAGAAATCAGGGAACCGTTAGAATCGTCGTACAGACAGATGCTTCCCTCCGTGTGCCCGGGAGTCTCTATGACTCTCAGAACTGAATCCCCGGTATCGAAAGTGAAGCCTTCCGGAGCATCCGAAACACCAAGCGGAGATAGGGTGGAACCGAACATGGTGGATAGAGTGTGTTCGGAATCTCCGCTGCGAATGTATGGAGAATCGCGGATACCGGAATATGCAGGACATCCGAAAGCCTGGATCATATCCTTGAGACCGCCTATATGATCGTAATGGCAATGAGTGAGAACAATGGCAACCGGATCCACATTGGAAAATGAACGGATGCGGGCAATGACAGCTGTTGAATCCAGCCCGGAGCCAGTATCAACAAGGATCGGCCTCGCACCTGTAACGAGAAAGATATTGGAATCAAAAGGGACAGAAGAAGGAATCCTGATTATCGACATTAAGGCGAAATCAGACATGGTGTATAAATCAGAAATGGAAACATAGAATGGAGATTGGAGGATG
>DAXO01000040.1:836-10162 GCA_002506425.1 Methanomassiliicoccaceae archaeon UBA480 | reverse complement strand
GGTAAGCCAGGGATATCTTCCCGCAAGCATCGATTTGAAGCGTTCCGCGGCGGCCTCGTCGATCTCGCACCCCCTGCCTTTGAAGAGGGTGCGGGGGACATCGACAGTGAGGCTGCCGTGGGTCACGCTGATGTGTCCGGCCTGCGTCATTTCCTGAACTTGACCATGCGGCCGCATTCATCGCGTTTGCTGACGCCGAATTCGGTGAGCTTGGAGATCTTCTCATTGTCGAAGACCGGGCCGTCTCTGCAGACGCGGGAATCGTCCATCACGCAGCATCCGCATACTCCGGCTCCGCATTTCATGTAGCGTTCGAGAGACAGCTGGCATCTCAGTCCGAGTTCTTCGCAGGCCTTGTAGGTGAACCATAGCATTACCTCGGGGCCGCAGGCGAGCACGCAGTCGTATCTCTTCAGCGCGGCCTTCTCCTTCAGGAGCTGGACGGCGTTCCCGTGGAATCCCATGCTGCCGTCGTCAGTGGCGATCCAGACGTTGGCGGACGAGTCCTCGGCGACATCCTTCATGATGACGTCCCTGTCGGAGCGTGCGGCGATGATGGTGTCCGCTCCGGTGGCCGTCACCGCGGGCATGATCGCCGCGGTTCCTACACCGCCTCCGATGATCAGCATCTCCCCGCAGTCGAGATCGAATCCGTTGCCGTAGGGTCCGCGTATGCGGAGGGCGTCTCCGACGGAGAGGCTGTGGATGGCGCGGGTGGCTTCACCGATCGCCTTCACGGTGATGCTCTTGCTCTCATCGTCGGTGCAGGAGACGGACATCGGAATCTCATCGATCCCGGGGATCCATACCATGACGAACTGCCCGGGCCTGACCTTCTCGCTCCAGTCGAAGACGAACGTCTTTGTGTCGTAGCTCTCGTCCACGATCTCCTTGATCCTCACGACCTCACTCATGGGCAGCCCCCTCCATAGATCCAATAGAATTGTATCCGTACTCCTCCATGAAGGCGAGGAGTCCTTTGTTGATCTCTTCGAATACGCCGATTCCCTTGGTTCCGACGGCGCTTCCTACCTGGAACGCCGAAGCTCCGGCCATTATGTATTCGGCTGCATCGCGCCAGTTGGAGATCCCTCCGACACCGACTATGGGGATGTCGAGGACGCTCTTCAGGTCGTACACGGCTCTCACTCCGACAGGCTTCACGCATGCGCCGGAGAGGCCTCCGAACCTGTTGCTGAGCAGCGGCCTCGCGAACTCGGGGACTATGACCATGGCCTTCAGCGTGTTGATCGCTACTACGGCATCCCCTCCCGCATCCTGGACGGCTCTGCCGATGTCCGCAAGGATGTGTGTGTTGGGAGTGAGTTTGGCCCATACGGGAATCGAAACCGCTGATTTGACGGCGGAGACGATGTCGCGCACCATGGCCGGATCGGTCCCGACCTCCATGCCGTATCCCTTCGCATGGGGGCACGAGAGGTTCAGCTCAACGGCGCATGCGCCGTAGTCCTCCATCTTTCCGGCGAGCATAGAGAAGTCCTCGGGTCCCGCCCCGTATACGGATCCGATGACCTTCCCGGCCTTCACGGCGGCCTCCATTTCCTCGGCGAAGAGCTCTATGCCGGGATTGGGCAGGCCCATGGCGTTCACGTAGCCACCTTCGACCTCCGTGAAGCAGGGGTTGGCGTGGCCGGGCTTCGGCTCCACGCCGATGGATTTGGTCACAACAGCGCCGCATCCGCTAGCGAGCATGCGGGCCATGGAAGGCCCGGTCTCATCCATGATCCCGGAGGCGATCATGCCCGGCTTCTCGAGCGCGACACTGCCTACATCGGTCCTCAGCGATACCATGGGTGATGCGATGTACGGCGCGTTTATAACCCTTGACAGTGCCCGCGGGCGCGTGCGGTTAATATGGGTGACCGCATCGGGTGCTCCATGGACGTGGACTCCGTACGCAAAGACTTCCCGACGATCCGCAAGGGGCGGGGCATCTACCTGGACAGCGCATGCCAGGCGCTCAGGCCCGACCAGGTCATCGGCGCGATAACGGAGTACTACGAGGAGTATCCGGCATGCGGGGGGCGCAGCGTCCATTCTATGGCAACCCGCGTCTCCGTGATGGTCGACGAGGCCCGCGAATCCCTCGCCCGCTTCTTCGGCACTGACGATCCGGACTGCTACATCTTCAACCGCAACACTACCGAGGGTCTGAACACGGCCGCGTACGGCCTCGGACTGAAGAAGGGCGATGTCGTGGTTACTACAGATGCGGAACACAATTCCAATCACGTCCCGTGGCTCAGATTGGCCGAGACGGTCGGAATCGGCAGGCGCATGAGCCGGTCTGGATATGATGGCGAGTTCGACATCGAATCCTTCAAGGGATGCATGGACAGGTCCGTCAAGGTTGTCTCGATCCAGCATGCCAACAATGTCACGGGAGTCACCGTTCCGGTGAGGGAGGTCGCCGAGATAGCGCACGACTACGGAGCCACCGTCGTCGTGGACGGGGCGCAGGCAGCCCCCCATATGAAGGTCGACCTTGGAAAGCTGGGAGCGGACATCTACTGCATGTCCATCCACAAGATGCTGGGGCCTTCGGGGATGGGCGTAATGTACGGCACCCGCGAAGCGCTCGAAAGGCTCCGCCCCCTGTCCCTGGGAGGAGGGACCGTCGGTCTGACAACATACGATTCCGTTGAGCTTGCGCCGATACCCGACAGGTTCGAGGCCGGTCTGGACGACTATGCCGGAATCGCGGGCACGAAGGCGGCCGTCGAATATCTGGGCCGCATAGGGATGGACGAGGTCGAGAGATGGGACCGCAGGCTGATGACCCGCATGGTATCCGGTCTGGAGGACCTCAAGAATCTGCATCTCGTCGGTCCGTCGGATCCCGCCAGGAGAGGCAGCGTCTTCTCGTTCAACATCGATGGGCTCGGAGCGCATGACATCGGGATGATGCTCGACAGCATGAAGGGCATCATGATCCGCTCGGGCATGCACTGCGCCCATCCGTTCTACGTTTCCAGAGGGATCGAGGGAAGCGCCAGAGCATCCACCTATCTCTACAACAGCGAGGCCGAGGTCGATGCCTTCGTCGATGCCGTCAGGGAGATCTCCGCCACCTTCGGGGACTGATTTAGAGACGGTTATCTCCGAGTGCCCGTCGAGGACGAATTCCCCGTTGTATTCGGTGTAGGCCTTGGAAACGGTGCCTCCGTGCTTCACAGTCACGATATGGCCGGAGACCTCGATCGTCTGCCCGTCGAGCGGTATCAGCTCCCTGCCGTCGAGGCGGAGCTCGGTCATCGGAGAGCGCTGGAATCCATCCAGAATCGATGCGATCGACTCCGCCAGCTCATCCGACGATTCCGTTTCGCGCATGTCCTCCGAAGAGTCCATCGCTGCCATGGCCGAGGCCAGAAGGCACAGGGCGCATACGCAGATGGCAACCCTCGAGATGGTGAACTCGATCATGCCGATGCCCTGATCCCGCAGACGCCGTCCTCGATGACGCATTTCAGCGATACCCTGCAGTGGCCGGAGACCTCGATGGGGTCCCCGAGGAACGGGAACGCGGGATGATCCATCATCATTCTCTTCAGCACGGCGCCGTCCTTCATCACCGTCAGGAAGTACGCGTCGGATCCTTCTCCGCCTATGCGTATCGATGCGCCCGCAGGGAGGGACAGGTCCGCGGTTGTCGCGGCCCCATGCCCTCCATAGTATGCGCGGGAAGCTGCATCGGCCAGCGATTGCGCCTCCCTGACAGGCCCCTCGTATGAAAGGCTCCTTCCAGCATCCTCCGTCGCATCCATCACCATGGGCACGGTCAGCGCTATGACGAGCATGATCACGGCCAGCTTGATCGGCATGCCGAGGATCCCGCGATCGTCCGACCTCAAAGGATCACCATCACCTTCCTCTCGACTCCCTCCGAATAGCCCGACTTCTCGACGGTTATGTACAGGTGTCCGACCTTGCCCGATCCGGCGGGGGATATCTTCAGGTCCGTGAACGTCGCGGTGCCGTCAGCTACTGTGGTCGAGTAGGCGGTCTCGCCGGACTTCGTCACGCCCATCCCCTCCAGGAGCACGACGGCCCCCTCTAGCCTGTTCCCGTCCTGGTCGTAGACGGTTACCGTGAAAGTCGGTATTGTGCCGTCCTCGGCGTTGATGCAGTCTTCATACTCCACTTCGCCGATCGAGTGGGGCGTCTCGATGCTGCCCATCCAACCGACGATGATCGCGGTTCCCATCGTGGCGACCAGGATCACAATCATCAGCTGGAGCGGAAGTCCTTCGATGCCTCCGTAGTCGTCCGATCCTCCGTGTGATTTCATGAGTATCGCACGGTGCTTGCTGTGAGGGGATTAAAAGAGAAGACCCTCCGGTCAGTATGACGGAGCGGTATTGGTTTCTTAGTCCGAGATGGGGATCCTGGCGAGAACGGAGTGCTTCGCCCCTCCGGGGCCGAGGACGCTCTTCATCACGAGGACCTCGTTGCAGACGAATCTGCAGTAGACCTTCCTCTCAGCTCCCTCGAACACGGTAGGAGGAACGAAGGAGTCCCTGGTCCTGGCCACGGTGACGTGGGCCTTGAACGGCTTCCCGTCATGGGGGATCCCGGCGGCGGCAAGGTTCTTCTCCAGCTTGGCCGCCATCGCTTTCAGCGGTCCTGCGGGCGAGACTCCGGTCCAGACGACGGAGGGACGTCTCTCGTTGGGGAACGCGCCCAGTCCTGAAAGGATGATCTCCATGGGCCTGAAGCCCTCTGTGGAGCGCCTGACGCACTCGGTTATCCTCTTGACCTTGGATTCGTCGACATCGCCGATGAAGCTGAGCGTCAGATGGGTCTGCTCGGGAGGAGACGGTCTCACTCCTGCGGATGCCAGCATTCTGCGGAGATCCTCGAGTTCGGCGGTATCGGGAACCGGAATCGATACGAAGACTCTGATCGGCGGCATGGCACCAGCTCCCTGTGCTCCGAGAGGATGTGGTCGAGAAGCCCCCGGCACCCCTCCTCTATCTTAGCATACGCGCCTTCGAAGTTGCCGTCGTAGTAGGGGTCGTCGACATCCCCTCCCCCGGCGTAGTCCATGAGTCTGCCGGTCTCGCATGCGTGGCCGGAGGGGCCGAGGCGATGCAGGTAGTCCATGTTCATGCGATCCATGCAGACTATGTAGTCGTAATCGACGAAATCCGAGCGGAGCAGCCTCCTCGATGTCTTTCCGGCACAGGAGATCCCATGCTCTGCGAGGACTGCGGCCCCTCTCCTGTCCGGCGGATCGCCTATGTGCTCTCCGCTGGTCCCGGCAGATGCGACGTAGAAGCGGTCTGCCAGTCCTTCGTCGGCTATCATCTTCTTGAAAACGAATTCCGCCATGGGGCTGCGGCATATGTTGCCGTAGCAGACGAACAAAACCCTGATCCTACCTATGCTCACGCGATCCGGATGGCCGAGGTTGTTAATAAACTCTGCAAAATGCCATATATAGACAGAGCCGATTCGGCCGTCATGGATCAGAAACATTCCTACAAGCCTACGACACTGGACAAATTCGTCAACCTGCTCCCGTTCATCGCCTTCGTCGTCATCGTTGCGGCCGGCGTCGTCCTCGCTCTCTGAGCTTGGTTACGGAGCAAAACGGCCCCGCGTCCATGTGCGGAGGCCAATTTCATACTTCTGAAGAAATGTTAGGGGGCGGGGTCTCCCCCGCCTTTTGATCAGCGCTTGCCGAGCTGGGCGACCATGCGCCTTGCGGCTGCGTTGCCTTTGTCGGCGGCCTTCTTGATCCAGGAGAGGGCCTTGTCCATGTCCTTCTCGGTGCCGACACCGTCCTGGTAGCAGCGTCCGACGATGAACATCGCATCGGCGTCTCCCTTCTCCGCGGACCTGAGATAGGTCTGGAACGGGGATTCCTTCTCCTTGATCTCCACTTTCTTTCCGGTGAGCCTCTCGACGATCTCCCTGGACATTATGTGGCCGAACTGGGCCGCGCGGGTGTACCACTCGACGGCCTTGTCCATATCCTTCTCCGTTCCCAGACCGTTCTCGCAGCAGTATCCGGCGTAGTACAGGCAGACGGGGTCCTCGTTCTCGGCTCCCTTGACGAACCATCCGTAGGCGGCGGCGGGATCCTTGGCGGTGCCCTCGCCCTCCATGTAGCCGTAGGCGACATGGTACTGCGACTTGGCGAATCCGTTCTCGGCCAGCTTCTTGTGGATGGCGAAGGCCTTCGAGATGTTCTTCGGGACTCCGCGTCCTTTGGCGTAGGCCTCTGCGACGGAGAACTGCGCCTTCATGTAGTTGTCCTCGGCGGCCCTGTTGAGCCAGATGAACGCCTGCTCGTCGCTCCTGGGGACTCCGCGTCCGAGAGCGTACGCGTTGCCCACGTTGAAGCAGGCGACGTCGTTGCCGTGAGCGGCGGACATCAGGTAGTACCTCATCGCGGCCTTGCTGTCCTTCTTGAGGCCGGATCCGTTGGAGAAGTTGTCTCCGGTGACCAGCTGCGCGTACCCGTCTCCGAGGTCTGCGGCCCTCTTGAACCACTCGGCGGAGGCCTGGGTGTTCTTCTTGACCTGCTTTCCGCGGGCGTTGAGCTGACCCAGCATGACCATCGCGTCGGTCTGTCCGAAGGAGGCCGCGTTCTCGAGGAGCTTCAGTCCCAGGTCGCGGTTCTTCTCGGTTCCGACGGCTCCGATGTGGCATCTCGCGAGACCGTAGATGGCGGGTATGGATCCCCTGCCTGCGGCGGCGGAATACCATGCGTACGCCATGGGACCGTCTTTTTCGACTCCGATGCCGTCCATGTAGCAGCGTCCCAGATTGTACATCCCGGACGGGCTGCCGTTGTCGGCGAGCTCGTAGTAGATCGCATAAGCCTTCTTGCGGTCCCTCTCGACGCCGTAGCCGTACTCGTAGCAGCGGCCCAGGCAGACGGCGGCGGGAGCGTATCCCTTGCTCGCCAGCTCCTGGAGCATCGCGGCTCCGCGGGTCCTGTCGCGGGATGTGCCCATCCCGTTCAGCACGCAGAGCGCCTTCATGCAGAGCGCGGCGTTGTGGCCGTGCTCGGCCGCAGCGCAGTAGTCGGCGTAGGCTCCGGCCGGATCGAACTCGGTGCCGACGGCGAGCTCCTTGAGCCTGCCGAGCACGTAGGTCGCATCCGGGTCGTCGTCGCCGGCCCTCTGCTTGAAGTAGTTGAATACGGCGCCGTCCTTCGGCGTCTCGTGCGACTGGTAGTAGTCGGACAGCCATCCGTACGCCTCCGCGTTGCCCTGCATTGCGGCACGGAACATCCACATGCAGCCCTCCGCAGGGTCTGCTGGGACGACCAGGCCGTTGGCGTAGCAGAAGCCGACGACGAACTGCGCCCCGGGGTGACCCCCTTTGGCTGCGCGGATGTACCAACTGAAGGCGGTGGACTCGTTAGCCTCGACACCCTCGCCGAGTGCGTAACGCTGTCCTAGCTCGAAGCAGGACTGCACGTCCCCTGCCTCGGCCTCGGAAATCAACTCCTCAAAGGTTTCCATCGTTGCCCGCAAGGCATGAGTGCGTATATAAAATGCCCCCAACGCCTCCTATCGGGCCGCACTCTAAGCTTCTGATATCAGAGCATCATGCGCTCCAAGGAGGCGGGGGAAGGGAGGGTGCGCCGGCCTCGCTGGCCGCGTCCCTTCAGTTTGTCGATGGATCTGTTCCTGAAGTATATCGCCATGGCGATCGCCACGAGCGAGAAGTCGAGCACATAGAACGCGAATACATAGGTCACGTTGTCTGCCGCGATCTTGCTCAGCATCCCGCAGATGTAGGCGAATTCGATGACGACCATGAATCCCAGGCTGGTTCCCAGAGCCGTCCTGGCGCGGTAGGCGCGCACTATGTTGAACGGCCATGCGGAGGCGAAGCCCAGGAGCATGAGCGTCTCCAGGATGTTCGCCAAAGCCACAGGGTCCATGTCACTCGACCTTCTTCAGCACGTACTCGGAGGATCCGAATCCCATCTTCTCCGCATGGACGAAGGTGCTCTGCCAATCAGTGGAGGGCTGGACGCACTTGAGCAGGTCCGCGGGCCTTCTTCCTCCGCTGTTCCTCCACAGCAGGGAACCGGGAATCATCTCCTGCTTCTGGACCAGGTCTATGCACGCCTTGTCGAGTGCGACGGGGTCCTTCGAAGCGAGTATCCCCACATTGGGCACGACAGGCACATCGTTCTCGCCGTGGCAGTCGCAGAACGGGGAGACGTCGCAGATGAACGACACGTGGAGGCATTCCTTGCCCTTGACGGCCGCCATCGCGTACTCAACGATCTTGGCGTTGAGGACCTGCGGGCTCTGGTCGTAGGCGGGCTCGATGGCATCGAACGGACAGACGCTGACGCATCTTCCGCATCCTACGCACTTCGAGTGGTCGATGGACGCCTTCTTCTGACTGTAGGAGATGGCATCCATGGCGCAGAACCTGGCGCATTTGCCGCATCCCCTGCACTTCTCGTCGTCGACGACAGGCTTGGAGTTGGAGTGCATCTCCATCTTCCCTCTGCGGGAGCCGCATCCCATGGACAGGTTCTTGAGCGCTCCGCCGAATCCTGCCTGCTCGTGGCATTTGAAGTGGCTCAGGGTGATGATGACGTCCGAGTCGGCGATGGCGCGGCCGATCTTCGCGTTCTTGACGTATTCCCCGTCGATGGGGATCTCGACATCGTCGTCGCCCTTCAGGCCGTCGGCGATGATTATCTGGCATCCCGTGGACATCGGGGAGAACCCGTTCAGGTTGGCGGTGTCCATGTGCTCGACGGCGTTCTTCCTTCTTCCGACGTAGAGGGTGTTGCAGTCGGTGAGGAACGGTATCCCGCCCTGCTCCTTCACGATGTCCGCCACCACCTTGGCGTAGTTGGGGCGGAGGAACGACAGGTTGCCGTATTCCCCGAAGTGGATCTTCAGGGCTACGAACTTCTTCTCCATGTCTATGTCGCCGATGCCAGCGGCTTTGACGAGGCGCTCGGTCTTCATCAGGAGGCTGTCGCCTATCCTGCAGTTCATGTCCGTGAAATAGACAGTCGGGGTTTCCATGGCCATGGTTCATTACTACTCGCAGGCGTCATATATAGCCTTGCTGACAACGCCCCGAGGTTCCGTCTCCGGTCGGTACTTCGTCGTCAGCGGGACCTCGGGGAACGGCCTTCTGCCGTAGAGCTCTTCGGGCCCTACGAGCATCACGCCGGCATCTCTCGCCCACTCCTCGAAATCCTCCTCGAAGCCCGCCTCGGATATCAGCATCAGGATCTGACCGCCGCGATCCGAGAATCTCGATGCGCATTTTTTCAGCGTGTCGTACTGGGGGAATCCGACAGGCCTGGA
>DAXO01000040.1:0-828 GCA_002506425.1 Methanomassiliicoccaceae archaeon UBA480 | reverse complement strand
GTGTTCTTGCACTCGACGAAGAGATCCGCTCTGAATTTGCCTATAGACAGGCGGGCGACTATGTTGATCTCCTCGTGCACGTCCATCTTCGGATCGTCCATCCACCATTTCCCCATCTCGATGACAGGATACTCGCGTCTTAGGACATCCTGGCAGTAGAATTCGAATCTGCGGCCCATGAACGTCCTCAGATCTGGATAGATGACATCGTAGGCCTTCTCCGGATCGCGGTACATGAGGATGTCCGATCTGAACGAGAGGAGGCTGAAGTAGAACGCCATCAGGCTGTCGCTTATGCAGTACACCGGCCTCTTGGGAGCCCCGAGCATCGGATTGATCCTGGCCACGGCGCCGCTTTCGACGAGGTTGTCCAGGATCTTCCCGCATTTCGTGCCGAGTCCCGCTTTCTCGGATATCTCCTTGAGATTCGTGGAGCCGCGGGATATGGCGGAGAGCACGGCTTCGTGGTCCTCGCTGTTCGGATAGTCGGATCTGATCAGGAATCCGACTTCGTCGGCGATCCAGCTATCCTCGATGCAGTTCCTCACGACGAACTCCCTATAGGAGCTGCACGTGGCTTCCGAATGGTAGCGCGGGATCCCTCCGAACGAGAGGTACATCATGAGCTGGTCCCTGTCGGGCATATCGGGGTGGAAAGCCCTGCATTCCTCCAGGGACAGGGGGCCGAGACGGATGATGTGCCTGAAGCGTCCGTACAGCGGACTGCCTCCGTCCTCCCCAGTGCTCTTCATGATCGACACGGAGGAACCGCATAGGATGAGTGTGGACGTCGTGTTCTTGAGAGCGGCATCGACCAGGTGCTGGATG
>DAXO01000019.1 GCA_002506425.1 Methanomassiliicoccaceae archaeon UBA480 | reverse complement strand
TCGAATTGGAGGCCATCTCGATGCCTTCTGCGATGCTCGAAGCCTTCCCGGCGGTGTACAGCCCGGCGCCCGCGTTCATCAGGACGATGTCCCTGCGGGGACCCTTGGCGCCGGAGAGCACGGATCTCGTGATCTCAGCGTTCTCGGCGGGACCTCCGCCGAGGATCGAATCGCGCGGGCTCCTCTCGAAGCCGAACTCCTCCGGAGTGAGATAGAACGTGTCCTTGGATCCGTTCCTGACCTCGCAGCACGCGGTATCGGCGCTTATGGAGATCTCGTCGATCCCGTCCCTTCCGTACACGACGAGGGCGCGGCTCACGCCGAGGCGCGCCAGCACATCCGATATAGGGAGCACCAGACCCTCCGAGTACACCCCGGTGAACTGGTGTCCCGCGCGTGCCGGATTGGTCAGCGGACCGAGGATGTTGAACACAGTCCTGAACCCGAGCTCCTTCCTGACGGGCGCGACATAGCGCATGGCGGGATGGTACCTCTGGGCGAACATGAACGCGAAGCCGCATTCGTCCAGTATCCTGGCGGAGTCCGCCGGCTCCAGGTCCAGCCTTGCGCCGAGCGCCTCTAGGACATCGGCCGCGCCGGAGCTGCTGCTCATGGCGCGGTTCCCGTGCTTGGCCACCTCCACTCCGCATCCGGCGACGACGAACGCGGCCGTCGTCGAGATGTTGAACGAATGCGAGCCGTCGCCTCCGGTGCCCACGATCTCGAGCGCATCCGAATGGTCTCCCGGAAGGGGGACCGCGTGGGCCCTCATCTCGCTCGCGCTCCCTGCGATCTCGTCGACGCTCTCCCCTTTGGTCTCCAGCGCCGTGAGGTACGCTGCGATCATGACATCGGAGCATTCTCCGCTCATCATCGCATCCATGACCTCTCCGGCCTCCTCGAACGTCAGCGAACCTCCGGACACCAGCTTCGCCGTAGCCTCCTTTATCGTGATCAAATCCTCACCTTCATGAAATTGGAGATCATCCTGGGACCCTCCGGAGTCAGTATGGACTCGGGATGGAACTGCACCCCGAAGACCTTCCTCTTCCTGTCCTCCACGGCCATGACCTCCCTGTCGTCCGCCACTGCGGTGACCTCCAGCTCCTTCGGGAGCGTGGACCTGTCCACCGCGAGCGAATGGTATCTTCCCACGACGGTCGTCATCCCCAGACCCCTGAACAGCTCCGAGTCCCCGAGGTCGACCGTCGACGTCTTCCCGTGCATGAGCCTCTTCGCATAAACGATATCGGCGCCGTACGCCTCGCATATCGCCTGGTGCCCGAGGCACACCCCCAGGATGGGGAACTTCCCCCTCGCCCTGCGGACCAGGTCCTCGCATACGCCGGCATCGGCCGGCCTTCCCGGACCGGGAGAGAGGACGACCCTCTCGGGGGACGCCTCGACGATCTCGTCGACGGTCATCGCATCGTTCCTGACCACCTCGACGGAACCGTACGTTCCGAGCAGCTGGTACAGATTGTACGAGAAGCTGTCGTAGTTGTCGATGAGCATCGTGGTCATTCCACTCCCTCCGAAGCGCGCTCCACCGCCTCGACGACGGCCTTCGCCTTGTTGATGCACTCCCTGTACTCGTTCTCGGGAACGGAATCCGCCACTATTCCGGCTCCGGACCTCACGAACACCTTCCCGTTCTTCCTGTACGCTATCCTTATCCCGATGCAGACGTCCATGTTCCCGGACAGGTCGATGTATCCTATCGCCCCTCCGTATATCCCGCGCTTGCAGTCCTCGAGCTCGTCGATGATCCTGCAGGCCATGAGCTTGGGCGCCCCCGACAGGGTCCCTGCGGGGAGAACAGACTCTATGGCATCCATGGCATCCTTCCCCTCGGCGATCTCCCCGACGACGGTGGATCCGATGTGCATCACATGTGAGAACCTCTCGATCTCCATGTACTTCTCGACCTCCACTGAGCCGATCCTCGACACGCGCCCGAGATCGTTCCTCCCGAGATCCACGAGCATGTTGTGCTCCGCGCGCTCCTTCTCATCCGACAGAAGCTCCTCCTCGAGCCTCCTGTCCTCCGCATCATCCCTGCCGCGGGGGCGGGTCCCCGCGAGCGGGAAGGTGTGGAGCACCCCGTCCTTCAGCTTGACGAGGGTCTCCGGGGATGCTCCCGCCACCTCTATGTCCGTTCCCGAGAAGTAGAACATGTACGGAGACGGATTGGTGGTCCTCAGTATGCGGTAGACGTCCAGAAGGCTGCCGTCGAAGTCGGCCTCGAGCCTGTTCGAGAGCACCACCTGGAATATGTCCCCTTCGCGGATGCGCCTCTTGGCCTCGTCGACCATCGAGCAGTATCTCTCCTCGGAGAACAGGGGCCTGAATCCCGACATCAAGCGGGCGGGGACATGGTCCCTCTTCCTCCCGTTCCTTACGAGATCGATCATCCTCTCTATCTCGGCGCATGCCTCCTCGTAGGACCTCCTTCTGCCGGCATGCGCTATGACGGTCATCCTCTGGCGGAAGTTGTCGAAGACGATCAGCTTGTCGAACAGCATCAGGTCGGCATCCTTGAAGCCCTCGTCGTCCCTCGCCTTCAGCGCAAGGCTGGGTTCGGAGTACTTGATGTAGTCGTACGAGAAGTACCCGACAAGGCCGCCCGTGAACGGAGGCATGTCCTCCATCGCCGGAGACCGGTTCTCTGCGAGGATGCCGCGGATGACATCGGAAGGGTTTCCGCGGACGGTCCTTCTCGAACCGCCTTCGTTGATCTCTATGGTTCCGTCGGTGCATGTCAGATCCATCTCCGGCTGGAACCCGATGATCGTGTACCTGCCCCAGCGCGTCCTGTCCTCTATGCTCTCGAGTATGAAGCAGTGGTCGTCCACGGCCAGCAGGGCGGACATGACCTCCATCGGCGTGCGGACATCGGACAGTATCTCGCGTGATACCGGTACTGTGCCGTAATCGGCAAGCAGCTCCTCGACGCGTTCTTTGCTAGGGCTGTACATAGGCGCTCCTCTTTGAATGGACTATTGCTCATATGGTATATAATGTATTCTTTTGTGAAGTAATGTATTAATTTATTCATTGATGGATAAGGTGCTCCATCGAAGATGGAAATAAGAACGGCATTGAATCGCAACCGAGAATGATTCCAGTTTTCTGATGACATGAAGCCAAAAGGCAGTTCGGGACATTTCGATCATGGACAGGCAAGTGTGATTGCACTGCGAACGTTT
>DAXO01000004.1:4912-6131 GCA_002506425.1 Methanomassiliicoccaceae archaeon UBA480 | reverse complement strand
CTATCCTTCGCGAACGAAGGCAGCTCCTTGAGTATCGTCGTCTTCCCCGAACGTCTGACTCCGGTGATGACCTTCGCGTTCCTGTTACCCACGAACGGTGCGATCTTGTCGATGTATGATTCGCGGAGCACATGGTCCATAGTGCCGGTATCTGTCGCAGAAAATAATAATGTTTCCGAAATTTTACGAAACAATGGTTCACAACCCGGATTCTTTCCGAAATCCTAGGAAATATTATACTGTATTACCAGGTCTTTCGTAATCCAACGGAAACAGTGAATGGAATCGCAGCAGGCGCCTCGGATTATAGATGGAATAGATTCGTGCATCAATCAGGGACGGCATCATAAGAAATGATACGACTGCGGATCAAACACGTGCTGCCTTGATGAACCCCTCAACATCATGAGTGTTCTCGATGGAGAACACCTCGTTTTCAGCCTATAGTGCCCGTCAATCCTCTTGATGGAAACGAATTCAGACAAGAGGAGCATCTCGACCTATGCCCTGAAATCCGAATAGGCGTGGAGTGACGATAATCATTATATCTGATGGTTGGATGTATAGTCCATATTTTAGGGAAGGGTTCGGAAGCCGATTCGGAGCAGGATTGGCAACAGCGAACGGCGAATGAGCGGCATAGCTGTCTTGACCTTTCACCGAAGTTTAGATAAGAGGATACCATGGGGGAAGAGAACCGCGCTCCGGGCCATCCGGAGACGATGGAAAAGGGAAGGAACATGCAGATCGAGGAGTGGCTTGGACCCGAGAATCAGCTCGGAATCGATATTTGGAACAAGAAGTACTGCCATGACGGGGAATCCTTCGATCAATGGCTCGACAGGGTCAGCGGAGGGGACCCAGACATCCGCAGGATGATCGCCGAGAAGAAGTTCCTCTTCGGAGGAAGGATTCTTGCCAACAGGGGCCTGCATGTCGACGGCCTCAAGGTCACATACTCCAACTGCTACGTCCTCACGCCTCCGGAGGACTCCATAGAATCCATCTTCGAGACCGCGGGGAGGCTCGCCCGCACATTCAGCTACGGAGGAGGCGCCGGGATCGACATATCCAAGCTCGCACCCCGCGGCGCCAAGATCAACAACACCGCGTCGGAGACGTCCGGTGCCGTATCCTTCACAGACCTCTTCTCCATGGTGACAGGTCTCATAGGACAGCACGGCAGGCGCGGAGCCCTCATGCTCACCATCGCCTGGAA
>DAXO01000004.1:0-4902 GCA_002506425.1 Methanomassiliicoccaceae archaeon UBA480 | reverse complement strand
CACCCCGACCTCGAAGAGTTCATGTCGGTCAAGACAGACCTAGAGAGGGTCACCAAGGCCAACATGTCCATCCGCGTCTCGGACGAGTTCATGGAATGCGTCCGCGACAGGAAGCCCTTCCTCCAGAAGTTCGACCGCCCCGAGAGCGGACAGGAGATCAGGAAGGAGCTCGACGCCGCAGCGTTCTTCGAGAAGCTCTGCTACACCAACTGGGACTACGGGGAGCCCGGATGCCTGTACTGGGACAGGATCTCGAGCTGGAACCTCCTCTCCGAATTCCCCAACTACTCCTATGCCGGAACGAACCCCTGCGCGGAGGAGCCCCTCCCCGCCGGAGGGAGCTGCCTTCTCGGAAGCATCAACCTCGGAGCCTTTGTCCGCGATGGTATCTTCCAGGCTGACGAGTTCAAGGAAGCGGTCCGCATCTGCGTCCGCGGACTCAACGACGTCCTCGACGAGGGGCTCCCGCTGCACCCGCTCCCCGAGCAGAGGGAGTCCGTCAGGAACTGGAGGCAGATCGGCCTGGGCATAATGGGCCTGGCCGACATGCTGATCGAGCTTGGCCTCACCTACGGATCCCCCGACGCCGTGGACTTCTGCGACAAGCTCGGCAGGATGATGATGGACACCGCGCTCAACGAGTCGGCCCTGCTGGCGGCCGAGGAAGGGATGTTCCCCGAGTGCGTGCCGGAGCAGATCCTCGAATCCCCGTTCTTCAAGGAGAACGCGTCCGAGGAGACCAGGGAGCTCGTGGCCGAGTACGGCCTCAGGAACTCCCAGCTGCTGACCATCGCGCCCACCGGGACCCTGTCTACCATGCTCGGGATCTCAGGCGGCATCGAGCCGATATTCGCGATATCCTACGAGAGGAGGACCGTGTCCCTCTCCGACCACGACGAGTACTACAAGGTGTACACGCCCATAGTCCAATCTTACCTGGACGCGCACCCCGAGATAGTCGACGATTCCGACCTCCCGGGCTTCTTCGTGACCGCGCAGAACCTCGACTACAGGAACAGGATCGGGATGCAGGCCACCTGGCAGAGGCACATCGACGCATCCATCAGCTCCACTGTCAACCTTCCCGAGGACTTCCCCGAGGAGGACGTCTACAACATCTACATGCTCGCCTGGGAATCCGGATGCAAGGGGGTCACAGTCTTCCGCGACGGCTGCAAGCGCCTGGGAATCCTGTCCACCAAGGAGAACGAGAAGAAGGAGGCCGCCGAGAAGGAGGAGACCCGCGGAACCGTGGAGGAGGTAAGCGACAACGTCATCGGCAAGAAGAGGAAGCTGATGACGGGATGCGGAAGCCTCCACTGCACCGCGTTCTTCGATCCGGTCACCGGAGAGCTGAAGGAGGCATACCTCAACAAGGGATCGACCGGAGGATGCAACAACTTCATGGTCGGCCTCTCGAGGATGATCTCCCTGGCCGCCAGGTCCGGATGCGGCATCGACAGGATCGTCGATCAGCTGAAGTCCTGCGGATCCTGCCCTTCGTACGTAGTCAGGACGCACACCAAGAGGGACACGTCCCTCGGATCCTGCTGCCCCATGGCAGTAGGCTGGGCGCTCATGGACATGTACAACGAGATGCAGGCGCAGATCAAGGGCCTTCCCGAGGAATCCCCTGAGGAGGATGCCCCCCGCGACATCAAGAATCCGTGCCCCAAGTGCGGCGCGGAGCTGGAGTTCCAGGGCGGATGCAACGTCTGCAAATCCTGCGGATGGACCAAGTGCGACTGATTGTACAGAAACTTTTTAACAAACCCCTTTCATGGGACCTCCGAGGCGGGTAGTCAGTAAGTCCCGTTCCCCGTACACGCACCATCTTCAAGACCCGCGTGCCTCAAATTTGAACCATGGACGGGCCGACGCCAGGTATTCCATGCCTGCCTGCCTCACCTTCTCCCGGGATCGGACCCGGAAGGGACCCAGAATATCGCCGCTGTACCTTCGGCGGTTATGCGCGACGGCATCCTTCCTTCCGATTCCAGCTCGGATGCGAACTCCGATGCCTCGTCGGGATCGCCGAAGAGCGCCACGCAGCGGTCCGCGACCTGCTCCATCCTCTTCAGGGATGCGGGCTCCGACAGGACCGACGGACATACCATGCAGAAGTCGTATCTTCCTCTGGACGGAACGTACGTCGTCCAGTCCCTCTCGAAGAGCTCCACCTTGCAGCCGCCTTCCGAGCATCTGCGTCCGGCCTCCAGGGATTCGCGGCTCGCATCCATGAACACGACCACCCTCGCATTCCTCGATACGGCGCCGACGGCATGGCCTCCGGAATCCGCAACCACCATCGCGCAGTCGCTCGGACGCAGCACCCCTTCGGAGACCAGGAGCTCGACTATCGCCTCGGATGCATTCTCATCGATCATGAGGCCTGTACAGCATCCATGTCAGAAAAACGGATGCCCCCGCGCCTGCGCAGATCCCCGAAAGCATGCGGAGCACGGCGGAGTCGAACCCCGTCGTCTCCGCCAGCCATTCAGCAGGGAGGAGGGCTATCAGAAGCACGCCGGCAAAAGGTGCGATGCGATTCCCGCGGATCCTTTCCGAGAGAAGACAGAAAGAGAATCCCGCGGCCAGGCCTATTGCGATTCCGGTGTCGCGGATGCACACGGGCAGCTGCGAGCCGTTGAGAACGAGGCTCCTGTCGAACTGCTGATGGCACAGCAGGTCGCCTAGCGCGTAGGGGATCCCTGCAGCCCCGTTCCCGGACCACCAGCCCTCGATGAATCCGGCATTCCCGCCATCGAACCGGAAGGTCCCGTAAGGTGCGGCGTACGGGGCGATGAAGACGACCAGCACCAGGAATGCCGAGATGGCGGCGGCTGCGGCGACGATCCTCCTGCGCGGGTCCATGCAGCCGTATCCGCCGTCTCTGCTTTAACGGGTCCGTCTCGGAGCGATACCGACGAGCAGAGGGCGAACACGATCATGGATATCGGCAGCATGACCGAGAACCTGTAGACCGCGGAAGCTATGCTCCTGTCCGTACCGAGACTCGAGGTCATCAGGGCGATCATGGCGCACAGCTCCACGAGATAGACGGCTATCACCGATCCTGTATCCCCTCCGTCGTACCCCGTCAGACCGCTCAGCGGCCCGAGGAGCGAGATGCTCATGCCCAGCACCATGGGCGCGAAGAGCACGGCCGTCCCGGCCATCATGTCCGTCATGCTCTTGAGCTTGAGCTCCAGGCCGCTCATGACATCCGCCCTGCTCTGGAACTGCCTCCCCACCGATGCCGCCAGCCTTCCCGCATCGTCCGGATCCTTGAGCGAGCATCTGTGGATGTCGCAGAGCACGCGGGAGACCTCCTGGGAGACCGGGCCTATCGAAGATTTCAATGCGGAACCCGCGTCGCCTCTGCAGATCTCGAGCTCCCTCTGCAGAGAAAGGGCCTGCTCGGCGCATTCCGGGCGGGTGGACATGGCCCCGATGACCGCATCCTCGAAGATGCCTCCGCTCAGCATGCTGCTTCCGATCTCGTACACGCCGTCCATCATGCCCGCCTCGGCCCTTGCACAGTCCTTCTCCCTCCTGCGCTCCCCTGCAAGGAGGATCGCCGACATGATCGCCGCTACGGAAGCCGAGAGCATCACGGACATCTCAGCCCCCTTGCCGGCGGCCGAGGTCGCGAGGAACACCGGGATCGCCGCCAGGAACGGCAGGAGGATCGACGGACGGAACGGTGTTGGATCGCGGAAGAACGGATTCGCCCGCCTCAGCCAGATGCATATGGCGACCACCGTCGCCGGTATGACGACGAGCATGACTGCGGCGAGAAGCCCCTGGTCGACAGGCACGGAGCCGAACATGCCGCCTATGCCCATCACGGGAAGTATCGTCATGAGCACGAGCGGGGCCAGGATGCAGAGGCTGTAGACGATCATGCACGGAGCCGTGAGGGAGGCGCTGTACCTCTCCCCCATGAGGCGCACGGCATCCAGAGATACCTCCGACGCCTCGGACAGCACGGCCCTGCGCTCGTCGCGGTCCCCGGATTCAGATGCCGATATGCACAGGAGCATGGCCTGGCGGAAGCCGTTCGCCTCCCTCGGAAGTGTCCCGAGGACGGAGACGAGGGCTTCCCTCACGCCCCTGTCGGCCTTCGTATCGGCACGGCGGACGACCTCGGAGAACAGCTCCGCCGAGCACGGGGGGCCTTCATCGGAGATGAGCCTGACCGCGGAGTCCAGCGATCCGCCGGATTCTATGACCGACGTCATCAGCCCCACCGCTGTCGGCCCTTCGTTGAGCAGCCGTCTGCCGTCGGTCATGTCCCGCGATCCTCCTCTTGAGCTCGTTCAGAGCATCCTCCGCCGAGGACCCCGGCTTCATGCCGTCGAGGATCTCGTTGGCGGCGAGTATCCATTCCGGGCCGAGATACCTCTCGTCCCTGGATCCGATCGAAGCGAGATGGGAGCGCATGATCGCCCTGGCCCTGATGTCCTTGACCGCGTCGCTGCGGGACATCTGCAGGGATTGCAGCGCCCTCGCCATGAACGGAGACGACATCAGCCCGTCGGGACCGGTTATATCGATGAACTCGCCCGGCTCCTTTCCCGTGCAGACCATCTCGTTGACCCTGCGTATGAGGTTCCCGGTGCGCCTGTCGCGGACGGTGCCCAGGGCGATTATCACATCTGTCGCCATGAACGCCTCCGGCGGTATCCCGATGTCGTAGACCATCCTCTGGTAGACGGACTGCGCCGAATCCCCGTGGAATGTTCCGAGCACGGCGGATCCAGCGCGGCCCGCCCTCATGCTCTGGTACAGCGTCCTCGCCTCCTCGCCGCGGACCTCCCCCATGACTATGCCCGACTCCCCCAGCCTGAGGGACACGCGCAGCGCCTCGCTGGCGCGGGCGGCGGCATCCCCCTGGAT
>DAXO01000048.1 GCA_002506425.1 Methanomassiliicoccaceae archaeon UBA480 | reverse complement strand
AATCCAACTGGATATGCGACATAAATGTAGATAATCCAGCTGGAAATGCGACATTTTTTATGGATAATCTAACTGGATATGCGACAAACTTGTGGATAATCCAGTTGCAAGCATGATGGCAGTCATCTGTAGCAATGGAATCAGAAGAAGAAGGAAGGGCCCGAAGGCCCGTTTTATGCTCAGAATGCGAGCTTGAGCTTGTCGTACTTGTAGACCTTGCTCGGGCAGGAGAACTGGCAGCGGTAGCATGCCGTTCCGAGGCAGTTCTTGGTCTGGACGACGATCTCGTTGTCGTCCATGACCTTGAGTGCGTGCTCGGGGCATTCCTTCTCGCACTTCTTGCATCCGGTGCATCCGTCCATATATCCGCGGAGCTCGGTTCCGATGTCGTGGAGAATGGTGAGTCCGCGCTCTCCCAAATCGGGGATGTCACGCTGGACCATGCGGTGGATCTCCGGGGTGCCCTTGGGCTTGGGGAGCTCCTGGATGCCGGCCAGTGCATTGTTCTGGTTGTACATCTCCATGGGCATGCCCTCGTCGCAGAGAGCGAGCTCCTGGGTGTAGATCTGCTCGAATATCTTGTCGCCGGCGAACATGATGTGGTTCGCCCTGATGCCGTTGGCGATATCCTGGAGGGTGTCGAGGAGCTCGGGATCCTTCAGGATGTCCGTCGCCATCGCGAGCGAGGTGTTGCCCCACTGGTAGATGGTATCGCAGGAGGGCGGCAGAAGACCGACCTCTCTGGCCTTGACGGCATCCACGTACGTTCCAGAGGCTCCGGCCATGTACATGACCTTCATGTCGGCGAATTTGATCCCGGCATGCTCGAGGAGGGTGAAATGTCCAGCACGCATAGCTCCTATTGCCTTCAGAGCTTCGGATATGTCGTGGGAGTCGATGTACACTCCGTCCTGGAGGTGGAGTTTTCCATCGCTCGTGGTGAGCTTGCCCTTCCTCCACATGTGCTGTTCGAGGACGGCAGCGACGGCAGCGACGACTCCGGTTCCGGTGATTCCCTTAGCCTTCCCGTGCATGGGGCCGTACGGGGTGACGGACTCGAGTCCGAAGTCGACCTTGTCCCCGTCCTTGGGGAGGATGTCGTCGTCGAGGACCTCGCAGATCCACTGGAAATCATACGTCAGATCGGAGATCGCCCCGGGTCCTGCGAGCATACCGCATTTTATGGACTGTCCTTCCATGGCGGGACCTGCGGCTGCCGATCCGGTGTAGATATCGTCGCCAATCTTCAGAGCCATCTCCGCATTGGTTCCGTAGTCGGTGACCATGCAGTTCCTCTTATCGTCGAGGAATCCGCTCTTGTACATCATGGCGAGAGCGTCTGCTCCGATCTCATGCCTGATCGCAGGGGGGACAAGAAGCTCGCACCCGTCCTTCACGTCGAGTCCGACGTCGACGGCGGAGAACACTCCCGCATCCCTCTTCTGGGCCTTGATGCCTCTGGCCTTGTGGGCGTTCTCTCCTGCGAACGCGAGGTCGTCGACGGGTATGCCCTGGAAGAGGGAGAGCTGGATGGGGTTTCCGCAGATACTGACCTTCTCGACCTGCTTGAGGTCGACGCCGAGAGCCCTCATGAGCTTGTTCTCGGTGTCGATCAGGATCTTATGGGCCATCTCGGTTCCGACATTGATGCAGAACGTGAGATGGTCCATGATGTTGGCACCGGGGAGAGGATGGCACTCGGTGACCGCGGTGGAGAGGATCTTGCCGTTGCTGAGGTCGACGGCATGTGCTCTGCTTCCGCTGGTCCCGATGTCGATGGATATTCCGTACGCCATTCACTTCTTCCCCCTTATCCTGTCCCACAGAGAGGGCTTCTTCTCTTTGTGGCCGCATCCGCAGGAGCACTCCTCGTGCTCATCGTCGTCGTGGTGGTGATGGTGGTCGTGGCCGCATCCGCAGTGATCGTGGTCATGGTGGTGATCATGGTCATGGTCGTGGTGATGCTCGTGGTCGTGATCATGGTCGTGGCAGTGGCATTCCACGTGCTCGTCCAGCTCGTAGTCGAGGCCGGTGTCGTCGATCGCATGGAACATCCTGTGCCTCAGTTCGTGTTCGTCGACGTCCAGGACGGCGCACATGAATGCGAAGCGGACCTTCTCCATCGGTTCCAGGGTTCCGTGGTGCTCCACTCCATTGTCGATGTCTGTGAGGTTCAGGGTGACGCCTTTGCCGTTCTCGTCGACGATGGCGGCCTTGATGTGTCCGAGGAGGCATCCCGACTCCTTGGTGACCCACTCGCCGACGGACATCAGGGCCTTGGCCATCCTGGCCTCGGCATCAGCATTCCATCCCGTGATCGTTCCCTGGAGGCCTTCGGCGCATCCGCCTGCGACATCGAGGGAGGTCTGCTCGTGATCATGGTCGTGATCGTGGCAGCCGCACTTGCAATCGGGGCCGTGTTCGTGATGGTCGCTCATCTCATCATCTCATAGAGCTTGTCGATGTTCTCATCGGTCTTGGCGGAGATCGCCATGACGGGCTTTCCGGGGAACTCCTTGTTGATCCACGAGGTGACTTCCTCTATCTGTCCCGGTTTGGCAAGATCCATCTTGTTGATGAGGATGAAATCGGCCTTGGACATCTGCATCTTGAAGAAGTCCTCCTTCTTCTTGATGAGGTCCTCGAATCTCTGGACGTCCGCTACACCTATTATGTAGATGGCATCGGGATCGATCATGGAGACCTCGACGAGCTCCTTCACCTTGTGGGGGAGCGCGAGTCCGGTGGGCTCGACGATGATTATGTCGGGGTCGATATCCTTCTTGATATTCTTCAGCGCAGACTGGAGGGTTCCCGAGAGAGTGCAGCAGATGCATCCGTTGGGGAGCTCGATGGCGTCGTACCCCTGGGCCTTCAGAGTGGCTCCGTCTACTCCGATCTCGCCTGATTCGTTGACGAGAAGGGCGGTCTTCTCGCCGCGCTTGGCGTACATGGAGGCGATCTTCATCAAAAGGGTGGTTTTCCCGCTTCCGAGGAATCCTCCCAGTATGTAGACATACATGGAGGTGGCCATTAACTCAACGATATAAGACTGTTCCATCAGTCCTTCTTCATTTCAGAGATGTTAATCTTCTCCAAATCTAATATATAATAAATAGGGCACCGTAGGAAGACCTCTTCTATAGCCACACATCGATTCATCCATAATGGATGGATGTATGATATGTCCAGGAACCTGGCGGAATCCGGCGCCGGAATGTCCGTGGAATCGGAATCATAATTTCCTTATTAGAATAGAATTCAACAAATTAACCTCAAAGTATAATTTTTGATTTCTTTAAATAGAAATGTCGGTTCTTTAAATATAGGTATATAAAGAAACGACCGAATTTTAGATTTTAATAATTCAGTTGTGAACAAGTTTATTTAAAGTTTATTATTGAGTATATAAACCCTGGTTTCAACATCCATCCCCGATGTGCGTTATATACGTACGCCGAACATCACAATATCGTCAAGTTCGGAGCGATTCGAGCGAGACAATAGGAGGAAAACAGATGATTGACTACAGCAAGGTGGATTTCGGAAAGATCCTCAAACGCTACGACGTTGAATCTCAGAACGAGACCACCCCCGAGGCCGTCGCTAAGAAGATGCTGCCGGCAGACCCGATCCTCAGAGAGGTCGCAGAGACCGTTCTGTACATGAAGTTCAAGGAGGTCGGACCGGCCACCATGAAAGCTCTTCAGACCAAGCAGCCCCTCGACATCATCAACAACGGTCTCGTTGTAGGAATGGAGTGCGTTGCCAAACTGTACGCAGAGCACATCTACTACCTGCCTGAGATCATGATGGCCGCCAAGACCATGGAGATCGGAATCGCCATCGCCGAGAAGCAGATCCCCGGCGGAAGAGAGACCAAAGGAACCGTCGTCATGCACGCCGCAGAGGGAGACCCCCACGACATCGGAAAGAACATCGCCGCTGTCATGCTGAGGTCCTCTGGATACACCGTCATCGACATGGGTAAGGACGTCGCAGTCGTCGATGTCGTCGCCGAGGTCGAGAAGGTCAAGCCCCTCATGGTCACCGGAACCGCTCTCATGACTACCACCATGACCGCCTTCCCCAGGGCGGCTGAGAAGCTCGTCGCGGACGGAGTCGATATCCCGTTCATGGCAGCCGGTGGAGCAGTCAACAGGGACTTCGCCGAGTCCTTCCCCCTCGGAATCTACTCCGAGAAGGCACCCCAGACCCCTCCCATAGCCGACAAGATCCTTGCCGGATACGACTGGAAGAGAATAAGGGAAGAGTGGGACAACATCGTCGGTGGAGAGGAGTGATTAAGATGGCAGCAACAAGATGCACCAAGATGGCATACAGCAACGCGGATGAGATGGTCTTCGGAACCTCGAAATACCCCATCTCCTACGGTTTCGGAATCAAAGTCGGAGCCGGACGCGTCATCCCCGAGATCAACTACGGACCCAGGCCCGGAAAAGAGAAGGACCCCGAGTCCCTGAGAAAGGAGTACGTGGACTACATCTCCAAGGACATCCTGAACAGGGCCGTCACCGTCGGATTCCCCGACGTCCAGCTCGAGACCGAGTGGGTTTCCCAGATGGGTAACCCCAAGATGGCCACCCCCGTCGTCGAGGGACAGAAAGCCATCTGCGAGAAGTACCACGAGGAGTACGGAATCAACTGCGCCGTCAGGCAGACCATCCCCGACCAGCGTGAGGCGGAAGAGGGATACAGGCCCGGAATGGGTGGCAAGCACGCCTACCCCGAGGCACTGTTCAACTGCGCCGAGATCGCTTGCGAGAACGGAGCCGATGTCCTGTCCTGTGAGACCCTCGGCGGAAAAGAGCTCGCCGACTACGCCGTCACCAACGGAGACATCGTCGCCTTCCTGTTCGGAGTCGGATACCTCGGATCCATCGACATGGAGTACGTCTGGTCCCAGTTCGTCGACATCTGCAAGAAGAACAAGACCGTCGCAGGTGGAGACACCAACTGTTCCGGAGCGAACACCTCCATGTTCATGGCGGGAGGATGCCTCGACAACGATGTCCTAAGGACCTTCTCCGCAGTGACCAGGGCCATCTCCGCTGCAAGGACTCTCGTCGCCCCCGAGTGCGGCGCGTCCGGACCCGACAAGGACTGCGGATACGAGGGACCCATCGTGAAAGCCATCACTGGAAAGCCC
>DAXO01000041.1:2505-12635 GCA_002506425.1 Methanomassiliicoccaceae archaeon UBA480 | reverse complement strand
AAGCGTCCGTACAGCGGACTGCTTCCGTCCTCACCGGTGCTCCTCATGATAGACACAGAGGATCCGCATAGAATGAGTGTGGACGTCGTGTTTTTGAGCGTGGCATCGACCAGGTGCTGGATGAAGGAGTCGATGGAACCGTCCGCCTTCTTCAGGTACTGGTATTCGTCGATGACGATGAGGTTCCCGCCGTCCCTGCAGATCGCGGCGAGATCCTCGGTCATATCCAGCAGGCCGTTGTAGGCCCGGCGTTCCTCTCCTAGGAACGACGAGATCATGCTCCTCGCATAGTCCAGATTGACGCGCAGGGTGCTCCCGATGCAGCGGAGGTAGAGGGTTCTCTTCCCCTCGGAGAACTTCTCCAGCAATGTGGTCTTTCCGACGCGTCTGCGGCCGTACACGAGGATGGCTTTGCCTTTTCCGTACGCTTCCTGAAGTTTCGCGAGTTCGGATTCCCTGCCGATGAAGAGGCCCATGCCGAGGCATGGGAGATGGAGGATTAAAGCTTTTCATAAAAATTCTGAAATCAAGAATTTTATAATCAAAATTCTGATTTTCAGAATTTTAATCGGTTGTTGAGGCAATATAATAATCGGCGGGACCAGAAGTTGCCGGTCCCGCCAGGAGTTTGAGGTCGACCCCGCAGGATCGACCACGGGTTCAGGGTCTCCTTCTGATCAGGAGGGCAGCTACGGCTGCGAAGGCCACGACAGCGACTGCTGCGACAGCGATGATCGCGAGGGTGTTGCCGCCGTCTTCGGCAGCGTCATCGGGCACGACCTGGGCTTGTGTTCCTATCATGTAGTAGGAGAAGTGGTCGGTGACGAACGATACGGTGTGCGTCTCGGGGTCGTATGTGGTGAGCTTCATGTGAAGTCCTCCGTCGTCATCCACATAGTAGACCCTGATGAAATCGGGGTCCTCTCCAGGAGATAGGGCGTACGGGATGGAGACAGTGACGTGACCTCCGAGCTCGTGTATGCTCTCGTCTCCGACGGTGGCCTGCAGCTTGAACACCTTGGAGTCTCCGACGGCTTCCGCTTCGTTCTGATGGCAGTGCCGGTTCTCATGATTGCCGATGCCCTGCTAGAGATGAGATATCCTTCGACGACCCGTGGATGGTTGTCCGGCAATGTAAAATCCCCCGAATCCCGAGGGGATGTTCGTCATTCCTTAATGATTCACGGCGGGATGGAGGGAAACGAATGTGCATCGATCCCGCCGCTTGCGAAGGATCCGCGGCTCCGGTAAGCTACGAAGCTGCGAATCCAGCACAGGGTGCAGGAAGGGTGTTTGGACCGCCGTGTGCCGAACGGTGCGCACGGCGGTATGAGAGGACGGTGGCGAATCTATCGCTAACCTCCCCTTCCACTCGATCGGATCAGCCCTTGATTGCCTTCACCAAGGCGCGTATGTTGTCATCTGGTGTTCCGATGGGGACTCCGCATCCCGCCGAGATGCTGTTGAATCCCGCATCCCTGCTCTTCCTTGCGGCAGCGGCCACATCCTCGGGCGTCCCCTTGTACAGCGGGAACGCGCATCCGACGTTTCCGATGAGGGCGCCCCTTCCGGCGGCGACCTCCACGGCCTTGTACGAGTCGACCTTCTCTTCGACGGAGATCCCGTCCACTCCGGTGTCGTACATGTACGGGATGATGTGCTCCGAGTCGCCGCAGATATGCAGCACCGTGTGGCCCCTCAGCTCTCCGAGGCACTTCTTGACGAACTGTCCGGACTGCACCGGGAAGTCGGAAGGCGCCAGGATATCCGTGGAAGCCGAAGGCTCGGACATCTGCACGACGTCCGCCCCGTTGTCGAGCATCGCCTGCCCGAAGGCCTTGCAGTACGGGGTTATCGCCTTGACCCACTTCTGCGCCCTTTCGGGCTCCGTCCACACCGAGTACACGAGGTTCTCAGTGTTCAGCAGGTGCCCTGTCAGAGTGAATGGCCCAGTGTTCCCTCCGATCACGCAGTAGTCCTCCCCGTGAGTCTTCTGCATTATGGCCATTGCCTCGATAGCGGTCTTGACCCTTCCCGTGTTCAGGAATGTGTCGATGTCCGGCAGCCCGACGTCCTCCGGCTCGTCGTAGATCTTCTTCATGGGGTTGTAGGTGAACGGATGTCCCTTGAGCATCGGCGAGGATGTCGCCGTCCCTATGTCTATCGGGCATCCGAGGGCCTCGGCCTCCTCGGTGAGGCAGAATCCAGCTCTCACCGACTCCAGTCCGAAGTAGTCCGCCTGGGCGCATCCGAGGGTAGCCATCTTCTGCGGGTCGCAGTGGGCCTCCGGCCAGCTGGATCCGCATGCCTTCATCATGCCGATGGTGTCGCACGTGGTGAATATCGCCACCGGCGGTCTGTCCATGGATTCCTGCTTCAGCGCTCCCAGCACTCTGTCCCTGCATGACATCGTCATTCACTCCACCTCCATTCTCGACTTGATGTACTTGACGCAGGCCTGGGCGTTCTCGTCCCTGTGGTCGGCGCCTATCTCCTTGGCGAATCCCTCCGTGGTCGGAGGTCCGCCTATCGTTATTATGCAGCTGTCGCGGTAGCCGTTCTCGACTATCTTCCTGACAGCGGCCTCCATGTTGTCCATCGTGGGCGTCATCAGCGTGCTTAGGCATGCGACGTCGACCTTGTCCGACTTCGCCGTGTCAGCTATGACGTCAGGAGAAACATCCTTGCCCAGGTCGTTGACGATGAATCCTCCGGCCGTGAGCATGGTCTTCACTATGTTCTTCCCGATGTCGTGGACATCGCCCTGGACGACTGCAGTGATGGCGGTCCTGCTGTCCGCCAGATCGCCCTTCGGTATGGCCGGCAGCAGCACGTCGAGCCCCTCGTACATGCTGTGCGCAGCGACGAGGACCTGGGGCAGATACATCGTCTTCTTCGCGTAGTTGTCTCCTATGATCCCCATTCCGACGACAAGTCCGTTGTTGATGGCGTCCACGGGGTCCACGCCCTCCTTCAGCGCCTTCTCGGCCACTGCCTTGGCCTGCTCCGGATGGCAGGCGACGACAGCGTCCGCCAGTTCCTTCAGAATCTCCTCCCTTCCCATTTCAATTCCTCCTTTTCAGTGTCGTCGTGTTTCCGTTTTACCAATTTATTATATACAGTTGGATGAATAAAAATAGCTACGAACATGTTCGATTGAATGGAATAGGAATAACCCAGACATCGAACTGCGGTTGGATCACGAGCAGGAAGAAAGGATGGATTGACATCCATCCTGGTAAGTAGTTTGGAGCCGGGGAGTCCCGGCGTGGTTCGATCATCAGCTGTTCTCGGACGTCTTCTCCTGGGACAGGATAACGCAAACGAGCGCGACGACCATCATGGCGAATGCCAGCATCCAGAGGTTCTGGAATTCCGTCAGGGTCTTCTCGGATACGATGAAACCGGCAATCGTGATGAGTATCGCTCCTCCCGCGAACGGGAACAGGTTCAGCGCCGCAGTGGATGTTCCTGCCATCGCGATGGGATAGAGCTCCTTGATCTGGGCGTATGAGACCACGAAGAACCCTCCGAAGAATCCGAACAGGAAGTTGATGGCGGCCTGTATCGCGATGCTGTCCATTCCGTCCATTCCGGCGGTGAGCCATATCGCGGCCCATATGGCCGTGTAGACTGCGGTCCCGATGATGAGAACCTTCTTGCGCGAGTGCAGCACCTTGTCCGAAATGGTTCCCGCAAGCGGGCATCCGAACACCATGCCGATACCGACCATAGTAACCATCAGGCCCGCCTCTCCGGCGGTGAATCCGTAGATGCTCTTGTAGAACGATCCCGCCTGGGAAGCCTGCCAGAGCATGATCGTACCGTACATGAAGAAGAACCATATCGCGAGAGACCAGAACTTCGTTCCGCTGGTGAACGTCATCTTCAGGGCCTCGACGGTGCCCATCTTAGCAAGCGTTGATTCTCCGACGGGCTGGCCGGTCTCATCCGATACGATCTCCTCTATGCTCGGGAGGCCCATCTCGGACGGGTGGTTGCGGACGAGCAGCCAGCAGAGCCCTGCTATCACGGCTGTGACGACTGCCAGCACGATATACGTGTTCTGTATGCCGAGGGAGTCCATCATGATGACCATAGGCGTGGCGGCGGCTATACCTCCGACGTTCCCGACCAGCAGGAGGATCCCGCTCATCGATGCGAACTCGTTCTTCCTGAACCAGACCGCCAGGATCTTCATTATCGGTATGTAGACGACGGCGGCGCCGATTCCTATGATGAACTTTCCGGCTATCATCAGGGCGAAGTCGCCGCTGGTCGCCGAATATGCGCTGAGCAGCGAACCCACTGCTATAAGGAATATGAATATGGTCGCGGCCTTCCTCGGACCCATGCGGTCCGTGAGTATCCCGCTCGGTATCTGCATCAGCGTGTAGGAGTACAGGTACGCCGAGGCCAGGAGGGCCACGGATGCCGTTCCGACGCCGAAGAAGTCCTGGAGATTGTCCGAGATGGCCCCTCCGGTGGTTCTGTGGAAATACACGAAGAAGTACGCCACGGCGAGCACCGCGAATACCAACCATCTGTACGACAGCGTCTTCCTCTTCTTCTCTTCATCAATTGCCATGTGATCGTTCTCCATCGGTAAAACGGAAGATCGACGGTCACGGAATGTGATACGGGTCGCTGCGGTATATAGAAGGCTGCGAACATGTTCGAGGGCATCGGCCCATAAAGCGGTGCGAGCGGCAGAGGTCGCGATAGAAGCGGAATATGCTGTTCTCCGCCGTCCTCAGGGCGACGTTCAGAGTGGACTTGGAGCACCCAAGGACCTTCGACAGCTCGTCCAGGGTTATCCTCTTGGGGATGTCGTAGTACCCGAGGTCCATGGCCGTGTTGAAGTACGACTCCTGCTTGGGCGTCAATGTGGCGGATATCGACATGCTCCCGCTGGAGAGGACCTCGAACGAGTAGCCGTTGCGGCGCATCTTCTCGAACAGCTCGTGTATGGCGCAGCTGTCGGGGCCGATGATGGTCCATTCGATGAGCGTGTCCGTCCGGGGGATCGCGGAGGAGAGGAAGCATCCGGAGCTGTTGATGAGGCCGGACAGGAGGCACCTCTTGTTGACGACCATCGCCATGTAGCGGTCCTTGGACATCCGGGTGATGCTGCACGAGCCTCCCTCGCTGTCGTATTTTCCCTCCTCCAGCTTCCCGGAGCCGTCGAAGATGTTGATCATCGAATATCCGGCCCCGTGTTCGAGCATTGAGCATGTGAGTATCCTCACGTCTAGCCCCTCGCTCTCCAGATCTATCGGTATCAGGCTGTGGCAGGGGTGCTCCTCGCTGTTATTGGAACGGTCCAGGAGGATCCTGCAGCTGTGCATGCGCCTCGAATGGAGCATCCGTAGATAACGTTGACCTATGGCCAGGGGCCGATGGCATCCGGAGGGGGATCCGTCGAGCCTCCTGCCGTCCGATGTAGAGTCCTTTTGTCTCTCTCGGGACAACATCTTCGAGGGGCCAGGGTCAGTTTGAAATACGGTACGTCGATGCGATAGCAACGGGTTCATCCCGTGGTGATGAAATGTACAGCATGAGCCCTTATTCCGGCCCTCTCCTCTCTGACGAGGAGTCCATCAGGAAGTACAACGACGAGAAGCAGTGGGGGCTTCACATCGCAGTCGACCTGGGGGAGTGCGATCACGATAAGATCTGCGACGGAGAATACATCAAGAAATTCGCCGTGGATCTGGCCGACCATATCAAGATGAAGAGATACGGCGAGCCCATCGCAGTCAGGTTCGGCGCCGATCCCAAGGTGCAGGGATACTCCCTCATCCAGCTGATCGAGACGTCCTGTATCTCCGGTCATTTCGCCGAGGATACCGACAGGGCATTCATCGACGTGTTCTCCTGCAAGGAGTTCCCTCCCGAGTCCACGGCGGAGTACTGCAAGAACTACTTCGGTGCGAAGAAGATGCAGTACGCCACCCTCTTCAGGGACATCTGATCTCTGCCGGAGCATCTCCGGTGCCAAACTTTTTACTCAATATTCCCGATGGGAATAGTAGGGATTTCTAAGTAACGTTGTGTCAGAAAAGCACTGATTTATCCTTATTATGGAAGGATTTCCGCATAGGGTTATATTCGAATACATCGGATTGACGTTCCGGTGATTATTCTGGATAAGAAGATCATAGCAATCGCAGTCGTGGCCATCGTCATTGTTGCCGCAGCAGCTGCCGTTGTCCTCTCCAGTGGAGAGAAGGACAAGGAGGAGCTCAGCATCGTCGGCAGGGTCAATACCGATGGATCCGGACTCTTCGTCAAAGAAGGAGTCGATGCGAGCAAGATGGTTACAATAGTGAACGAAGAGCCCAAATCCGGTGCATACCTCGGTGGCAACGGAACCTGGGTCGTTTTCAACAAGGAGGCCTGGGGAGGACTCGTCATAGCCGATCCCGGCGCATCCACCATCCAGCACGTCCAGCTCTCCACGATCGTGGAGACCATGGGACTCGATTTCGTTCAGTACACCAACGGCACTTCTCTCGACAAGAACGCCGTCTACTACCTGCCCGGAATCGGAAAATACGCCGATTTCACCTCCAAGCTCGGAACCACTCCAGCTCTTTCCGGAGCGATCTTCTGGGAGCCCCAGTTCTCTGTGGCCCTCCTCGACGGATGTTCCGCCGTTGCGACCACCAATCAGATGTTCCCCGGACACACCTGCTGTGTGATCGGTGCCAACAACTCGTACATGGAGAGCCATGAGAATGAAACCGTTCGTTTCCTCGCGGCCTATATCGAATCCGTCGAGAAGATGACCGCAGCCATAAAGGAAGGTTCTGGAGCCGCTTACGACGAGGTCATAAAAGTCGCCAAGGACAAGGTTTCGCTTCCCACCGACCTCACCGATGCTCAGAAAGAGGAGGCCATCAAGGACGCATTCAAGCTTGTCGTCTACAAATACGCAGACACCACCGACAAGAACGCTTCCGACCCCCTCGCCCAACTGAAGAAGGATGTGACCCAGCTTTCCCAGGATCTCTATGAGACCGGTCAGATGAAGAACGACTACAAGGCCCTCGGATTCGCTACCGGAGAGGAGTTTGGGAACAAGTTCGTCCAGAGCCAGTACATGAAATCTGCGATGAACTATCAGAAGGAGTCCAGCTATGATGACAAGGCTACCATCACCGTGGCCGTCATCGGCGGAGACATTCACCAGCTGGCCATTCACTATGGAATGGCTCTCGGAATCTTCGAGAACTATGGAATCGATGTGAAGATCAGCAGCCAGCAGGCCGGACCTGCAGTCTACACTGCAATCCACAACGGCGAGTGCCAGTTCGGATTCATCGGCGCTCCTCCCATGACCATCAACTCTATGAATGCGGAAGAGGTCAGGCCGTAAAACTACAGGTGTGAAACATGGCCGTCACGAATCTGGGATTCGATGAGTACAACAAGTACTACAGAATGGCGAGAACCCTCGTCTACTACGTGGTATCGCTCTGTCTCTTCGTGTTCGTATGGTGGATCGTTGCAAGCATGGGTATATTTGAAACCATACCTATGCCTGGTGATACATTCGATGCGTTGAAGTCGCTGATTCGGGACGGCGACCCGATCTCGAAGCTGTCTCTATGGTCAGAGATAGCTTCGAGTCTGGTCACTTTCGCCAAGGGGGCGGCGATGACGCTCGTCATCGCCATCCCCCTCGGACTTCTGCTGGGCTATGTCAAGCCTCTCAGGGAGCTGGCTACGCCCATCATCGAGGTTCTCAGGCCCATCGCCCCTGTGGCATGGGCCCCTATATTCATAGCCACCAAGGCCCTGGGCTACGACTGGGGTCCTGCGATGGTGGTGTTCATGGGAATGCTCTTCCCTATCCTGACCAGCACGATTTTCGGTGTGCAGAGGATAGATCCCGGTTGGATAGATGCATCCAAGACGCTGGGGGCCGATTCGACAAGGATCTTCTTCAAAGTGGTTCTTCCAGCATCAGTTCCATATGTGCTGAACGGTCTCAAGACAGCTCTCGGAATCGGATGGATGTGTATCGTCGCATCGGAGATATTCGCAACCGCTCTCGGAGGAATCGGATTCTTCGTCTACGAGATGGCAAACAACTTCTATTGGGACTATGCGTTCGCAGGCATAATCGTGATCGCGGTGCTAGGGCTTTTGACGACCGGAGTCGCCGAGCAGATATCCAAATTTGTTTCGAGAAGGATGGGGATGGAATGATGCCTGAAGATGTCAGAGACGACATTGAAGATGTCAGAGACGACGTACCCGTGGATGAGAATGCGGAGGAATCAGGCGGGCCCGAGGCTCCTGAAGCCAGGGATCTCGTGCCTTCGGACGCAATCCCTCCTGTCGACCCATCGGTGCCGAAGAACTCCGTTGTACCTGCAGGCGGGAATCCGCCTGATGCTACGCTACCCGTCGATCCCTCCGCCCCGGCGAATCAGCCTGCTGTGATCGATGCCATCCCGCCAGATATCGTCTCGGAGCCCAGGGCTCTCTGGGCAAACGGAGAAGGGGATGTTCAGATATCGATACGCAATCTGGGCAAGACCTATGTCACGGACGATTCTGAGACGGTAGCCATACAGGATTTCAATCTCGATGTCAAGAGAGGGGAGCTCATAGCCGTGGTCGGCCCCTCGGGATGCGGAAAGACGACTCTGCTGAGGATGATCGCCGGTCTCATGGAGCCCACTTCGGGCCAGATCCTTATCGATGGCATCGAATGCAAAGGGCCCGGACCGAATCGCGGAATGGTCTTCCAGGACTATGCTCTGTTCCCGTGGAGATCGGTGAGGAAGAATGTCGAGTTTGGCCTGGAGATAGCGGGCATGGAGAAGGATGCCCGTCACGCCAAGTCCGATGAGCTTCTGAGGATGGTAGGCCTCGAGAGCTTCGCAGATGCCCGTATCCATGAGCTTTCGGGAGGAATGAAGCAGCGTGTAGCTATCGCAAGGGCTCTAGCCACCAATCCGGACGTCCTCCTGATGGATGAGCCGTTCGGAGCATTGGATGCACAGACACGCAATCTGATGCAGGAGAGCCTGATCAAAATCCTCGATCAGACGAATCAGACCGTTATATTCATAACGCATTCCGTGGACGAAGCCGTCTACATAGCCGACAGAATAGTCGTTCTCACGAAGAGGCCGGCAACGATCAAGTCGATCTTCGATATCCCGTGGGATAAGCCTAGGGACCGTGCCTCGGTCGAGTTCACATCTCTGAGGAAGACGATTCTAGACGAGCTCCGTACGGAGAATGTGATGGAATGAACAACATGCGGGAGGTCTGTCCTCCCGCGTCAATCCTTTTGAAGTCAAACAATCGGCCGATAGGCGCAGTCCGAAGCGGCTTTTTGTGGTTGTCATATCCTTTCATCGGTCGCATTCATAAACCATGTATGCATACAACGATAGGGAGGGCGCCTACATGCATGCGAATGATGCCAGACCTATCATGGTCGGCACGGATGATTTCAACAAGATCCGCGATAGCGGAGGATACTATGTTGATAAGACGGCCCTCATCGACGACATCATCAGATCGGAGAGCGAGGTCTACCTCTTTACCCGTCCGAGGAGGTTCGGGAAGTCTCTGAATCTGAGCATGATCGATTCATATTTCAATATCGAATATGCAGGCCGTTCAGATCGCTTCATGGGTCTCCGGATATCGGAACTCAGGCCGAAGGATCCTGATAAGAACTCATATCCGGTGGTCCATTTCAGCATGAAGGACCTGTCATCTTCGGATTACGAGGGCTATCTAGAAGCCGTGAGACAGAAGGTCAGCATCCTCTACAAGTCGTTCCGCATGTTGGAGACTTCCGATCTGCAAAATCCCGACGACGTGAGACTTTTTCATAGGGCCGTGTCCTGCGAGTCGACCGAAGTAGAGCTGAAGTTCTCGCTGTTCAATCTGACCAGGATGCTGGAAGCTGAATACCGCAGGCCGGTCATCGTTCTGATCGATGAATACGACAATGCTGTCAATGAGGCTTCATCAGAGCGTCAGAGGAAGGAGATTCTGGGATTCATGTCCGTATTCCTTTCCGCTGCCCTCAAGAGCAACAAATCCCTCAAGTTCGCTGTGCTGACTGGCGTGATGCAGATTGCCAAGGCCAACAT
>DAXO01000041.1:0-2483 GCA_002506425.1 Methanomassiliicoccaceae archaeon UBA480 | reverse complement strand
TTCTCTGGCTTGAACAACCTGTATTCGGATAGCGTGTTCGATACCGGTTTTCAAGAATATTGGGGATTCACCGAGGACGAGGTTAAGATCCTCTGCACTGAATACGGCCGTCCCGAGAAGTTCCATGAGGCTAAGGACTGGTATGACGGATACAGATTCGGAACCGTTGACGTTTACAACCCCTGGAGCGTTCTGAATTATGTGAAGAGAGGTTTCGTTCCCAAAGAATACTGGGCCGAAAGCTCTTCGAATTCCATATTGAACAGACTCTACAGGAATGTGAACATTGGCAATTTCGAGCAAATCCTCGAGCTTCTGGACGGAAGATCTTTCGAAACGTCTCTGAAGACCTCCATGACATACGATGTTGTCTCGGACGACGACCGTTCCATGTACTCGCTGATGGCCGTCACAGGCTATCTCAAAGCCGTTCACGTATCGGGCAAGGTTTTCGAGCTTTCTTTTCCGAACAGAGAGGTCAAGACTATCATGGCCGACACCGTGGACGAGATGATGCTTCCTACAAACGATGCGGAATTCGGCAGATTCTGTACTGCGGTTATCGAAGGGAGAACCGACGAGATGGAATCGATCCTCGGCAGGATACTCGTTCAGGGCAGCTATTGGAATCTCACCGATGAGAGATCCTACGAACTCATCCTCATGACTGTCCTGTTCTCGATAGCCTCTCAGTATAGAATCAGAACCGAGCAGGAGGGAGGGAACGGCAGGATAGACATCATTATGGAGCCTAGGGCGAACAGAAGGGCGGGAATCATAATAGAACTCAAGAAGGTAGATTCTGAAGCGGAGCTAGAGAGGGCGGCCGATGAGGCGATCGTCCAGATCCATGATAGGAAATACTATCTGGGGATGAAGGGGACGGTCCTGCTCTACGGCATCTCTTTCTGCGGCAAGATCCCCTGTATGAAGCATGAAAGGCTTGAGCTTTGCTGATTCCCAGCAGGCATGTTTCAGACCGGATATGTCGTCGTTTCATTCTTCATAACGCATTCACGAGTGAAAGAGGTCAGCAGAAGCACGTTGTTCCAAGGCAGTTCTTGCATCCGCTCTATATCGCAGTTTCGGCCCATCCCATTTCTTCTCCATGTCCTTCATAAACGCCGCCGCGAACAGGGGATACATCTCGATTTTGTTCTCCTCCGATATGTTTCCATTATAGAACATGATCTTGCGATCCACCTTGTGGAATCTGTCGATCTTCCCTATGGACGGAGCTTCTCTGGTCTTCCCGGATTTGACCTCTATGGCGGCGAGCTCCGGGCCGAGCTCTATGACGAAATCGATCTCCATCATATCCGGCCCTTTGTTCTTCTTGTAGAAGTAGCGGGCGTATCCCCCCTTCATCAGGCATTCGGCGATTATGTTCTCCGTTGCTGCACCCATATTGAATCCCGTATCTCCGCTGTATATGGCTCTACGGGCGTTCACCCCCATCATATGGAGTAGCATCCCTGTGTCGGACATGTAGGCGCGGAATACATCCTGTTCGCAATGCGCTATAAGGGGGATCTCGGGAGAATCCAGTTGGAGGCAGGGGCTTGCCAATCCGGCTTTCAGTACCCACAGGAGGCTGTCGCTGTACTTTCTTGATGCCGTGCGCGGCCTATCGTCATCGAGACGGGAGAACATGAAACGCTTGTTGGATTGGGATAGCTGAGAGGGAATGGATCTGAAACAGTGTTCTATCTTCAGAGCATCCCGGTCGTCGTTGTACTTTCTGATATCGTCGACGCTTGATTCGATTATCCGATCCAGAACATCTCCTGCAACGGTGTAATCGTCAGTCTCCAGATACCCGACCACTGCCTGCGGCATGCCGCCGACGAGGCAATAGTCCCTGAAGGCATCCTCCATAGCCTTGAGAAAGGCGCTGTTGAACGGTTTGCAGGAACGGATGCAATCGCGGACTTCTTCTATGATCTCGTCAGGAATGCCTTTTGCCCAGAGAAACTCCTCGAAATCGAGGCCATACATCGTCAACGGCTCCTCATAGCCGACGGGAATCAGCGCTTCAGTTCTTTTCCTGTCTACAACATCGAGCAGGGAACCGGAGGCTATGACATCGTATCTTCTATCGATGGAGAATGATTTCAAGGATTCCCTGGCCCTGGGGCAGGCTTGGATCTCATCAAAGACGATCAGTGTTTTGTAAGGGACGAAGTTCTTGGGATCAAGGAAAAGCTTGAGATTCCTCACTATCGTATCTACGTCGAGGTTGCTATCGAATGCCTGGTGAAGGTCTTTCTGTAGACTGAAGTCCATATACACTAGTTTTTCGTAGTTGTCGGATGCGAACTTCTTGATGATATACGTCTTTCCGACTTGGCGTTGTCCTTTTACAAGGAGACAATTATGATCTTTCCGGGATTTCCATTCCATCAGCTCATTGTAGATCTTTCTCTTCAACACACGTTCGGAATTGATGCCAGATTATTTAAATGTAGATAATCCAACTGGAT
>DAXO01000029.1:3327-16257 GCA_002506425.1 Methanomassiliicoccaceae archaeon UBA480 | reverse complement strand
CGCACAAATCGGAATTTCGGTTGTTATATCGAAGGGACTCGATCAAGCCCCTCAGACCTCAGAAATCGATGAGCCCTTTGGTCGGACTGGCACCGAACATGCAGAACCTCAGATTTTGCGCATGCAAACGGTTGACTGACCCTGCTCCCGAAAAGCAAAGCAGGGTCAGCCACGAAGAATCAGATCCCGATCCCCGCCCGGACGATCAATTGCCGTTCTCGTCCTTCACACTGTCCATGAGCCTCTGGTTTATGCCATCGGCCTCCTCGCTCGGGAGGAGCATGGTGGTGATCTCCATGAACGGATGCTTGGAACCCTCGATTATCTTGACATCATCGAGCGAGTGCAGCCCCCAGCGCTCGGCGGTCTTCTCGAGTCCGATCTTCGTATCGAAATCGTTCGGCACCAGCACGATGGCCTTGAAGTCCTTGAGCCCCAGCTTCTTGGCCGCCATGATCCTGTGATGTCCGTCCACGAGAAGATATCCTTCGCGCCTCTGCACCACTATCAGAGGCTCGTTGAGCCCCCTCTTCAGCTCGTACTGGCGGCCGATGAGCTCGTCCATGTAGACCTCCTTCTGCGTGGGGATTATGGAATCCACCGGGATCTCCTTGTTCACCACCTTGAATCTGAGGCCGTTCTGCTGCTCCAGGAAGTTCTTGACCGACATGACCTTGCCGGGACGGGACTTCTCTATCTGGGAGCGGACGATATCGATGTTGGAGATGATTCCCACAAGCTTCTTGTCCTCGTCCACGACGGGGAGGTTCCTCAGCCCGTATCTGAACAGGATGCGCGTGGCATCGTCGGTGGACATCGACGGTATGGCGCACAGCGTTCCCCTCTTCATCACCGAGCGGATCTTAGCATTGGGCTTGTCGATATGCCTCAGGAGCTCCTTGGCCGTGACGAATCCCAGGAGATACCCCTTCTCAGTAATCGGGAACCCGTGGAAGTTGGAATTGATGATCTCCTGCCTCACCTGCTCGACCGTCATGTCCGGACTGACCGTCTGGACATCCCGGACCATGTACTCTCCGACTGTGGCCTCTGGCATCGCTTCCGCATCGCCGTCGTACGATATGAAAACGTCGGAGAATCCGCTCTCCGGAACCGATGCCGAGGCATCCGAGCGTGGTTTATATCCGCAGAGGCTACGGGTGCGCAGAGGTAAAGAAGATGGCAAATCCAGTCATGACTGCCGAATCCATCGAGGAGGAGACCAGGCTCCAGGATGCCCTCGGGAAGATCAAGCACATCATCATCGTGATGAGCGGCAAGGGAGGAGTCGGCAAGAGCACCGTGTCGTCCAATCTGGCGACCGAGCTGTCCAACAGGGGATACCAGGTCGGCATCATGGACGTCGATATCACCGGCCCCAACATCGCCAAGATGTTCGGAGTCGAGGACGAGAAGCTGCACGTCCTCGACGAGAGGCTGATCCCCGTCACCGTCCCTCCGTCCCTCAAGCTCATGTCCATGGCGTTCCTGCTTCCCGACAAGGATTCCCCCATCATGTGGAGGGGACCCGTCAAGATGGGAGCCATCAAGCAGTTCATCGAGGATGTCAACTGGGGCGACCTGGACTATCTCGTCGTGGACATGCCTCCCGGAACCGGAGATGAGGCGCTGTCCGTCGTCCAGCTCATGCCCAAGGCCGACGGGATGGTCATCGTGACCACGCCGCAGGACGTCGCGCTCCTCGACAGCAGGAAGTCCCTGAGGTTCGGAGCCGAGACGCACATCCCCATAATCGGGATCGTCGAGAACATGAGCGGATTCGTCTGCCCCCACTGCGGAGAGGTCACGGACATCTTCAAGTCCGGCGGAGGCGAAGCCGCCGCCAAGGAGCTGAACGTCCAGTTCCTCGGAAAGGTCCCCATAGAGCCCGGAGTCGTGGATGCCGGCGACAGCGGAATGCCTGTCGTCCTCAAATACCCGGATTCCGCCTCCGCCAAGGCCTTCAAGTCGATCGTCGACAAGATAGTGAAAACGGTAGAATGAAGATCCTCGCCGTATCCGAAGGGGAGTCCCTGGACTCCTACATCGCCGACGACTTCGGCCATGCTCCGTGCTTCCTGCTGATCGACTCCGACACCCTGGACTTCAGGGTGATAGTCAACGAGTTCATCGACTCGGAGCAGGGAGCGGGCATGGCGGTGGCCAAGGCCATCGTCGGCCTGGGATGCGTGGACGCCGTCCTGACCGGCGGCATAGGCATGCACGGGATGGACATCCTGCGCAAGGCCGGGATCGACGTGGCGACGGACGAGGAGGGGACGGTCGAGGAGAGCGTCCGCGACTACCTGAGACGCGTCGAAAGGAAGAAGAAGTTCGAATCCCAGAAACCCGAATGAGGGGAGGGAGGGTCAGACGGCCCTCCTCTCCCCCCAGATTATCTTGTGGAGCTGGGGCAGGACCCTCACATCGATATCCTCCTCCAGCACCCTGGCCGCCAGCTTCTCCAGCTTCTCCGTGCCGCCGACGGGCCCGAATATCACGTTCGTGCGGGGCCTGCGCGATTTGACGAAGTCCACTGCGAAATCGAGGTCCTCCTGCGTATCGATGACGAACTTGAGCTGGTCCTTGGGCCCCAGCAGCTCCGTGTTCTTCCAGATCATCCTGTCGGTCATGCCCGACGAAGGGCACTTCAGATCCATGCTTATCAGGACGAGCGGATCGTCCGGAACCTTCGACAGATCCACCGAGCCGTTGGTCTCCAGATCGACCTGCCTCCCCATGGAGATCAGCCTCTCTATGAGCTCCAGGGCATCGGGCTGGAGCATGGGCTCGCCTCCGGTGAAGCACACCCTCGGACAATCGCCGACGGCGCGGACTATCTCGTCCACGGACATCTCGGTGCCTCCTTCGAATGCATACGTGGTGTCGCACCACCTGCAGCGCAGATTGCATCCGACGGCCCTGACGAAGACGGTGGGAAGGCCCATGGTGAGCCCCTCCCCCTGTATCGATCTGAAGATCTCGCATATCCTCATAGGAGGTTCTCACCGTGCTCGTACTCGATCTCGTCCCTGTAGCCGGCCTCTTCGAATCCCTTGAGCCTCAGACGGCAGGAGTCGCAGTGCCCGCAGGCCTTCTCCCCTCCGTTGTAGCAGGACCACGTGAGCTCCAGAGGAGCGCCCAGCTTCTTTCCGAGCCTGACGATGTCCGCCTTGGAGCTCCTGAGTATGGGCGTCATGATCCTGATCGGATGTCCCTCGACACCGGCCTTGGTCCCCTTGGCGAGCATCTCCTGATAGGCCTCGAAGAACTCGGGACGGCAATCGGGATATCCGGAATAATCTACGGCATTGGCTCCTATGTAGATGCGGTCCGCATCGATGGATTCGCAAAGTCCCGCGGCTATGCTGAGGAACACTATGTTCCTCGCCGGAACGTACGTCACCGGGATCTCATCGCTCAGCTTCCCCTCCCTGTCCAGAGGGACGTCGATGTCCTTCCGGGTGAGCGCGGAGCGGTAGGAGCTCAGATCCAGATCGACCACGACGTGGGCCACGCCGTAGTGCCTGCAGACGTTCTCGGCCGACACCAGCTCCTTGGTGTGCCTCTGGCCGTACCTGAAGCTGAGAGCGGTCACCTCGCAGCCGTCATCGAGGGCCTTGGCCAGCGTGGTGGTCGAGTCGAGCCCTCCGGACAGCAGCACGACTGCCTTCGGCATCGGAGGACCTCCGTGTACCACGCGGTCTGTCCGCGCTCCTCGTCCAGACCGACCGATACGGAGCGGACGTTCGGAGGGAACTCCAGATCGGACACGATCCTCAGAGTCATCATCTTGGCCATCTCCTCGGCCGTGGTGTTGGGAACGTCCAGGAGGGTCACGTCCATCCTGGGGAACACGTACCTCTTGCCGCAGGCGACGACCTCCACGGACTCCTCGTCCGCGGTGACCTTCACATCCTCCGACAGCGTCGGAACCAGCGCCTTGTGGTCCAGCTCCTCGATGATCGCCTTGAGCTCCTTCTTGAGCACGACGAAGTCCATGATCATGCCCTCGGCTCCGATGTCCCCCTCGAGCCTGAGCCTCACTATGTACGAATGGCCGTGCAGCCTGGAGCACTTCTCGTGCCTCGGTATGAAATGACATGCGGAGAACCTGATCCCCGAATAGCCGCCGTCTATCTCCAACATCATATTGCTTCCTCCGTCAATCTTCCTGCCAGGGCTATGGAATCCCTGTAATCGGTTTTGGCCCTGGACGTGTCCACGAACACCTTATCGGTGTTCAGCAGGGGCGCCCCCAGGGATCTGGCACCTCCTATGAAGTGCATGGTCCTGAATATCAGATTGCCACATATCCCGTCCGGAGCCACGATTACTCCGGCCTCCTTCGCGGCGTTCTCCACCAGGATCTGGCAGTTGTAGGCGTCGTAGCCGGCCTTGATGAGTCTTTCGGTCACCGACTCGGCACCGAGGATGGTGGCATCCACCTCCGGGCATCTCCCGATGTCCTCCGACCTCCCGCCGGACATGACGGCTATGCGCGCGTCCATGCCCACTCTGGAAGCCAGATCGGCCGACCTGCGGGCGATGTCGAACCTCTGGTCCTCCGTCCACCCTTCGTCTATCCCGACGGGAGCCAGCAGGAACATCCTGCCGCCGGACGGCTCCATCAGCGCGGCGCGCTCCAGCCTCTCCAGTCCCAGCTCCTTCCTCAGGATCGGCACCAGGACATCCGACGGCATGTCCCCGCGGACGGCGGCATCTATCCTGCCGTCCACCATATCCGATACGAGCTCCCACGGATCGTCGTATATCCTCACATCCGCCCCGGAGCCTTCGACGCTGGCTTCGACGAGCCCTCTGTCCGTTCCGCGGCCGATGCCTATCCTGACATCGGTCGGACCGCCGGCAAGCAACTCGTCCGAAGTGCTGATCATCTGGATCCCGTCCTGACCGATACGAGCTCGTCTCCGGAGAGCTTATCCTTCTCCGCACGCGGCCCCGCAGGCCTTCCGAACACCATCTGGCACACGAGCCTGTACCCGTCCGGTATATCGAAGGCCTCCTTCACCTTCCCGTCTATGAGCGGATTGTAGTGCTGGATGTTGGCGGCGAGCCCCATGTCGAAGAACGCGGTCCAGACGGCGAACTGCATCATCGCATTGCCGTGCTCGGCCCAAACGGGGAACACATCGGCATACGTCGGATGCTCCCTCTTCAGCTCGTCGGTTATCGGATCGACCTCGTAGAAGAGCACTGTCCCGGCGGCAGCCGAGAACATCCGCATCTTGCTTTCCGTCCTGGCGAACCGGGCCTCATCGGATACCTTGTCGCGCAGGACATCCGTCACCAGGCTCCAGAACTCCCTGTGGGCATCCCCTCCGAGGACGACCAGCCTGCATGACTGGGAATTGTACGACGAGGGGACCTCGGGAGCGATGCGACGGATCATCGAGACCACGTCGTCGAAAGAGGCTCCCGCCTCCTCGATGCGGTCATCCAGCATATATGCCGAATACCTGGCGGCGACTGCATCCGTGTAGTCCATGTCACGGTGTTAATAAGACGACGTATAAACCGATTGGTCCGCTACATCGCGATGCGATGCGACCGGATGAACGCCTTCATTATCTATGTGTAGTATGATGATGCCGCATGAAGAGGCCGCCCTACTTGCAGATCATCCCGATCGTCGGATTCATCCTGATGGTTCTCGGATTCGCAGGGTACGTCATCGACCCGAATTATTCGTACGAGGCCCTGTTCATACTGGGCCTCATCATGCTCATAATCCCGTACGGGATCCTCGTATTCTCCAGCAAGAAGGCCTCTGAGAAGCTGGCAGACATCCAAGAGAAGGAATCGATGGACGGGTTCGTGTACTACATGGATGGCGAGCCATCCGGCAACGATGCCTCCATAACCGATCTGACGAAGAGGTGAGCCATGCCCGCTCTGAACGCCGACATCCTTTACCTGATGTTCAACACGGCCAACATGAACAGGTGGAACGACCACATGAGGCCGGTCGAGCTGACGGAGCTGGACAAGCAGGCCCACAAGGCCTCCATAGCCTGGGTCCTCGGCAAGTTCGAGGAATCGGCCGGCCGCAGTGTGGAATGGAGAACGGTGATAGAGCACACCCTCTTCTCGTTCATCCAGAGATCGGTATTGACGGATCTGAAGCCCCAGGTGTTCCACCGCATAGCCTCGGAGCGCAGCGGCCCCGTGAACGAGTTCGTCCTCTCCGAATACGACCGTCTGGTTCCGGGATCCGACGCCGGGTTCAGAGACAGGCTCATAGGATACCTGGAATCCGAGAAGGACTCCGAGGAGGACAGGATAATCCGTGCGGCGCACTATCTCGCCACGCGCTGGGAGTTCAACCTGATATACGATTCCAACCGCTCCCTCTACGGTATTGAGCAGACCCGCCGGGAGATCGAGGAGCAGATCGAGCAGCACGGCGACCTGGTCGGAGTGAAGGAGTTCAAGACCGCTGGGAACACGTTCAACTTCGTGGACCTCATCGGGCAGCTGCGGTTCCAGCAGCGCTGGGCCAGGACCCCGCGCATCCCGCGCACCACGGTTCTGGGCCATTCGCTCCTCGTGGCCAACATGATGTTCCTGCACGACCTCGACTGCGGCGCTTCGGGGAGGAGGATATACAATGACTTCTACACGGGCCTGTTCCACGATCTGCCCGAGGTCCTGACGAAGGACGTCATAACACCCATCAAGACGAGCGTCGACGGCCTGAGCGCCATCCTCGAGGAGTACGAGAAGGACCTGGTCGAATCGAAGATCATGCCTCTCCTCAGAGAGGACTGGCGCGACGAATTCAGAACGATGGTCTACAGCCCGTTCACTGATATCGACATCCCCGGCTTCGGTGAGAGGAACGGAAGCGATCTGAAGGCCTGCGACCACATGGGCGCCTACATGGAGGCGTTCATATCGAGACGCTACGGGATAACATCCAACACTTTGCTTGAAGGGGAGCGCAGCATCCGCGACAAACTCATCGAGAAGGGCGACGGGATAGGCGCGAAGCGTCTGCTCGAGGACTTCGACCGCATGCGGATCCGATGTCCTCTTCTATGGATATTCGAAAAAACCGGCCCCGGCCCGCCCAAGCGGGAGATCGCGCCTCCCATCCCGGCGGACCGTCCCCGGCATGAGCCGGGGAAGGGGGCCTCAGTTGTGGCGGTCGATTACTTCCTGACCGCGCATGTAGGGCCTGAGCACCTCGGGGATGGTGACGGTGCCGTCCTTGTTCTGGTAGTTCTCGAGGATCGCGACCATGGTCCTCGGAAGGGCGAGACCGGATCCGTTGAGGGTGTGCACGAACTCGCTCTTGAGGTGGGGCTCGCGCCTGAACTTGATCCTCGCCCTGCGGGCCTGGAAATCTCCGAAGTTGGAGCAGGACGATGCCTCGAGGTACGCATCCTTTCCGGGTGCGTAGAGCTCCAGATCATAGCACTTGTTGCATGAGAAGCTCATGTCTCCGGTGCACAGCAGGAGCACCCTGTAGGGGAGATCGAGCGCGTTGATGAGATCCTCCGCGTTCTTCCTGAGCTCCTCCAGCCTGGCGGCGGAATCCTCGGGCTTCACGAAGTTGACCATCTCGACCTTGTTGAACTCGTGGACCCTTATGATCCCCCTGGTATCGGCGTGCTTCCCGACCTCCCTCCTGAACGAGGGGAGGTATGCGGTGTAGTAGATCGGGAGGTCCTTGACATCCAGGATCTCGTCCTGGAGCAGGTTGGTGATCGGAACCTCCGCGGTCGGGTTGAGGAACATGTCGTCCCTCTCGAGGTAGTACATGTCGTCCTTGAGGTTGGGGTACTGCCCGGTTCCGATGACGGCGTTCTTGTTGACGACCACAGGGGGGAAGAGCTCGGTGTAGCCCTGGTCCTGATGGGTGTCGAGGAAGAAGTTGATGAGGGCCCTCTCGAGCCTTGCGCCGTCGCCCTTGAGGCAGTAGAATCCGCTTCCGGCGACCTTCACGCCTCTGTCGAAGTCGATGATATCCAGGTCCTCGGCGATCTCGAAGTGCTGCTTGGGGGTGAAATCGAACACCCTCTTCCTTCCGGCCTCGTAGACGACGACGTTCTCGGTGTCGTCCTTGCCTATGGGGACGTCGGCCGCGGGGATGTTGGGGATGTTGAGGACGCAGTCGGTGCGTATCGCCTCGAGCTCGGCCATCCTGTCGTCGTTGGCCTTGATCTTGTCAGAGACCTCCCTCATCTCGGCGATCTTCGACTCCTTCTCCTCTCCCTTCGGCATCTTGGAGATCTGCAGGGAGACCTCGTTGCGAACCTGCCTCAGGCGGTTGTTCTCGTCGGTGAGCGATCTCCACTCGCCGTCTGCCTCCAGGAAGCGGTCGAGGATGGCTTCATCCTTGTTCCTGTTCCTGAGCATAGTCCTGATCATGTCAGGCTCTGATCTGATGACGTTCACGTCAAGCATCGTTATTCCCCCGAAAGAACCTCAGAACTTCTTCTGGCAGAGCGATGTCCAGGTCCTCTTGTCTGTAAGGACCATCACTCCTCCGCGGACGTCAACGACGACGCATCCGGTCGCCTCCTCGATCGCGGCGGCGGCCTCTTTAGCATCGCCATCCGAATTGGAGAGCACCTTGGCCTTGATCAGGCGGTTCTTCTTGAGCTGCGCCGATACCTCGTCGAACAGACCCTGGTCGAGTCCGTCCTTGCCCACCCTGACGGTGGCATCGAGGTCGTTGGCGCGCCTCATCAGCTCCTTTCTGGCGTCCTTTTCGCTCATGTGATTGCTCCCTGATGTACGGCCTGCGCGCAATCCTGCCGCAGCATCCGCACGTTGTGCGCACCATGTGCCCGTCGACCCTTATCCGGCAGTTGACTCCGGGAAGCAGGGGGACAAGGCATCCGCTGCAGAACGGCTGCCCCTTCGGCATAGGGACGCGGGTCTTTCCGGATATCCTGCAGGCGAGATCCACATAGCGGCGTGCATAGTCGATCCTGCCGGCACGAACAGCCTCGCAGGCCAGCTCCAGCAGCCTGGAAATGCGTTCCTCTCCGATGCTCTCGACGATATTCTGCGAGACGCGCCTCTTCCCCATGGTGCTCTGTCCGCACCATCGAGCGCGCATTATTAAACCTATGTCATCCGCACAGGGCTGGCATCGATCGCGGGCTCATGGGAACGCGTAGGACTTCAAAAGGTCGCTTATCTCCTTCTCCTCGCCCTCGAACTCGTCCTCGGCCTCCGCATACGTCTCCCAGAGGAACATGAAGTACTCATGGAACGCCAGAACCGCCTCGTCCCAGGAAGGCTTGGATATGCTGATGCCGAGATCGTCGTTGGAAAGGCTCCATGATCCGCCGGCTCTATCGAATCCTATATCGGCCGTCACGGGGCACAGCAGAGACAGATCCCTGTCGTTCGTGACGATCCTATGGAACCTCACCTGGGGGAAATCGTAGCAGGCGGTGATGTCCTTCATCGCGACGGCGTTGCCGGAACCGTCGAGAACAGCCGACCCCACGGCGATGACCGGGCCGGCACCCGCATAGGATGCTATCTCGTCACGGGAGATGCCGTCGGCGAACGATGCCTGCAGCGAATCTGAACCGTTGCTCACGATCCAGCGACTGGCATGGACGGGGTCGCGGGAGAGGACGCCGATGATCGCGCTCTGAATGGGCGCGACATCCCCAGCCGACTCCTTCTCGAGAGATCTGCGAGCGTTCATGCGGAACTTACGAAGGGATCCCCTCTGACCGTATGTCATGACGTATCCGTCGAGATGATCGGCCAATGCAAGCATGTCCGAGGCTATCTTCCTGCGTCCTGCGGCCTCGATATGGTTGCTGACCTCGGAAGGCGTCGATGACATCAGGTTGGCACGGTCCAGCTCTGCGCAGAGCTGGGCGAGGGCATCCTCCAGAAGCATGCTGTCTCTTTTCGGACCTGCCGCAGTGCCCTGTCCCTTCATCTTGAGGGAGAAACGGGACTTTATCCCATCCGGCAGCAGCCCCTGGGTCCTAAGCTCCTGGCGGACCATGAGCTCCCCTATGTCCGAGAGGAGGTTCTGAACGTCAACCATGATCTGTCCCGCCACCTTGACGGGGACCTCGCCTTCCGGATCCTCGGCATTTACGACCTTGAAATCGAACTGCTGCATCGGGTGCGCATATCTGATGGACCAATTTATACTATCGTCGAACTCCGGCGACCCGGAATCCGACACCTTTTCCTTATAGAGAGAATGGAAAGGAGGGCAAGGAAGCCGGGACCAAACGAAACCATTATAAGAGTAACCGATATCGGCTCGTTTATCTACGGAGCCTTGCGGTTCCGATTCAACTCACAATCAGGTGGTTTAAATGGTAAGAAAGCCCGCATCGATGTACAGACAGATCAAGGGACAGGCGTACACCCGCCGCGAGTACATGGGCGGAGTTCCTGCCAGCAGGGTCAGCCAGTATGTCATGGGCAACCCGCAGGCCGAGTTCCCCGTCACGCTCACCCTCAAAGTGAAGAATAGGGTCCAGGTCAGGCACACCTCCATCGAGGCTGGCCGTATCGCCGCTAACAAGGTCCTCACCGCCCAGTGCGGAACCCCCAACTACGAGATGGTCGTCAGGGCGTTCCCCCACGTCGTTCTGAGGGAGAACAAGCTCGCTACCGGAGCAGGAGCGGACCGTGTCTCGAGCGGAATGCGCCAGGGATTCGGAAAGACCGTCGGAACCGCTGCCAGGCTCGAGCGCAACCAGGCCATCCTGACCGTCAGCGTTCCCGCCGACAAGGTCGCCGTCGCCAAGGATGCTCTCTGGAGAGCCTCCATGAAATTCCCGTCCCCCTGTTACATAGACGTCGACAAGGGACAGGAATACGTCAAGTGAAATCCAGATGTTCGATCTGGAACTTGACAGGGTTGTGAAATGGATCGGCGCCGGAGGGTTCTCCTCCGTCGCCGTCCAGCTTCCCGAGGGTCTGAAGATCAGAGCCCCGGAGATTTCTGATTATATTGCACGTGAGACGGGAGCGTCCGTCATCATAATAGGTCGCCCCTGCTACGGAGCCTGCGACCTCTTCGATTACAGAGGGTGGGCCGATGCGCTCGTCCACTACGGTCATTCGGCGATTCCGTCGATGGGGGCGGACGATAACGTACTCTATATCGAAGCACGCTCCGATATCGGCCTGGACGAGGATCGTCTTCGCGAAGTGTTGGAGCCTCTTCCCGACAGGATCGGGATTCTTGCGACGATACAGTATATCGGCCTCATCGGAGAGATGGACGGGATCCTCCGTTCCATCGGGAAGGAGCCCTTCGTCGGAACAGGAGATTCCAGGATCATGTATCCGGGCCAGGTCCTCGGCTGCAACTGCACATCTGCCGAATCCGTATCCGATTCGGTGGACTGCTTCCTCTACATAGGCGAAGGACAATTCCATCCTTTGGCCGCTGCATTCGGATCGAGGAAACCAGTCTACGTCCTCAATCCCATAACCTGCGAGATTACCGACATGACGGCATCGAGAGACAGGATGATAAGACGCAGGTTCGGCACGATACAGATCGCATCTAAGGCCGAATCCTTCCTCGTGATAATCTCCAGCAAAATCGGGCAATGCAGAAAAGATGCGGCCGAAACCGCCGAGAAGATGATACGCGAATCCGGACGCAGGTGCGTGACCGCGGTCATCGAGGAGATAACGCCGGATTCTCTTGCGGCTTATCCCGTCGATGCGTATGTGTGCACAGCGTGCCCCCGTGTCGCAATGGACGACTCCGCCCGGTACGGCAAGCCCATGCTCACCGTTCCCGAGCTGGAGGTCGCCCTCGGTCTGAAGGAATGGACGGGATATCCATTCGATCAGATCCGCGGCTGATCAGCTGGATGCCTGGATCAGCCTGTTGACGACGAACTTCTGGTCCATCGAAGCCAGGAACGAGCCGAGCCTCGGTCCAGCGCTCTTGCCGATGAGGATCTTGTACAGGGCCTTGAATGCGCCCTTGGTCCCGATGGGCTGCTGCTTGGCGATATCCGAGATTATGCCCGAGATCGTATCTGCGTTCCACACGCAGTCGTTCATCCTCTTCACGAGCGCCTGGAAGTACACCTTCTCATTCATGGTGATCTCCATGTCCGCTGGTATCGCGGGCAGAATGGAGAACTTCACCATGTCTGGAGCGAATCCGTTGAGCCAGTATCTGACGCAGGATACCCTCCTCTTGAGCCTGTCCAGATCCTCCTGCGTGGCCTTGGACATGTCCTGGGTGCGGGACAGGATCTCCATCACGCCGTCGAAGTCGTCGGCCATCTGGACTATGTTGACGAGATGGCGGTACGGAACCTGCAGAGGGAGCTTGGCAGGGATATGATTGTGCTGAGCGATCACATACGCCCTGACGGAGTTGTCCTCGGACTCGCTCCATTCGCCTCCGAAGTAGAGGCGCTTGATCCTGTCGTACTCGTCGGCCATGTCCAGTATTCCCATTCCGGAATCGTAGTCTATGGCCCTGGAGGGGTTGACCCTCAGGAACATGTAGTTCAGGACTTCGGGCGGAGTCATGTTGATGGCATCGAGTCCGGTGACGGGGCATCCGAGGGATTTGTGCATCTGCCCCACTCCCTTCAGCTGGACGAACTCATACGGTATCGGATAGGGGGCCTTCCCGCCGAAGATCTCGGAGACTATCCTCTTTCCTGAATCGTAGGATCCTCCAGCAGCCGCGTGGTCCTTTCCGAAGGGTTCGGCGGAGGTGTTGAAGACGATCCACTTGGCAGGCCACTCGAGCCTCCATGTCAGCTTGCCCTCGGCTTTGCGGATATCGGCCTTGCCATGGTGCCCGCATATGCAGTCGTACTCGACATAGGGGAACTGGTAGGAATCGAAGATGGGGTGGGTGAACCTTCCGCACTTCTCACAGACGGGGTTGTACGGAGCGTAATCCTCCTTGGCCTCCTTGCCGGT
>DAXO01000029.1:0-3298 GCA_002506425.1 Methanomassiliicoccaceae archaeon UBA480 | reverse complement strand
CCGGTGACCTCATGAAGAAGCTGGATGATCTCCTTCCTCTTCAGGAAGGTCTTGTCTATGCACTCGGCGAAAACCCCCTTCTCGTACAGCTCGTGCGTCCAAATTATCTCGCACTTGACTCCGAGGGAATCGACTGCATCCAGGAAAGGCTGCACGAAGTGGTGGGCATAGTTCTTGTGCTTGCCGCAGGGGCAGGGGATCCTGCATATCGGCATGCCTACGTACTTCTCGAACTCCTCGGGAAGGAAGTCATAGCGCTTGCGGAGAGGATCGAACGAATCGATGAGATAGATGAGGCGCACGTCCTTCCCTTTGGCCTCGACGGCGCTGCGGATGGACTCGCCTGTGATCGCTTCCCTCAGACTTCCGACATGGATGATTCCGGTCGGACTTATACCCGTGGCGATGAGAGGGTGCTCGCAGGTGTTGGCGACCTCCTCTGCTATGACATCTGCCCAGTGCATTGTAATCGGTGTGCCATCGGCAACATATAGAATAGGATTTCGGTCCGCTCCATTGGTCGCGCGCGCGTATATAGAGGAAACAAGGTTTTTATACGGACCGAAGATAACCAGCCCCCATGGCAAAGAAGAACGACTCGGGATTCCAGTCCTCCGCAGGCCTTATGAGGTACTTCGACACGGAGAACGAGAAAGGAATCAGGATCAGTCCGCGCACCGTCATCGGTATCGCTATCGGACTCGTCGTAGTCATACTGCTTCTCAACACGTTCGCACCCCTCTGAAATCCGGCGAACGCATATTCTAGGATAGCTTCAGCGTGAGCTATGCCGTTCTGATGATCCGTGTGACAGACGATTGCTCCGTCACGATTATCCGCTGAATTATTTGAAAAAACCCGGCCGAAGCCGGGAAAAGATGTTTCAGACCCTGTCCTCGGGCAGGATCGTGTATTCGTCGTGATACTTCTGCTTGAACAGCTTCGATATTATCGGAGGTGCCACGATGGTCGTTATGACAGACATCAAGACCACGACTGCGTAGAGGTCCTGCGACATCGCTCCGCTGGCCAGTCCGATGGAGGCCACGATGATTCCGACCTCTCCTCTAGGAGCCATTCCGAAACCGATTATCTTGAGGGAATGACCGTCCAGAGACCTGTCGCCCATCTTGGCGCCTATGCTGCATCCTATTAGCTTGGATATGATGGCCAGCACGATCGTCACGAGGACCAGGAAGAGTATCGATGTGTCGCTGAGCGTGGCGATGTCGACCTGAAGCCCCACATTGAGGAAGAAGAAGGACAGGAGGAATGTGGAGATCGAATCGATCTTGTGTTCCAGATCCCATTCCCATGCATGGTCCGCGAACAGCATTCCAGCCAGGAATGCTCCGATGATGGCGGCCAGACCTATGTACTCGGCCAATGCCGACATGCCCAGGCACACGATTATCGCTATGACGAGCTTGTTCGTCGGTATGGGGACCTTGCCCTGAGCCTCCTTGGCCTTCTTCCTGGCGTCGAAATAGTCGTATATGCGGGGGACAACCCATTTGCATATCGCTATTATGGCGAGAACGAAAACCACCGCCTGGAGCGTTATCTCGATTATGCTGAGGATCGACATGCCGTCTCCGCTGGCCGCCATGCCCTTGACGATGGCGAGGACTATCATTCCCAGGACATCGTCGATGACCGCGGCGGCTATGATTATCCTGGCCTCGCGGGTCTCCATCAGCTTGAGATCCTTGATGATCCTAGCCGTGATCCCCACTGAGGTGGCGACCATGGCGGCAGCCATGAACAGCGCATGGTTGGTGTTCCCGTCGGTCGCCATTATCAGCGCGAATCCCAGGATGAACGGGACGATGACTCCCATGAGCGCGCAGAAGAACGCGGCCTTGCCCGATTTCATCAGATCGTTGACCTTCGTCTCCAATCCGACTGTGAACAGCAGGAAGATCACTCCCAACTCGGCCATAGCGTAGATTATGGGATACACGCCGGTTCCATGGCTCTCTTCGTCTCCCGCTACCGGCAATCCCAATTCCAGCAAATCCATCAGAGTGGTATCTCCGAACGCCAGATTGGCGACCAGGATACCGATCAATATCTCCCCTATGAGTCCTGGAAGCCCGAACCGGGACACTATCGCCGATCCGGCACGTGCAAGAGCATACAGCACGACCAGAGTCACAAGGATCTGGAGAAGATATTCCATGAGGAAGCCCAGACTGTCTGGTTATAATAAGCCTTAGATGGCAGTTTCGGACATCTGCTGTGCAACAACCGGGTTGGAAACAGCATTCGGCCGCAGAAATGGGATGATCCGGGGTCGCCCCCGGATCGGATTTGCGGAATCGACAGCCTCGGGCTTCGACTTCGGATCGGAAGGAGAAGCACACCGTCCACCCTCCGTCGGACGCACGGCTGGGTCCGAAGGAGAATGTGACGAGCGCATCGCTTTCGTCGACCTCGTACGTCGGAGCATCGGACTCGATGGCTGGAACCTCCGGCTCCGCCACGGGCTCCTCGGCAGCGGGAATCGGTGCGGCGAGCATCATGACCGGCGATGGGGCTGCGATCAGACGGATGGCATCCTCTGCGAACGGTGATCTTTCCTCCGTTGCGGATTCTGCGACCCAAGCCTCCTCCAGCCCGTCATCCGGATACTCTGCATAGCACTCGGATGCGAACGGTTCCTCGACGAACGCTCCCACCGATGGGATCGCCAGACGCATGAGGTCGAAGACCTCGTTGGCCACATCCATCCTGGGGGTGTCGTCGTACTCGAACAGCTTCGCGAACTCCTTGGCCTTCCCGTCGTCTTCGAGGAACTCATCGGGTTCGACTAGGGACATCTGCTCGTCGAATGAGAGGCGCGGAACCACCGAGACCATGAGATCGCGGACACGATCCTTGACGACGATGGGCGCAGGCTCTTCCGACTGGGAGAAGCCCCTCACTCCAAAGGGCTGCGGGGCCCCTCCTCGGACCCCTCGGTCTTGGATCCGACGTTCGTCAGAACGCCGTTGGTGAATCTGAAACGCATCGTGTTGGGACGCTTGATGACAGGGTCGCTCATGGGCGGGAGGGCTTCTCCGTCGGCCGCAAGAGTGGCCTTGGCCGGCTTCACAGGAGCTTCGACCTCCGCGCTGGTGGCGGTCTCCTGGAACGCCTGGATAGCAGAGTTGTCCATACTTGCGACGGCGACATCAGAAGGCTTGTCGCCCTCGATGTGCAGTCCCTCGGGAACCTCGACGCTGGCAGGCAGTCCGGCGACGGAGATCTTAGGAATCTCCTCGATCGCCTCCACCTCGACGACAGGCTCCTCGGC
>DAXO01000067.1:318-3277 GCA_002506425.1 Methanomassiliicoccaceae archaeon UBA480 | reverse complement strand
GCAAGGTCCCGAAGGTCCTAATCGGAAGCTCGTCATGAACGAAAGCTTCAGACCAGGTCCACGACGTCTCCTGCACGCTCGATGACCGTCATCTCGGGATCGGCTTTGTACCAATCCTCTCTCGTGCACGTCCCTGTGAGCACTCCTGCGAAGGATGCCCCAGCATCCTTCGCGGACATCCAGTCAGTCAGATTGTCGCCCACATAGAGAATGTCCTCGGGACGAACGCCCAGACCCTCCGCGAACTGTCTCATGGCTATCGGAGACGGCTTGGCATCATCGTAGAAGGAGTAGTCCCTTCCCATGACGAAATCGAATTCCCCGAAGAGCGGGCCGAGGGCCCTGCGGGCGTATTCCAGACCTCCGCGCGTGAGTATGCCCACCTTGAGCCCCTTCGAGCGCAGCACGGGAAGGCACTCCACGGAACCGGGAAAAGGCGTCGCCTCGGATACGAACTCACATTCGCATTCCAGCGTCCCCTTCTCTATCTCGTCGTATATCTCCGGCCATTCTTCCGAACGGCCGTGGGCGAACAACCAGTCCCTGATCGGAGCCCTGAGCCTCTTCTCCCTTCCGCCGAAGTCGACATCGTCGAACGGGATCCCGTGCCGCTCCAGCACCTCGCGGTCCACATTGTTCAGACGAGCATAGTCCACACGTGTCTTCAGGAACGTGCCGTCCATATCGAACCCGACGGCTTTGAAGCGTCCGACCATGGATGGGAGATGGCGCGGACCGTATTATATCCAGCGACTCGGAGCCTAGCCCCTTACCTGCGAGGAGGCCACATGCCTCTGAGCCTGGGACCTTCTCTGTCCCCGTCCATGGTCCATACCTCCATGCCGGGGATGACCATCCTGACCGCGGGCACTCCGAGCTCTGGACGGGTGAGGTCCACGGCGACCACATGCTCGAATCCGGCATCCATGAGCTTCCCTAGGACGACCTCGATGTCGTCCAGAACATCGTCCGTAGCCTCGTTCTTCATATCCGAGAGCTTCACGGACCTGTCCGTGTGCGAGTACCAGAGGCGGTTGACCTCCTTGATCTTCTCATAGCCCATGTCGTTGGCGACCCTCTGGAGCTGGGCGTTGATCTTCTTCCCGTCCTTGTGGGTGGCACGGCTCTGGGCGACCTCGGTGATCGCGCGGATCGCGGCGATCTCCGGATTCAGATGGGTGCCCACTCCGATCGTGAGCAGCTCGGGATCCTTCGTGGCGACATCGTCGGCCGCGGCACCGATCGTGGTCACTCCGGTGTCGCAGGTGAGATCCTTGAGATGGACCTCGACCCCGTGCTCGGCGAACTTCGCCAGAAGCTGTCCGGGAACGCTGTCAGGATCGACCTCGACATCCGGAACGGGCTCGTTCCTGTACTCGGCTATGGACCAGGCGTCCCTCTCGATGAGCTCGAAGGTGGCGTGCAGAATCGCCTCCTCCATGGTGTTTCCGGCGGCTATGCCGTTCGTGTGGAACCTGAACAGCTGGAGGTCCGTATCGGGCTTGTAAGGATAGAACACGTCGCACGCCGGAACCCACACCTGCTCCCCGCGGAACATCTCCCATCCGGGGGTCCAGGCTATCTCGGCGCCCTGGAGCCTGTCGAGAGCCCAGATGGGGAGGATCATATCGACGGGGTTGATGGTTGGCATGACCTCGCAGGCCTGCTCGTACGTCCCGTAGGCGACGATGTCGTCGTCGCGCCTCTCGGCGCTGTAGCGCTCGATCGACTCCATGACCGCGGAGGCCTCGGCCTGCTCGCGCGTCACCCCCTTCCCGTTGTAGTACTTGGGGACACCCAGGGCGGTCTGCTGCCTGTCCACCGAGAAGACCGGGATGCCGATGTCGTCCTTGGAGGTTATGTCCTCGGGCTCTCCGAGCCCTGCGGTCTTCAGAAGCGGAAGGACCCTTGCGAGGGTCTCCTCCGGAGGCATTATCCTGATCCCCGTTCCAGGGGAGTACTTGGGGCAGTGCTTCAGCTCGAGCATCGCGCATCACCGTATGATGATAGTATCGCCGGGTGACGGTAGTAGCCCCCCTTCTGTTTCAGACGGCATTCAACTACGCGTCCTACCCACAGGTCCCGGGCCGGTCTTCCCTGTTGTGCGGACTTGCTCCGGTGGGGAGTCGCCGTTTCACCAAATCCCGGGGAACGTCGCCGCCTTGCGGTTCATCCTGTCTGCCCGGTCTGTGTCGTTTCTGTGCCCTTGCCACGGCTCTCGCCGTATCCGATTTCCGGATCCACCTTGCCCTTGGAGGAGGGAACTTCCTCAGCTGGCTCGCGCCTACCGTCGGCCGTCCTCCGTCTCCCGACGAGCGGATGAGAACGACGGCTTAGATAATCCCATCGGTGCGATAGGATACCGCCATCTCGATGCTGTATGCGCAGGGATGCCTCGAAATGATGCCCGATATTGAGGATTGCAATCCCCATTGCCTGCATATCTGTGGAATAATGGGGGTTGCGATGCTCATTGTTGAAAGACCAGCGTCGATCATTCGACAGAGATCCGATTGACCGTCCGGATTGGAGAGATCCGGACGTAAGAGGGCTCCTCCGGGAATACACAAAGCTGAGAAGGAGCCGGTTTAGAGTCATTTATGATCGATGGAACGAGCGGGAGAGGGCTCCTCGGAGCCCTCATGCAAAGCCTCGACTATGCCGGAGATCTCGGAGAGCAGCGAATCCACCCTCCTTCCGGCCTCGGTGGGATGGAGTATCGCGGACCTTCCGCAGACCTCTATCTCTATCAGCCCCGCGGCCTCGAGCTCGTCCATCTTCCCGGGCATCCCCGGGTTGCGCGAGACATCCCGGTAGACGTCGGTCTTGAGGCAGCCTTCGTTGGCGCAGATGTAGCGCAGGATCTGGATCGCCCGTCCGGATTCGAAGATCTCCAGCGGATCGCCGGTCCTGCGGATGCTTCCCATGGTATCGTGAGAGAATGATTGGAGAGGCCCCG
>DAXO01000067.1:0-245 GCA_002506425.1 Methanomassiliicoccaceae archaeon UBA480 | reverse complement strand
TCGGAATCAGCTGCGCATCAGCCTGAGGGCGACGATGATCGCCATCACGACGATGAGCACGACGAGGATGATCAGGAGGATGTCCGTAAGGGACAGTCCGTCGTCACCGTCATCGGTGGGCTCTGCGGGCTGGACGTATCCGGACTTCTCGATTCCGGTGAGCTGGAAGACCTTGTTTCCGGCATCGCCAGAGACGCTGAAGCTCATTCCGGAGACGTTGTCGCCGGAGAGCTTGGCATCTCCGG
>DAXO01000007.1:18929-19227 GCA_002506425.1 Methanomassiliicoccaceae archaeon UBA480 | reverse complement strand
AGGGGACAGCTCGTCAAGGCGACCATCGTCCTCCGCGAAGGATACGAGGGGACGGACGAGCTCGCGAAGGAGCTGCAGACCTATGTGAAGAACGGCACCGCCCCGTACAAGTATCCCAGGGCGGTCGAGTTCGTCGAGACGCTCCCGAAGTCCACCTCCGGGAAGATCATGAGGCGCAGCATCAGGGCGGGGAACCGCCTGCAGAACAAGGGATGAGGGCCTCCCTCTCCCTTGAAACCCGTTCATCTTCTCTCGGAATGGTGCACTCGGCTGATTCCGTCTACAGGAATGTAGAGAT
>DAXO01000007.1:2706-18794 GCA_002506425.1 Methanomassiliicoccaceae archaeon UBA480 | reverse complement strand
TCGTCTACAATATTGTAGACGATGTAATCTACACGTATCATATCCTGTTTGTATCACGTATACCTGTTGAGTGAACATCTCTACATTATCGTATAGAGATACAACAGACTGCACCTTCTCCGAATACATAGTTTCCCGCGATCTGCACCGCATGCCGAAATGCATCGAGATTGCATTTATCGTCTAACAGGATCGATATCATGAAGACGGCTACGAATCCTGCATCCATGTCTTTGAAACACCCTGAATGCCTCATAAGGGCCTGATTTCATGGAGTTGTTGGATTGTATCAGAGCCTCTTGCAGGAGGCGAAGAGGTACACTTTGAACAGATGGCATCCGCCATTGTTCTGATCACGCAACACTGTGAAGCAAGACGCATAACGGTCTTCAGTCGTTATACCGAAGGTGTTGCCGAGCCCGACGATGATGCGGTTCTCCTGGATCCGGATCATGAGCTACTTGACTTCGAGTCGTGAACCCCGGAGTCGGAACCGGCCCTTTTGATAGGCAACACCTGTTGGGATGTAATCTTGCTTGAAGTTCTATGAGCCATCAACATGAGGATTCCAAAGGTCATAAGGGTGTCTTCCAGACTCGTCAGAGCATGCAAAGAGCTGGTGATTGACCTGAACTCCCTTGGAAAATGTATCAAATTTGGAAAAACTCCCTTGGAAAATGTAACGAAATTGAAAAAACTCCCTTGGAAAATGTTTTATAAACTTATCTGGATTGCAGATCGTGTTCAGAAGGAAGATCGCCGATGCACTTCTTGCGTGGAAGGAATCCGGATTGTGCAGGAAGAAGGCCGCAGTGGTCAAAGGATTGAGGCAAGTAGGGAAAACCGTCGCCGTCAAGCAATTCGCTTCCAAGCACTACGAGAACGTCGTCTATGTGGACTTCAAGAAGATCGTCTCAGCCAAATCCGCTTTCGAAGGCGATATCGACATAGATGCCATATCACTCAGACTCACCGCGGTATTGCCGGATGCGAGATTCGTTCCGGGAAAAACGGTCATCGTGATGGACGAGATACAGGAGTGTGCCAGGGCGCGCTTCAGCATCAAATCCTTCATCGAAGACGGACGTTACGATGTCATAGCCACCGGTTCGCTTCTCGGAATCAGAGGATACAATCGCAAGGACCGCGACATACCCGTAGGTTTCGAACACACGATACGCATGTATCCTATGGATTTCGAAGAGTTTCTTTGGGCGAGAGGCATCCAACCTCAAATCCTGGATCATATACGCGAATGCTACCAAGGAAGGAAGCCTGTGGATGAACCGATCCATTCCACCCTGATGTCCCGTTTCCGCGAATACATTTGCGTAGGGGGGATGCCGTCCGTAGTGGACACGTTCGTGAATAGGAACGACATGAACGCCGTGAGAACGGAGCAGCGCGATCTGCTGGAGCAGTATCGTGACGACTTCGGGAAGTATCTGGATGAGAACGGGAACGAAACAACGGACGTGGAGATGCTCGGACGCATAAACCATGTTCTGGAGTCCATCCCCTCCCAGCTGAGCAAAGAGAACAAGAAATTCCAGTATTCCCTGATCTCGAAGAATGCTCGGGGGAAGACATATTCATCCGCCATCCAATGGCTGTCGGATTACGGATTGATCAACCTGTCCTACAATCTCTCGAGGCTTCAATTGCCTCTGAATGGGAACAGAGACGATTCAGCCTTCAAGGTTTACATGGCCGACACGGGTCTGTTCGTCTCCATGCTGGATCGCGGGACATATTCGAGCATCCTGTCGGGAGACCTGTACACGTACAAGGGTGCCGTGTTCGAGAATGTGATCTCGGACATATTGATCGAGAACGGCGTCAAGCTGTACTATTATCGCAAGGACAGCGGGCTCGAGATCGATTTCGTATCCGCTCACTCCGGAAGGATCTGTCTGATAGAGGTCAAGGCGTATACAGGGAATACGAAATCGGCCAAGTCCGTGATGAGCGACGAGAAGAACCGGGATGTAGACATCTGCTACAAACTGGGCGATTGCAACATGGGATCCATGAACAGGATCCTGACCCTTCCTCTGTATATGGCGCCGCTAGTGGCTGCGGATCTGTCCGATGAATGATGCGAGGGAAAGACCGGTCTCGATTGGATATTGCACTCTGGATGCTCATCAAGACTGCGAGATGCGCTATTCTTTCGATGCGTCCGAAAGCCGTCATGCGCTTTCTACCACCGCCTGGAGATGATGCCACATTCGCTTCGTTGTCGCACACTCATGCGACTCGATCACTCAGCCAATGCATATCCGTACTATGGGAACCAAACCGTGAACACTCATTACCTTCTAGAGAAATTGTAGATGGTATATCTCATAACCACCATATCAGTCTGAACGACAATGAACAATCGAGCTAATCTGTCTACACTTTTGAATACAGATACATCGAACCACACCATTCTCAGATGCCAAGCATAATACCCTCTCCTGCCGATACCTTTCCGATCGCCATGGATGACAAGGTTTCCGAAAGGACCGGCCTGGGTCTCGTGCAGATCTACACGGGCAACGGCAAAGGGAAGACGACCGCTGCATTGGGCCTCGCCATGAGGGCGTCGGGGGACGGCCTGAAGACGATCATGATACAGTTCCTGAAGCCCGACGGAGGATACGGGGAGCAGAAGGCGGCCGCGATGCTCCGGAACTTCGAAATCGTCCCGATGGGTGAGGACCACATGGACGGCACCCCCGTGGACGAAGCGAGCGAAGGGGAGCTCACGCGCAGAGCGATGGAGGCCTCCGCGAAAGCCCTCGAATCGGGCGAATACGACATCGTCATCCTCGACGAGATCAACAACTCCCTGAGATTCGGCCTCGTCTCCAGCCAAGAGATAATAGACATGCTCGAGAAGCGTCATAAGGGCACGGAGGCTGTTCTGACCGGACGCGGAGCGACCCCGGAGCTGATCGACTACGCCGATCTCGTGACCGAGATGAGGATGGTCAAGCATCCCATGGACCGCGGCATCCCCGCGAGGCGCGGCATCGAGTTCCGACGACGGAATCACACGCGTCTTTTTATCCCAGCTTCCCAATCGCGGGGGAGCATGTCGGTATACAACAGCATCACGGAGACGATAGGAGACACTCCGATAATCCGCCTTAACAGGATGTGCCCCTGCGGCTCCCACATCTATGTGAAGTCGGAGAGATGCAACCCCGGCGGATCGGTGAAGGACAGGCCGGCCCTGTCGATAATCGAGGACGCCGTGGCCCGCGGACTCCTGAAGGAGGGCGGGACCATCGTGGAGCCGACATCCGGCAACATGGGCATATCGCTGGCGATGATAGCCGCCGCCCGCGGCTTCCATGCGGTGATAGTCATGCCCGATTCGATGACGCCCGAACGCATCATGCTCATGAAGGCCTACGGCGCGGAGGTCGTCCTCTCGCCGGGATCCAAGGGCATGCAGGGGGCGGTCGAGCTGGCCGACAGGATAGTGGACGAGCGCGGCGGATTCCTCTGCGGGCAGTTCGACAACCCCGCCAACGCCGCGGCGCATCGCACCGGAACCGGGAGGGAGATCCTCCGCGACATCCCCGACATAGACCTTGTCTACGCGGGATTCGGGACCGGAGGGACCGTAACAGGAATCGCCCAGACGTTCCTGGACGCGGGATCCGACGCCAAAGTGATCGCCATCGAGCCCGAGGAGAGCCCCCTCATAACCAAAGGGGTAAGCGGTCCGCACACGATCCAGGGCATAGGGGCGAACTTCGTCCCCGGGAACCTGGACCTCTCGATCCTCGGAGGCGTCGAGACCGTCAAGGGATCCGATGCCATGAGGACGGCGGTAGAGCTCGCGAGAACTGAAGGGATATTCGCAGGGATATCCTCCGGAGCGAACGTCTTCGCCGCCATCAGGGAAGCGAAGAAGCATCCGGAGAAGAAGATCCTCGCGATACTTCCGGACGGCGGAGAGAAATACATGAGTCTCGGCATCTACGGGTGATAGGATGCCTGTCAAGATCCCCAACGACCTTCCGGCGGCCTCCATCCTCGAGTCGGAGAACATCTTCGTGATGACCGATTCCAGGGCGGACACGCAGGACATCCGTCCGCTCGACATACTCGTGGTCAACCTCATGCCCACCAAGGTGGAGACGGAGACGCAGCTGCTGAGATGCCTGAGCAACAGCCCTCTCCAGACGAACGTCGAGTTCCTGAAGATGACCACACACAACTCCAAGAACACGTCCCACGAGTACCTGGACCGCTTCTACACCACGTTCCCGGAGGTCCGCGACCGCAAGTTCGACGGCGTGATCATCACCGGCGCACCGGTGGAGACCCTTCCCTTCGAGGAGGTGGACTACTGGCCCGAGCTCTGCGAGATAATGGACTGGACGCTCACCAACTCGTCGTCGGCCCTGTACATCTGCTGGGGCTCCCAAGCGGGACTGTACCACCATTACGGCGTCCCCAAGTATTCTCTGGATTCCAAGGTGTCCGGCATATTCGAGCACAGGGTCCTCGCGTTCAACGAGCCCATCCTCAGAGGATTCGACGACAGGTTCTTCATGCCCCAGTCCCGCCACACCGAGATGAGAGGCAGCGACATAGCCGCCAATCCCCACCTCCACATAGTGGCCTCCTCGCCGGAGACCGGCCCGGGGATAATAGTGTCGGAGAGGAACGAGATCTTCATAACCGGGCACTTCGAGTACGACCGCGGAACCCTCGCGTACGAGTACGAGAGGGACATGGATGCCGGGAAGAACCCGCATATTCCGGACCACTACTTCGAGGACGACGACCCCCACAAGGACCCCGTCGTCAGGTGGAGATGCCACGCGACCATGTTCTTCACGAACTGGCTGAACTACTGCGTTTATCAGGAGACGCCCTACGAGAGGAACGATATCGGAAGGTCGTCGCTGCGAGACGATCTTCGGATTGACGAGCTTCCCGACGACGGCGTCGCGGACGAACGGGTTGAGCCCCGAGACGTCCTCCTCGCCGTCCAGGATCGCCTGGATGCTCGAGGACACGTGCGAGAACACGGCACGGAATATCCTGCAGGAGTCCCCGCCGTTGTTCTCCAGGCCGCATTCGTGGTACGCGTCCATGCTGCAGCCGCCGTTGCAGTACCTGTAGATGTCGCAAGAGGCGCACTTCTCCCTGCGGGCGACGGAGCCCGCCAGGATGCGCCTGAATCCCTCGGAGGCGAAAGCCTCGGACAGCGATCCGATCTCGTTGACGTTGCCCATGCGGAACTCCTCCGGACAGGCCTTAGCGCAGGGATAGATCGATCCGTCGGGATTCACGCATATCCATTTCGTGAGGCACGACGTGTGGGCGCAGTCCGAAGGCGTCGGATCGCCCAGATAGTTCAGGATATACAGATAGTGAGGTATGAGCGGGACCTTGGAATCCGCATCGTGCAGCCATTCATCGAATGCCTCGATGCTTCCGGCGATGTACTCGTCCGGATCGGGCACGGTGTTGCTGCACAGTGCGCATCCCGCAGGTATGACCGGCGACAGAGACACGTTGGTCCCCCTGTCCCTGAAGAAGCGGTATATCTCCGCCTGCTTCGAAGCCGTCTCCCGGGAGATGGTCGCGCTCACGGAGTACTTGTTCTCCTTGGACGAGAGCATGGAGACGGCCTTCTCGGGATCGAGCTGCCTGAGGACGCCGTTCCACGGCCCCTCCCAGGACACCCCGACGTTGATGGCCTTCTCCCTGCAGTAGGCCATGAAGCGGCGGTTGAGGAGCGTCCCGTTCGTCTGTATGGTGTTCCCGACGCGGAAGCTCCTCTTTCCGAAATGCTTCTCCTCCAGCTCGATGGCAGATTTGTAGAACGACATGGGGAGCGTCATGGGCTCCCCTCCGTGCCAGATGAACCAGACTGCCTCGTATTCGCGGGATATCATCCCGAAGAGCCTGTCCAGCGTATCCAGAGAAATCTCCCCCGGGACGCGCTCCTCGGGGGTGTGATAGCAGTGGCTGCAACTCTCGTTGCAATACAGGGTCGGCTTGATGACGACCGAGATGTATGGCTTCATGGCCGGCGGTCGCCGGATCAGAAGGGCCAGTACGTCCAGACGCCGTTGAAGCCGTTGGTGACGTAGCAGCAGCATGCGCAGCAGCAGACGACGAGTCCGGCGACGCAGGCGTGCCATCCGATGCTGTTGCAGTATCCGTTGTCTCCGCAGCAGCAGTAGTCGCACTTGGAGTCTCCGCCGTGGTCTGCATCCGCGGCCTTGTCCATGCGCTCGTCGTGGTCGAAGTCCTGCGGAAGGCCCTCCATCGCAAAAGCGATGAACGCTGCGGGGGACTGGCTCTCGTACATTGCTGTCAGTCTGTCTACGGATTCGGATTCGTACGCCATGTCACATACCACCTGCCACTGCTGGCTAGGTACGCGATGGAATCTTTCAGTGTATTTAATGATTATTCGCGCTGGGATGCCCGCCGCCCTCCAATCCGGTATTAATAAGGGTCCGCCCCATTCCGGACCGATGTTCGGATACACGGTCCCGTCGTACAGCCGGCTGTCCCCGGCGGACAACAGCGCATACCGCAGATACTACTGCGAAGGGTGCCACCAGCTGAGGGACGGGTTCGGCCTCACCGGCGCGCTCACCGTGAACTACGACATGACGTTCAACACGATACTCCTCCACGGCCTCTCCGGAGAGCCTGTGGACTTCGAAGGGACCACGAGGAGGATATGCGTCCTCGAGAGGCACAAGGCCGATTCGGAGCTCATGAGGAGGATGGCCGCCTACACGCTGATCCTGACGAAATGGGAGCTGTACGACGACGAGACCGATCTGCCTTCGACGAAGACCAGGCTGATTTCCACCGTCCTCGGGCGGGCGATAGGAAAGGCCGCATCCGAGTTCCCGGAATACGACGCGATGGTCGGAGAGGGATTCTCGAAGCTCCGCTCGATGGAGCTCGACGGCTGCAGGGACGCCGTGCTCATGGGCAGGACCTTCGGAGAAGGGCTCGTAGGGCCTCTCGAGGATATAGCGGGGGACTCGTACAGCGATGACCTCGGCAGGCTGTTCGTCGAGCTGTCGGCCGCCGTGTACCTCATGGACGCCGTGGACGACCTGGACGAGGACTACATGGACGGGACGTACAACCCGCTCCTTCCGGAGTCCGGATACAAAAACGCCCGCTCCTTCGTCGACGCGAACGTCTACTCCATCGCATCGATGATGAACGGCGTCATCGGCTCGCTGCAGAGATCCTACTCGATCGTCAGGGGATCGATGAAGGGCAACCAGTCGATATGCGACAACATCGTCTACTTCGGGATACCGGAATCGGCGAAGAAGGTCATGGTCGGCGATACGGAGAAGAAGGCCAGCATCAAGAACGTCTTCTCGAAGAGGAAGGACAGGCTCTCGGAACGATCCGGCGGGATCGAAGTCCGAGCAGACGTCCAGGGAGTCGACGAACTCCCCCGTGAGCGTGCAGGTGCCCACCACCCATCTGGTGCAGCTCCCGCAGCATCCGGGACGGTACCTGGGGCATCCGTCGTCCGGATCCCTGGGAGCCGACTCGGGTATGCAAACCCACAGATCGCCGGAATGCCTGCACAGCCGGCAGGTCCTGCATCTCCCGTAGCTCTCGTCCATGGGTCACCGCGATGCGTCCCTCATCCATATCGGTTTCTATCATCGCTACGCATCCCGTGCGATGATGCCAGTGGGGATTTATACGTCGCCGGGACTCAGCCGGAGCATGGTCATCAGAGTAGCCTACATGGGCATACCGGGCTCCAACTCCGAACAGGCGGCGAAGGAGCTCGCCGGAGCCATGGGCTGGAACGACGCCGTCCTGATCCCCGCGGAGGATTCCAGGAGGACGGTGGAGGCCCTGGACGACGGCTCCGCGGACTACGGGGTCGTGGCGTCCTGCAACATCACGGCGGGACCGGTCGTCGAGACGGAGGAATCCCTGCGCGGAAGGGACGACATCGAAGTGCTCCGCGCGCTCTGGCTCCCCATACACCACTGCGCCTTCGCGAAATCCGCAGATGCGACGATAAGGCATGTCGCATCGCACATACAGGCCCTCCTGCAGACCTCCAGGCATCTCGAGGAGCTTTTCCCTGGAACGGACAGGATCGAAGTGTCGGACACGGCGGTGGCCGCGGAGATGCTCTCCGACGGGAGGCTGTCGGACGACACCGCGGTGATCTGCAGGCGCAACGCCGGCGAGATGTTCGGCCTTGCGCTCCTGTACGAGAACATAGAGGACCTCGAGGGGAACATGACCGAGTTCAAGCTTCTGAGGCTGAGGTGAATGATCTCCGAGCAGATAGAGGAGGATGCGCGCAGGCTCGACGAGATCATCGCGGATCTGAACAGGCAGGCCGCGGACCACAAGAGGGCCCGCGACGAGTTCCAGGAGAAGGCCGCAGCCCTCGCCGACAAGAGGGACAGGCTCCAGAAGAGGGCAAGGAGCCTCGCATCGGAGGCCGCGCTGTACAAGGAGCGCAGGGACGAGGCGAACATCACCGCCCGCGAATGCCGCGCCAAGAGGGACGAATGGAACGACCGCGTCGCCAGGATGCGCGCGTCGGGAGGCCTGGGGGACGTCGGGGAAGCGAAGATGCAGTCCAACCAGTGGCATCAGAAGGCCGAGAAGGCGTCCCACAGCTCCGATGCCGCACACGAGAAGATGCATCAGCTCTACGAGGAGGCCGACAGGCTCCGCGCCGAGGCGCAGGTATGCCACCAGCAGTCGCTCGACTGCAGGAAGGCCGCGGATGTGGAGCACACCAGGTACATCGAGGCCGTCCGCAGGATAGAGAAGGTCAGGAACGACCTTCCGGAGCGATCGGAGCACCTCTATCTGGAGACCCGCCATGACGTCGAGGGCCTCCGATTCCAGCAGGCCGTCGTAAGACGCGACGCAGTCCCTGCGGACGACCACTCTGGCCTGGGGATTGGCGGTGCGGGCGATCACCGCATTGGCCAGGACGCACACGTTGGTGGCGACGCCGCAGAGCTCTATCGAATCGTATCCTCTGAGGAGTCCGAGGAGCTCGGCGCATCCGAAGGTGCTCTTCCTGATGATCCTGCATCCGCCGATCCTCGCGATCTCTCCAACCCTCCCGTGCAGCATCCACCCATCCGTTCCGTCGATGCAGTGCTCCACAGGGAGCATTACCCCCTCCCTCGTGAGGAGGTAGTCCTCGCCGTGGGTGTCCATGGTGACGAACACGTCGTCCCCTGTGCCTATGTACTCCTCCATGCGGGCGCATACCGCGCCCTCTATGGATGCGGCCGCTGAGCTCCCGAGGGATCCGTCGACGAAGTCGTTCTGATAATCGACGACAACCAGCGCGCGCATCATCTCACGTCCTTATCTGTACGCTGCCGTCCCTGGAGATGATCTCCCTGACCTTGCTGTACGGCAGCCCCGTATCGAGGGATATCTGGACGCAGCCCTTCCCCTTGCGGTACGATTCGCGGACAAGCGTCTCCAGCTCCGGGGATGCGACGGGCACGGTCTCGACGACCACGATCGGCTCGCGATCCCACGCTCTGGAGAAGCACGCGGGGCAGCGGCTGGGGAGCTTGCTCCCCTTCGCAACCCAATCGTTCCCGCACTGCTTGCAGTGGTAGACGCTCGGCGGCTGATCCCATTTGTACGAGCCGCATTTCGGACATCTGAGCGGGTGGCCGTCATGCGAGTTCCATTTGTTCCCGCAGCGCTTGCATTCAACGCAGAGATGCGCATCGTTCCATCTGAGAGATCTACATTTGGGGCACCTCATCGGAAGAACGTCCCTACGCGGCATCCACTCGTAGGAACATCTGACGCATTTCAGCGGACCTCCTTGAAGGGACTGAGTAGACATGAGTTTATTTGACCTTATTAAATATATATAATTTATGCAAGTTGCATCCAATATTCAGGCCTGCTGGAAACGATTGGACAGCATCGCCATCCGTAGCGGAGGCCCATGAACACCGAGAAGTAGATCCGGGCCCACTTCGGACGGCGGATCATCGCATACAGGCCGCATAGCATCACCGGACCGCGGCGGAACGGAGCCAATGCGTCGGATATCTCGTCATCGGTCCATCCGCAGAACGCGCGGTGAGCGTCCATGAAGCGGCGGTCGAACATAGGGTCGCGAGCGATCCATCTCCCGTATCCGTCGGAATCGCCGGAGAGGACGGCCTCCGCGGCCTTCTTCCCGGAGATCATCGCCGCGGCGATGCCGCCGTAGCACAGCGGATTCGCGAGACAGGCGGCATCCCCTACGAGCAGGCACCTTCCGCGGGCGACCTCGTCCAATACCCCGAATGGCAGGTCGCGGGCGCCCCAGGATTCGATATCGAGCGTCCTCGGGTCGCATGTACCGACGGGAAATCCGACGGATACCCTGCCGGGATGCGAGGGGAACCTCCATCCGTAGCCTCCGGCGTGCGCCTGCTCGACGAAGAAGGACAGATCGCTTCCCCCGTCCCCTTCCGCTATGCAGTTGACCAGACGGATGCGGTCGGTCGGGCCGCGGCCGAAGACCGCCTTCCTGACAATCGAATGCGCTCCGTCGGCTCCTATCAGCCACTCTGTCCGGATCGAGCGTCCGTCGGACAGGCCGACTATGTATCCGCTCCCGTCTTCGGACACGGATTGTGCCGAAGCCGTGATGAACTCGGCATCGGACATCGCTCTGAGCTCCGAGAGCATGCCGGGGCGGTCCACGATGGCGCCTTTCGCGCGGATCCTGACGCCCGGGCCTCCGGGAATCGATATCGATATCGACGAAACCTCCGCGACTATCGAGCCGGGGCGCCATCCCAGCCTGGAGAAGGAGCGCTCGCTGACGGCCTCGCCGCATACAGAGTGATAGCGGCGTACGCCTGCCTCCGAGAGCCTCTCGACCACGACGGTCTTCAATCCGTTCCCGGACAGGGCCGCGGCCGCAGACATCCCTCCGGGGCCTGCTCCGACGATGACGACGTCCGCCTTCATGCGAGCAGCTTCATCTGCCATGATACGGCCATCCTCAGTTTCATCATCGGCGTCCTCCTCTCGTACTCCTCGCAGGAGTACTCGGTGCTGCGCTCGAGATCCTCCAGGAACCTCTCCGCGGCCTCGGCGTTGATCCTCTGAGAGTAGATCATCGCATTGGATTCGAAATTCAATGTGAGCGACCTGTGGTCGAGGTTCGCCGATCCTATCGAGCAGCAGGTGTCGTCCATGAGCATCATCTTCTCGTGAACGAATCCGTCGTTGTACCTCCACACCCTGACTCCGGCCTTCATCAGCATGTTCGCATAGGTGAGGTTGTTCCAGTACAGGAAGATGTGGTCCTTCTTGTCGGGTATCAGGATCCTCACGTCCACGCCGGACCTGGCGGCATTGCCGAGAGCGGCGATCATCGATTCGTCCGGACCGAGATACGGAGTGGTTATGTACAGCCTCCTGCGCGCGTTGACGATCATCGAGAGGTACTGCATCTGAACCGGATTGTTCGGCATGGAGTCGGGTCCGCCGGACACCAGCTGCATCCTGTCGCTCCCGGCGTTATCGGCCATGCTCCTGTCGAGGTACTCGTCTATCGGGCGGAGCCTGTCCCTGCGAGAGGCGCAGTACTGCCAGTCGGCACAGAAGCGGACGGTCATCGGGAGTATCCCGGCCCCGGTCACCCTGACCGTTGCGTCCCTCCAGTGGCCCAGGGGACCCTCGCCGCGGTACTCGTCGCCTATGTTGAATCCGCCGCAGTAGGCCACCCTGCCGTCTATAATGGCGATTTTACGGTGATTGCGGTTGTTCTTCTTGGGGCTCAGGAGCAGGTTGATCGACGAATGGAACATCGCATAGTGCCCTCCGGCGTTCCTGAATCTGAATATGCCCTCCTTGGGTCCCTTTCCTATCCCGAATGCGTCGGTCATGAGACGGACCTCCACCCCTTCGCGGACCTTCTGGGTCAGAAGGCTAACGAACTCGTTGCCGTCGTGGTCGTTGCGGATGATGTAGTACTCGATCAGGATGAACCTCTTGGCCGACCTGAGGTCGGCCATCATGTCGCGGAACAGCGGGTCGCCCTCGGTGTATAGGGAGATGTCGTTGTTGTTGGAGTAGGACCAGGCGCCGGCCCTCTGCATCGCCTTCGCCAGTGCGAGGACGCCGGCGTCCTCCGGATGCTCAACCTCGTCCTTCTCCAGGATGCCCCTCTGCCATTCCGCCGCATCCATCAGCTGGGTGTCGGTGATGTTCTTGGGCTTGAACTTGCGACGGTTGTAGATCGTCGCCCCCATGTAGAGATACAGTATGAAGCCGACCGGCGGAAGCAGGATCAGAAGGATCAACCAAGTCACCAGCACCCTGGGGTCGCACCTCTCGAGGAAGAACATGATGAGGAGCGCGGCTATGTCCAACAGGACGATCAGCATCACCAGGTCGGAGAACATGTTGGTGAATGAGAGCACTTCGTCCACGTCCAAGTCGGCCACCTGGGCTCGGAATGCCGGTCCGCGTTAAGTCGGTTTCCCCGCTCACAGCGGATGCCATAACGCGATGTCCGAACGGAAATCAGACAGCGTTAAATAAGCGGGGAATCCCAACGGAGTCCCATGAGATGCCCTGAATGCGGCAGAGATATCGAGGACGGGACCCGCATATGCCCCTGGTGCGGAGCCTATGCGGATGCCCCCGCCGTACAGACGGAGCGCCGGAGAGGCGGAAGAACAGCGGCGGTCGCAGTGGTGGCCCTGGTCGTCATCGTCGTCGCCGCTTGCCTCATCATGTACTCGGGAGACGGAGGATCCGACGATACGGAGCCCGACACCCCGTCGGTGTTCACCACGGCCTCCACTGGAAGCGGGAGCAAATCCGTCGAATACACCGTGTCCTACACATCCGAATACAAGGACCTGTTCACCGTCGAGAACGGCACGAACGAGAACGGAAGCGCCTTCATCAAAGTGACCATGGCGGATTCGGAGGCGGAGAAGTACGACAGCTTCGTCTGGTACGTGTACAAGAACGACAGCCACGGCAACAAGCTGCAGAACTCGGTCACGAAGAGCGAGGCCACCGCGACGTGGACCCTGGGAGACGACTCCTTCGGGAAGTACACGTTCGGAGTGATATGCAGCGAATCGGACTGGTTGGATTCGAACCTGCCGTTCCGCTGGACCCCCTGGGACCAGACGGAGTACACCGTATCATTCGACATCGGCGGGACGATCACCGAGACGTACTCATGGAAGCATGGCGGATCGGATCTCTCCGCGACCGCGACGTACGGCTACGACGAGTACTCGAAATACGCGGGAACCAACGGAGCCAGCCTCGTGACCAGATCCGGGAACGGAACGGGGGAGTACTCGCTGGTGCCTGGATTCATCGTCGTCGACGATACCGTGAAGGAGCTGGAGTCCTCCCTGAGGGCGCAGTACGCCCTGACCGGAGGGGTTCCGGAAGGACAGGGCTATGCGGAGTTCATCCTCGCTTTCGTGCAGGAGTGCTTCGGATACGTCCTCGACATACAGCAGTATTCGCAGGAGGAGTACTACGCATTCCCCATCGAGACGATCTACAACGGAGGAGGGGACTGCGAGGACACATCGATACTCTGCGCCGCGCTGTTCGAGGCCGCCGGGTACGAGGCGGGCGTCTTCCTGATTCCGGGACATGCGATCGCCGCCGTCTCCATCGACACTTACGAGGCGGGCGCCGTATCGGAAGAATACGCCGCGAAGGTCGCGGTGTTCTCCATGCAGTCCGACGGAAAGACCTTCTACGGATGCGAGACCACGCTCGACACCGACAGCTACGGCGTCGGATACATCTCCACGGACTATTCCGTGGTGGACAACGCCATCTACTACAAGGGCGAGCCCGCCGGCGGCAGCTACGGGCTCTACAGGGCCGGCGCTACGGCTTGAACAAACGGGGGGAATCCCCCCTTTCTCGGCCGGCGTGCGTGAACTCCGGCCGACTTCTCGCACAGGGACCGAACAAGTCCCTGCTTCCCACTTATACATCGCCATCTTCGGTCCCGTCGGACGGACGATGCGGAGGAGAGCCTCCCTCCGGGAGGACCGCACGGGCGTCCGCTGCACCTCCCCCGGGCCGGAAGAGGGTCCGGGGGACGGCGGGGAATACACATGAAGGGAATCGAAGAGGACCATCCAGCGGATGCTATGTCGCGCCGCAACTGCAAAGCGATGGTCAGAGAGCTCTCGGGCGGCTCCAGAACCGCCCGGGAGCTGGTATCGGCCTGCCCCGACAGAGGGAGAGCCGAGAAGGATATGGAGGAGCTCTCGGCCGCCGGCATCATCCGGTTCGGGGACGGCCTGGCTAGACCGACCGAGGCCGTCAGGGCTCTGGATTGGATCATGGAGACCGCAGGAGAGGATGCAGACGCGGAGATGGCAGACTATCTGGATGGCTGCGATTCGGAGGACCTCAGCAGAAGACCTGTGCCCCTGTACGCGATGGCCCTGGCGATGATCCTTGGAGACGGACCGATGCCCATCGATACGGCGGAGAGGGAGCTCGACCGCTTGGGCTGCGGGGAGCTCATGCTCCAGTCCGCCCCGGGAATCGCATCGCGCGGATGCATATCGCTACGCGACGGCATCCTGTCCCTCACGCCGAGAGGCGTTGCCGTCTCCGCGATGCTCCGCTCCGCAGCGGATATCCTCGCGGACGATACCGTGCCCATACCCAAGTAATAAGTCCGGACAGGGGGATGTCAATCCGGTGATCGAGAATGTGCATGTCTGCTTCGTACAGGAACGGCGACGAACACTACTTCGGACGCAATCTCGACCTGGAGGTCTCCTTCGGGCAGCAGGTCGTCGTGGCGCCCCGCGGATACCCCTTCCGCTTCAGAGCGGAGGGGGAGATGAAGGAGCACCCCGCGATGATCGGCATGGCCCTGGTCGCCGACGGGTACCCGCTCTACTTCGATGCCGTCAACGAGCACGGCCTCGGGGCCGCCGGACTGAACTTCCCGGGAGAGGCCGTCTACAGGCCGCGCTCACCCGGGGGCAGGAACGTGACCCCGTTCGAGTTCATACCGTGGGTCCTCGGGAACTGCTCGGATGTGGAGGAGGCCCGTGAGCTGATAACCGGATGCACGCTGATCGACGAGGCCTTCAGCGAGAAGCTTCCCCTCACCCCGCTCCATTGGATGGTCGCGGACAGGGACTCGGCGATCGTAGTGGAGTCTACCGCTTCGGGCGTGAATGTCTACGACGATCCGTTCGGAGTGCTTACCAACTGCCCACCGTTCCCCTACCACAGGACGAACATGGTCAACTACATGGGGCTGTCCGCATCAGTGCCGGAGAACAGGATCTCGAAGGATGTCGAACTCGTCCCGTACAGCAGGGGGATGGGCGCCATGGGGCTTCCCGGAGACCTTTCCTCGGCTTCAAGGTTCGTCAAGGCCGCCTTCACAAGGCTGAACTCCGTCGCAGGCCCGGGGGAGGGGATGACCCAGTTCTTCCACATCATGGACTCGGTGCAGCAACAGAAGGGATGCTGCGATCTGGGCGGAGGGAAGTACGAGTACACCGTGTACACGTCGTGCTGCGACACGGGGCGCGGGATCTACTACTACAGGACCTACGGGAACAGCAGGATCTGCGGCGTGGACATGCGCCACGCGGATCTGGATTCCGATTCCCTTGCGCTGTTCCCGATCTCGGACGACCAGGACGTCCTGATGAGGAACTGACTGCGACGGCTTTCCGAAGCCGTCCGACTAAACCCTTTGCGGCAGGCCGGACTGATCGGGACCGTATTCAAAACGATGGAGCCGCCTGAGGGATTTGAACCCCCGGCCTGCTGATTACAAGTCAGCCGCTATACCCCTAAGCCAAGGCGGCACCAGCCACGAGTAACTGCCCATCGTTTATATGGGTTTCCACAGCTGGGTCAAACAGCGGGATGCTACCGACATTATTATATCGGTCCACGCGATGGGCGCGACTACTTAGATTAAAGGTGATTCAAATGGCAGACACCAAGAAAATCGTCCACATCAACTTCACTGCAAGCTTCGAGGACACCGGCAAGATGTACGACACCAACATCGAGGCCTGCGCCAAGAC
>DAXO01000007.1:0-2681 GCA_002506425.1 Methanomassiliicoccaceae archaeon UBA480 | reverse complement strand
AGCTGACCTACGCTCCCATGGCCTACGTCGTCGGATCCAAGAAATTCTACCCCGAGGTCGACGAGGCCATCGCCAACGCTGAGGTCGGAAAGGAGGTCGAGGTCTGCGTCCCCTGCGAGAAGGCCGCCGGAGCCAGGAACCCCAAGCTCATCGAGCTGCACTCCCTGAAGGACTTCTACAAGGCCGAGATCAACCCGTACCCCGGAATGCCCGTCAGCCTCGGAAACCGCAACGGTACAGTCATCTCCGTCGGAGCCGGACGCGTCAAGGTCGACTTCAACAGCCCCCTCGCCGGACACGACCTCATGTTCAAGATCACCGTCGTCGACGAGATTACCGACCCCGTCGAGAAGGCCAAGGCCATCATGGAGATCAACTTCGGATCCGCCAACGACTTCGGATACTCCATCCTCGAGGACAAGATCGTCATCATCGAGGCCGACGTCTGCAAGTTCCACGAGTCCTGGCCCGTCGCCAAGTACATGATCGTCTCCGAGCTCCGCAGCGTGTTCGGAATCGACCGCATCGAGTTCGTCCAGGTCTGGGAGTCCGCCAAGAAGCCCGAGACCAAAGAGTGAACTTAGCACTCTCCTGTTTTTTCAAAGGGCCGGGCGGGGCAACCCGTTCCGGCCTCACACCTTCATTTTTTCCTTACTTCCCGTAATCGATGCATCCGTGTTCGCGATGCATGATGAAAGAATCACAGCTGGATGAAGGAGATGTCCGAGACCGGACCCTTCTTCAGGGCCCTGGCGATCTCGGACTCCATCCTGTCTTCGAAGTCTCCGCGGTACTCTACGACCACCGATCTGAGTCCGACGGCATCCGTCGGCAGAGGCTCGTTGCCTCCGCAGTCCGTATACGCGTCGAGCACGTTCGACAGCCTCTCCACGGCCTTCCTCACCGCATCGGGGACCTTGCCCCTCACCGGCGACACCCTCATCACGAGCACCCTGTGGCGCAGGATCTCGTCCATTACAGGTGTGAAACCGTCCGCAATCGCGCAATGTCCCGGATGCTTCTCCAGACATGCGACGCATCCTATGCACCTCCTGGGGCGCAGATCGGAAAGGCATGCATCGCACCCGGCATCGGGAACGTCGGTCAGCACGAAACGGTCGGCATCCATGGCGCACGCATGCACGCGCCGCGTCATATATCCTCGCTCGCAATCGGTTGTAGTATGCCAATATGGCGTTTATCCCGCAGCTGCGGCTCTTCTCCGATCTACGGTTCCTCTGAGGGCGTCTGTCGTTCACTCCGGTATCCCTGAGGCGCTGCGTAGGATTCGGCATCACCGGGATGATCCTGGTCTGGTAGTTCCCCATTTCCGTTGTCTCCTGCGAACTTGTCGCATGATACGGAATGCACTGGAAATATAATAACTGCAAGTTGTTATTGTTGTAATGTTTGTTATCTGTGTTATTTTTGTTATTCATTTATCAAGCGTCGAAGACCGTGCAAATCGTATGATCAGCATCACTCGACATAGAACGTGCCGATGATATTGCGACCCTCGTCCGTCAACACATACCTGCTGCGACGCTGATCCTTCTCGGCCCAGCCGTTCTCCACCCACTTGGAGATGAAATCCCTCTGGTAATAGACGGCCTCGGTCTGCCTCTGCGAGGAGACCTTCTTGGAATCGTCGCGCGATTCGGTATCGCGGTACCAGAGACCGGCGTCCTTGAGAGCAGCGACCATCTTCCCGCTGGTGACGGATAGATTCTGGGCATTGCGGGAGTCCAGGATGCGAAGCCCTTTGACCAGATGCTCCTCGGGCATCTCGATGACATAGCTCGGAAGGGAGCGGGGATCGTACGTAGACTTTGTGAGACCTACCGGCTTCCCGTCCACGAAGTAAATGCTGGGGATCTGCTCCTGCGGAACGGTGTACTCCTTCGTGCCGACGGAGAACGGGATGGTCTTCGGGACCATCATGGATGCTATGGCCGATGCCGCCGCATATTCGGGAGTGCCGGCAGAGATGTTGACATATATCTCGCAGTCGGGACCCTCCGCACGCTCGGCCATTATGATGGAAAGGACCGTGCGGAGCATCACGGAGAAGTCGCTGACCCTCTCGTTGTGCTTCTCGATCTCCACATGGAGCGGGGAGCGCTCCTCCAGAAGCTCCACGACGCGATCGCAGAAGCTGCCGTAAATCCTGCCGCTCTCAGAATCCGGATCCTTGATGTAGTGGATGATATGGGCCTTGTTGATCTCATAGTAGAGCATCGGTTCGACAACCTTCGACGTCTCGAAGGTCACACACGCGATCATGATTCTCTTCTTACGGCCCGACGGCAAGATGCATCCCGATTCCGTATCGGATGGACGGTATAAATATCTAACATTACGACAAAAACATGTATTTCAACAGTTACGGAATTCGAGGATTTACGACAATAACAGAGAGATGTTTATCTACTAATTACGCATAGCATGAGCCAGCATCGAATGAGATGTGGCAGCGATCGATTCTGTCAAGGACCGGTCCTGAAAAGGTCGACCGATGGACTGACTTCTATCGCATCACCATCCACCGATTCATCGGTCGACCAGTCTCTATGGTGGAATGAAATCGCTACAAGAATCTAAAAGCAATAATCAATCGTTACTCTAGCAGAAAGACTATTGATATCATTAGTCGTTCAGAATAGCATGCAGCAGATAGACAC
>DAXO01000079.1:22342-24157 GCA_002506425.1 Methanomassiliicoccaceae archaeon UBA480 | reverse complement strand
TTGTCGAGTTTGAATTCTATAGGGTAGTTCATGATGTCGCACTGCTTCATGGCACCCTTGGACCATGCGAGCATCTTCAGCGTCCTGCTGCCCTTGTCGTATCTCGCCACGTAGCCAATCGTGCTCCCTGTTATATCGACCGCGCATTCCAGGGCGTAGTCTATGATCTCCGTCATGTCCTTGCCGCCCATTTTGGCCATGCGAACTATCGCATCCAGCCTCCTCTCGTTGGCGGAACGGTCCGACGACAGGCGCGCCTTCTCGGCGGCGATGATCGTCCTGGAGCATATCTCGCGGAAGTAATCCGACGGATCCGCATCCTTCCTGTCGATGAAGGCCGAAACTCCTTCGTTTATGGCGAAGGACAGGTCGTCCGCAGAAGCTCCCCCGGATGTCATGACGACAGGGATGCATATCCCGTAACGGGCGAGGGAGCGCATCATATCCTCTATCCTGCATCCTTCCGAATGATCGAAGATCAGCACTTCCGCGGTTCCCTTGGAAAGGGACGCAGCCGCCTTCGGCACCGAATCGACATCGGATACGCGTATCGAGTCGTTGAGATGGGGGATGAATTTGCGGGAGAGGATGGTGAATCCAGAATCCGCGCTGACGACGAGTGCTTCATACATGTTGGCCTCTGCGAGGCCCTGCGGCTTCGCCGTGTCTTCCACAACGTATCCGTTGATAATCCTGCCGTCCCCGTCATCGTTTAAAACGTGAGCGCCATGCCCCGGACGTGATACGCAATACGTTCGTTCTGCTGCCGTCCGTCGGTCCCAAGAAGGAGAAGGCCATCTGGGAGTCCGGTGTGAGGACGTGGGACGACTTCATCTCGTCGGAGAAGGTAGCTGCCATGCGTCCGGAGGCCAAGGAGAAGGGCGATGTCATTCTGACACAGGCCGCCGAGCTTCTCGACGACGGGGATTGCGGAGCTCTGGCCGACATGGTTCCGAAAGGGGAGCATTGGAGGCTTTTCGGCGACTTCAGGGACGACGCCAAGTATCTGGACATCGAGACGGACGGCCTCAGCAGGGATGCCCTGGTCACCGTCGTCACGGTCCATTCCCCGAAGGAGACCGTCACGCTCACGGAGGGCATCGACCTCTCCCCAGAGACTCTTTCCGACGCTCTGGACGGAGCCAAGATCCTCGTGAGCTTCAACGGGAGCTGCTTCGATGTACCCGTTCTGAGGAACAGCTTCCCCGAGGTGGATCTGGACATCCCACAGTTCGATCTCAGATTCGCATCCCGCAAGGTGGGATACCGCGGAGGCCTGAAGCCGCTGGAGATCGACATGGGGATAAGGAGGCCCGACGAGATCGACGGGATGGACGGCGCTGACGCGGTCCGCCTGTGGAAGGCATGGGAGCGCCATGACGACAGGGACGCCCTCGACATGCTCGTCGAGTACAACCGTGCAGATACGGTGAACCTCGAGAAGATCGCCGACGTCATCTACGGCAGACTGGTGAGGGAGCATGCCGGCTTCGTCTGGTGACCTGCAGCGTCTTTCCCGCGATCTGAGGACGGCCGCGAAGGTCCTCGGATCCGCATCGGAGGTCAGGGTGGTGACGCATATCGACGCCGACGGGATATCGGCGGGGGCGATAGCGGACGCCACGCTGGAGAGGATGGGCATCGAGCACACCGTGGGCTTCGAGAAGAAGATCACGGACGAGGTCGTTGCCTCCGTCAATTCGAGCCCCGAGGACCTCGTATGGATCTGCGATCTCGGAAGCGGATACCTCTCCAAATTCGACAGGGAGGGACTCGTCGTGACAGACCACCACGTCCCAGATCCGGAGTGGAGGG
>DAXO01000079.1:0-22315 GCA_002506425.1 Methanomassiliicoccaceae archaeon UBA480 | reverse complement strand
GGGAGCCAGACCCGCCTCGACAGCTACTGCGGCATACAGCATCTCAATCCGCATTCCTACGGGATAGACGGCTCCTACGAGATCTGCGGCGCCGGGATGACCTATCTCCTGTCCAAGGCCGTGGATCCGTCGAATTCGGACCTCGCATATCTGGGGGTGGTCGGGGCCGTAGGGGACTTCCAGGACTCCTCCTTCCAGAGGCTGGTCGGCCTGAACCGCGAGGTGCTCTCCGATGCGGTCGCCGCAGGCGACGTCGTCGTGGAGGAGGACCTGCGCTACTTCGGCAGGTGCACCAGGCCGATAAACCAGTATCTCCAGTACGCGTCGGACCCCTCGATCCCGGGCGTCAGCGACGACCCGAAGGGCTGCTTCTCGCTCCTCGACTCCCTGGGGATCCCGGCGAAGTCGGGGAGCAGATGGAGGCATTGGACCGATCTCTCCCCGGAGGAGCACGATGCAGCGGTCGCGAGGATACTGGAGCTCCTCGGACCCGACGCGGACAAGGCATGGGGCGAGATGTACAGGGTGACGCGCTACGACAGGGATACGGGACTGGGCGACGCCAAGGAGTTCGCGACCATACTGAACTCCTGCGGCCGCTACGACGACGCGCCGACGGGTCTGAAGGTCTGCCGCGGCGATGTCGGAGCGCTCAAGACCGCCGAGGGGAACCGCGCGGAGCACCGCAGGCAGATATCGGCGGCGCTCGGATTCGTCAGAGAGAACCATCTCCTGAGGGAGAGGCGCTTCCTCCAGTGGTTCGATGCGGGATCGGACATAAGGGAGACGGTGGTAGGCATAGTCGCTGGAATGCTGCTTTCGTCCGCCGACTGCAGGCGCAATGTCCCGATCATCGCCTTCGCTGATTCCGACGACGGCGTGAAGGTCTCCGCCAGGGCCAACAGGGATCTCGTCGACAGGGGACTGGACCTGTCCGCGGTTATGAAGACCGCAGCGGAGCTGGTGGGAGGCGTCGGAGGGGGTCACAGCGTAGCCGCTGGAGCCACGATTCCGCCAGAGAAGAAGGAGGCGTTCCTCGAGATCGCCGAGGACCTGATCTCTTCGCAGATCGAGCGATGTTCAAGCCCGCCCTAAAATCCTGTATGGAGTTATTCAGGCATATCATGCCATAATACAGACGACATCCGCTATACTGGCCATGAAGGTTGGATGCTTTAGGATTCCCTTATTATTTTCACGGATTTTTCGCCTTTCCTAACAATAAATCGGTATATTTTAAATACGGATCTGGAAATCCACCAATCAGAGGTCATTCAAATGGCAGTCAAGATCAACGGATCCGAGTGTGTAGCCTGCGGCGCCTGCGCCGACGTTTGCCCCGAGGGCGCCCTGACCATCGAGGACATCGCTGTCGTCGATGCTTCCAAGTGCGTCGACTGCGGTGCATGCATCGACGAGTGCCCCGCCAGCTGCATCTCCGAGTGAGTCCAGCGGCCTTCGGGCCAAACCTCTTAATTTTTTCTTCATCCCGTGCCTGTCGGGGTTCTTCTGTCGATTTTTATTTTTAGATTCTCCTAAATTATTTATAATCAAATTATTTTAGGAGCTCCGAAGACCTGAGCGTCTTGGTGAAACCGATGGATAAGACAGAGGCAGTCAATGTCGCCTTCCTCGCAGGAGTCGTCATCGTCCTTCTGGCCGCGTTCGTCTACGTGAACGTGTTCTGGGAGGCGGACGAGGAAGAGGAGGAGGAAGCGGAGGACGCCGGAGCGGAGGAGCAGGCGTTCGTCCCCGAGAAGCCCGTCGTTCTCGATGCCATCGAGGCTCCCGCGGCAGTCGTCGACGAAGTCGCCGGCCCGTCCGCGAGTCTCGGATAAACGATTTACGGCCTGCGGGCCGTTCTCTACGATTTCCCTAGGAATTCTCTTTATGTATCGTTCCGACGGTCACATGCCGCATGTCGGAAATTCTGGACAAGAACCGCGGATACGCGGAAGCGCTGAAGAGCATCCTCCGTCTGAGATACGAGCCCGTCGCAGTGAAGCTGATACGCGAGGGCGAGGAGTATCCTGAGGGATACGAGGAGCCGGTAGGCCAGCTGAGCCACTGCCAGGCCGTCTTCAGGGCAAGGCAGGGGGAATCGTTCAAGCTCCCTCTATCGTGCGAGAACTGCATGGTCGGGGCATCCGCGCTGAACATGGCGCCCACTCCGGAGAAGGTTCTTACCGGGGACTTCCACGCGGGCATCGGGATGCACGATTCCAAGGAGGCCGCCGCCAAGATGATCGCGGACAGGCTCATAGTTCCCTTCAAGACGGTCGGAGAGGTCGTATGTCCTCTGAAGGATGCAGATTTCGTCCCCGATGTCGTCACGATAGAGGACATCCCCGAGAGATGCTACTGGATCGTGCCTCTGATGACCGCCGAGAAGGGAGGGAGGGCGACCTTCTCCACATCGCCGTTCCAATGCTGCTGCGAGGACATCGTGGCCGTTCCCGTGGCCTCGGGATCCCCGAACATATCGCTGGGCTGCTTCGGATGCAGGAAGAAGACCGATATGGCCGCGGACGAGATGGCGGTCGGCATCCCGTACGCCCTGATCCCGGACTACGTTTCCCGGCTGGAGAGGTATTCGGAGCTCGTGATGCCGAAGGCGAAGCGCGATTGAGCCGGAGTATCACTGGAATCGATTTAGGTGTTATTAAGAATATAACATCGAATCACGGATTATGCATCCATCCATAATTTGAGAAACCATTAAATAAGATGAGCCGGGGCCGGATGTCTGGGAAGCGTCTCGGGCCCCGGCTGTCGGCTAGACTCAACACGCGGGTTTTGAGCAGAATTGCCCGTTTTGTCCCATCGTTTTATATCGGGTGACTGGCTTCCCGTTTTTGCAAGGGGTAAGCGGTTCCGAGAGGAGCCGTCTATAGAACAAGGAGGTATGAAATGCCAAAATACGAGGACGTAGTCGACTTGTATGACGACAACGGCAAGCGCATCGCCAAAGATGTGCCGCTCGAAGCCATCAGTCCGCTGCGCAACAACGCGATCAAGAAGATCGTGTCCCTGACCAAGAGGACGTGCGCCGTCAGCCTGGCCGGCATTGAGAAGGCTCTCAAGACCGGAAGCATGACCGGCGGAGGCGTCATCATCCAGGGAAAAGAGATCGACATCCCGCTCGTCGAGAATGCCGACAAGATCGCGAAGGTCATCGAGGACTCCATCAGGGTCCACGACGACGACGGAACTGTCGTCAAGGTCAAGACCGGCGGAAAGAACCTCGTCGCTGTCGTTCCTGAGATCAGGATGGAGGCCGGAGTCGAGTACACCACCGGATTCACCACTGTCGCTGCAGCCACCACTGAGGCCATCATCGACATGTTCGACATCCCCATGTACAAGGCAAACATGGTCAAAGCTGCCGTTTGGGGCAGATACCCCCAGACCATCACCTTCCAGGGCGCCAATGTCAAGTCCATCCTCGAGGTTCCTCAGAACAACGAGGGTGCTGGATTCGCTCTCAGGAACATCATGGCCAACCACGTCGTCGCTCTCGTCGACAGGAACGCCATGCAGGGAACCGCTCTCTCCGCTATCTACGAGCAGTGCGGATCCTACGAGATGGGTGACCTCATCGGCAACTTCGAGAGGGGCGGACTTCTGAGCCTGGCCTACCAGGGACTCAACGCCAACAACATGCTGTACACCCTCGTCAAGAAGAACGGAAAGACCGGAACCGTCGGAACCGTTATCGAGTCCCTCATGGACAGGGCCATCGAGGACGGAGTCATCCGCGTGAAGGAGACTCTCCCCTCCGGCTACAAGGTGTACACCACCGACGATCTCCCTCTGTGGAACGCCTACGCCGCTACCGGAATGGTCGCTGCCGTCATGGTCAACGTCGGAGCCGCCAGGGCCGCCCAGGGTGTCCCCGGAACCATCCTGTACTACAACGATCTGCTCGAGCACGAGTCCGGTCTCCCCGGTGTCGACTACGGTCGCGCGGAGGGTGTCGGAGTCGGTATGTCCTTCTTCTCCCACTCCATCTACGGTGGAGGCGGACCCGGACTGTTCCACGGAAACCACGTCGTTACCAGGCACGCCAAGGGAGTCCTTATCCCCGCCGTTACCGCCGGTAACTGTCTCGACGGTGGAACCCAGACCTTCTCTGCTGAGGCCACTTCCGGTCTGTTCAAAGAGGTCTTCGGAGACATCGAGGAGTTCAAGCAGCCCATGCAGTACGTCGCTGCAGAGGCCAAGAAAATCAAGAAGAAGATCTGAGGTGTCCATATGTCGAGTTCTTCAGCCCCCGCGGCGGATTACGCCGGAGTGCCTCTTCCCGAGGTCCAGATCATCACCAACCGTCTGCTCAGCGCTGAGACGACGGAGAAGGTCCTCAACGCCCTGGATGTCATCAAAGGCATCAGGCAGATCAACATGACCGGGGAGAGTCTTCCCAAGACCATCAACAGCGGTCCTGGCAAAGGGCTTCCGAACAACCATACTGAGCGCAGGATCATCCACGTAGGCGGACATGAGGTCGAGCTACGCTACCTCATCGGCGGGTTCTACATAGAGCTCGAAGTCGAGAACGAGGAGGAGCTGGACGCTAAGGTGGAGGAGATCAAGGCCGCGTGCAACAGCACGATAGAGCACGGATACACCCTCCAGGTTGGAAGATACTCGAAATACAGACCAACTCTACATGATTACAGGAGTGCATAAAATGGCATACAAGAGGCAGTTCTATCCGGGAACCACCACACCTGCCAAAAACAGGCGCAGGTACATGGACCCGAAGGTCAAACTGAAGAAGCTGCGCGACGTCTCCATGGACGACGTCGTCAGGATCATGGGACACAGGCAGCCCGGTGAGGACTACAAGTCCATCCACCCCCCAATAGAGGAGGGCAAGGAGCCCAACTGTCCCATCAGGAAGCTCGTCACCCCCATCGAGGGTGCAAAACACGGAGACCGTGTAAGGTACATCCAGTTCACCGACTCCGTCTACTTCGCCCCCATCTCGCCCTACCAGAGGGCTTGGATGTACCTCTCCAGGTACAGGGGAATCGACACCGGAACCCTTTCCGGAAGGCAGATCATCGAGGTCCGTGAGAGGAACCTCGAGCAGATGGCCAAGGAGTTCATCGACAACGAGACCTTCGACCCCGCCCTCACCGGTATCAGGGGAGCCACCGTTCACGGACACGCCTGCCGTCTCGACGAGCACGGACTCATGTTCGACGGCTGGCAGAGGTACGTCTGGGACGATGAGAAGAAAGAGGTCGTCTACGTCAAGGACCAGGTCGCTATCCCTCTCGACAGGAGAATATCCGTCGGGAAGCCCGCTGCCATGTCCGACCTGAAGAAGAGGACCACCATCTTCAGGGCCGACGGCGTCGACATGAGGGACGACAAAGAGGTCACCATGTACGGCCTCAGGATCCACAAGCTTAGGACCCTCGGCGGCTACCAGCCGTGGAAGGTCAAGGGAGAGTGATTACCATGGCAGGAAAAGAGAAGCTGTTCATGGAAGCATGCAAGAAGAAGTTCAAGGAAGACCCCACCGACATGACCACCAAGTACTACTGCTACGGTGGTTGGAGACAGTCCAAGTCCAAGGTCGAGTTCCAGAAGACCGCGGATGAGATTGCCAAGAAGCGTGGAATCCCCATGCTCAACGAGGACATCGGAGTTCCCCTCGGACAGAGGAGCTGGATGCCCTACCAGCTGAGCCACACCGAGATCTTCACCGAGGTCGACGATCTGCACTGCGTCAACAACTGTGCGATCCAGCAGGCCTGGGACGACATCAGGAGGACCATCCTCGTCGGTCTCGACAGCCCCCACCAGACCATCGAGAGGAGGCTCGGAAAGGAGGTCACGCCTGAGACCATCAACGCGTACCTCGAGACCGTCAACCACACCATGCCTGGAGGAGCAGTCGTTCAGGAGCACATGGCCGAGATCAACCCCGCCCTCGTCTGGGACTCCTACGTCAAGGTCTTCTCCGGCGACGACGAGCTGATCGACGAGATCGACCCCAGGTTCGTCATCAACATCAACAAGCTGTTCCCTGAGGACCAGGCCAAGCAGCTGAAGAAGGCTATCGGCAAGACCCTGATGCAGGCTGTCCGTGTCCCGACCATCGTCGGAAGGCTCATGGACGGTGCCACTGTTTCCAGGCACGCCGCCATGCAGATCTCCATGGCTTTCATCTCCTCCTACAAGCTCGCAGCAGGAGAGGCAGCCATCGCCGACTTCGCTTACTCCGCGAAGCACCAGTCCCTCAACATGGGAACCATGATGCCCGCAAGGCGCGCCAGGGGACCCAACGAGCCCGGTGGAATACCCTTCGGATACATGGCCGACATCGCTCAGTCCGACCGTGTCTACCCCGACGACCCCGGACGCGGAGCCCTCGAGGCAGTCGCCCTCGGAGCAGCCGTCTACGACCAGGTCTACCTCGGTGGATACATGTCCGGTGGAGTCGGATTCACCCAGTACGCTACCGCTGCGTACACCGACAACATCCTCGAGGACTACGTCTACTACGCCATCGACCAGATCAAATCCAGGTACGGCGGCTTCTGCAAGCTGGACCCCAGCAACCTCGATGAGGTCATGAAACTGGCCGACGATGTCAACTCCTACGCTCTCGAGATGTACGAGAGGTACCCCGCCGTCATGGAGACCCACTTCGGTGGATCCCAGAGGGCTACCGTCGCAGCCGCCTCCACCGGTATCGCCGGTGCCATGGCGACCGGTGTCGCTGACGTCGGTCTCAACTGCTGGTACCTGTCCATGCTCCAGCACAAGGAGAGGACCGGAAGGCTCGGATTCTACGGATACGACCTGCAGGACCAGTGCGGTTCCGCCAACTCGTTCGCCTACAGGTCCGATGAGGGTCTCCCCATGGAGGTCCGTGGACCCAACTACCCCAACTACGCGATGAATGTCGGACACCTCTCCGGATACACCGGTATCCCCAAGGCCGCCCACATCGCTCGCGGAGACGCCTTCACTGCCAACCCGTTCGTCAGGGTCGCATTCGCCGACCCGTCCCTGGTCTTCGACTTCGCCAACGTGACGAAGGAGATCGGACGCGGAGCTCTCAGGGAGTTCCACCCCGCAGGCGAGCGCAGCGCTGTCATCAAGGGCTGATCGCGATGAAGGTAGGAGATCTGCTCAAATACACTCCGACATCCACGGTCGGGAAGGTTACGGACATCAGGGAGAGGGACGGGAAGGTCTGGGTAAGGCTTGACCGCACCGACCTCTACTACGATGCAGCGAACCTGATCCCCGCGGATCCCTCGGAATACATCGAGGTCTCCTTCAAAGAGCGCAAGTCCTACGATGGTGGCCGTGAGGCTATTGAGGACCTCAAGAAGGAGGCCGAAGACGTCGATGTCTCCGAGTTCATGCCTTCCGGAGGTGGATGAGCGCTCGCCTTCACCAAACCATTTACACAAACCTCTTCCCTTCTCTTGCGGTTTTTTCGGTCCCGTCGGGATGCTTTCGTCTATATGCACAAGGTTTCGATCATTCTCTGTTCCTTCGCGCAAAGAATCGATATCATGTCGAAGGAATGAAGCTGCAAGCCAGGTCATCTGTCGGGGGCATGAGATCTCATGCCGGAAACGATGTCCAATGATAGTTTCGAAAAGGAGTTTCGGGAAGCCGCGACAGGCTTCCCAGGAACCGATCGGCCACTTCGTCAACTCATTCCGCCATGGGCGGAACCTTGCTTGCGTGGATGCATTTCATCAGATGCCTTGCGGCCGGCTGTGCTACCAGCATCTCGACCCAGAATGCAACGCAGAAATTCACAGGCCAGTTCGACGGCCAATCGTAGACGATCTGCAATGACAGATCGCCTGCGAACAGGTGTCCGATGCCCGAGCCGACGATGGTCATGATCGCGGACATCATGAGTACGCACGGTATGATGTTGAATACGATCTTCGTGTAGAAGCTGTCCGTCGGTTCGGTGTATTTCTGCACCACCTTGCAAGCCACAGGCTCCACGATGAAATTGATCAGGAGCATCACGACTATCCAGATGGCAGGCAGAGATATCAGGCCGTCTATAAAGACATCAAACGATGCACCTGCGCTTTTGAAAAGGTTGAATTCGCACATGATCAGGCTTGTGATAAGCGAGATCACGGTACCGTAAAGGAGCATCTCTTTCGTACTCCAGGGCAGTCTGGCTTCCTGCATGTTTATCATTCCTCGAAGCCGCATCGGTCGAATCATTGGATATAATGCATCCAATGACGATATAATGCGGTTATCTGATGAGAATCTCTTCATTGAAATGTGTTATATATGCTCTTCCAGACAGAAAAATCGATTATTGATATTATTAAGATGAAAAAATTGTACTAGAGTGTTTGAAAACAGACACGACGGCGCGGATTCCGCACCGCCGGCTGCTCTCATTGAATCTTCTCTTCGGTCTCCTTCTCCCTCTTCTTGACCTTTGCGATCTCAGGGTCCAGATCGGGAGCCGACTCTCCGGGCTTGAGCCTGTTGAATGCTACGAGAACCGAGGCTAGCTTGGGATTGTCCTCCAGCCCGTAGTGCTTTCTGATCATGAGGTCGCATGTGGGTGCAGGGCTGCAGGATATGACATCCTTGCATCCGTTGCTAGGATTGAGTTCGGGGAACGACACCGGAGGCATGGTGAAGGTCTCGGATCCGTCGGCCTTGACCGAAGGGAACATCACGAACCCGTCGGAAAGCCAGACAACGTCCTGCTTGTCCGCGTACTTGTGGGCGGTGAACGGGAACACCTCTTCGCCTATGATCTCGCCGTTTCCCGATTCGAGGATGACCGTGGGTTCCGGAGGAGGTCTGAATCTCGGATCCTTCACGATGCAGATGACGTTCTCTCTCTTCAGAGCCTCGCTGAATCCTACGTTATCGACGGCGATGTTGCCCATGGCGCGGACCTTGGTCTCCTCTTCCCTAACCTGCTCGAGGATGTCCCTGTCCAGATAGAACGCATGGACGACTCCCCTCATCCTGCGTATTATCTCCAGCTGGGCGTCCCCAGGTTCGTCAACTCCGGTGGTCATGCCCGTAAAATGGAGGAAAATATAGAAATTGTTTTCGTCCAGCCGGAAGGCTGGATTTGGCATAAGCCAGATGTCAGCTTATGTCTATCTGTTCGCCTTCCTGGACGAAATGGATGGTCGCATCCCTCTTGAGTCCCAGATCTCCGGCTACCTCGAGCGCCTTGATGATTCCCGAGGGCACAGGGCAGGCGGTGTGGGGGATGGCATCGGCTGCCAGCTTGTAGACGGTGGATTTGTCGAAAGGAGCCTCGACCTCTGCATAGGGGCTCATAGGCTCGAGCTTCCAGGACATCTTCAGGACGTTTGGGCAGTCGCTCTTGATATCGATCTCGATGAGGCCCATCCCGTTGTCTCTGGCTGTTATCAGGGTTTTCATCTTGCATACGCCGGCATCGACGCATACCTTGCATTCCTCACTCATTGTCGTCGCTCCTCAGTCTGATAAGGTTGTTCGCACCGGCCATGGAACGGATGTCGACCACGCCGATCACGGCTATGATGCGGTTGTCCAGCTCTATCGGCGTCACGATGACGCGAATCCCCTTGTAGGGGCCGGATGTAGCGATCTTACGGATTGTGGTGCCAGCATTTATCACTTCTTCGAGGACAGGACCGTCGTATGCGTTGTCGATGACCGCTCCGTTCTCGATTCTGATGCCTAGGTTGTCCCTGCTCTTGGCGCAAACCGGAAGCCCTCCTACGAGGTCGTGGATGGCGAAAGCGAGGGATATCAGCTCGTTGCCGGAATTCTTAGGGGTCAGGATGTCTTTGAGATCGCGGTTGAACTGCAGGCCGCCCATAATCTCCAGGCCTGCAGTAACGGCCCCGATCTCGGCCACATCGCTTGTGGGCCCCGTTCCGATGATGACGACATCGTCGTTCTTCAGGTTGAAGATCGACTGCACCTTGCTCGAAATCTCGTTGTCTACCGGGTAGTCGGATCCGGGGAACATCAGGTTCCCGTCGGAGTAGATCAGGGTGGTGGCGCCGGTGGCGCCGGACTTGATTGCCGCGTCCCTTTCCTCGCATCCGTATTTGACATCCTTGGCCCTGCGGGGCACGCGAACGGCGCAATCCTTGTCCCCTATGGTGAGGTCGCTGATGGTCACGTCCGCGATGTCCATGTGATACGTCTTCTTGAACTCAAGACCTCTGTCAGTAAGCAGGATGCCGCTCTTCCCTATAGTGATCATGCCCTGGTCCTGGAGCTGGGACAGGATCGTCCTCGTGCTTCCTTCGCCGATGCCCAGGACCTGGGAGAGGCGCTTCCTTCCTATGGGGCTCTCATCGTCCAGATATTGAAGAGCCTTCCACACGTGATAGTCGTTGAACTTGGGGACAGGTCCTCCAAGCCTGTTAGCTCTCTGAATCATGATGGATACATCATTCATCCAATGTATAAGGATTTGGACGGGGACCAGCAGAGTCAGCGAGGTCGTAGCGGTATCAACACATGATGGAACGTGCTTCTCCATGCTTTCTGACCAACCATCATCCGAGTATCCAGGTCCTGTAGAGCCAGGTCCCGGGGAAGAAAACATCCAACATCATCGACGGTTGGTACCAGCTCTGTTGGTAGGGGCGGTCTTTATTAAACACGGTTCGTCCGTGTGGCGGACTGCATGAGATGCGTATACTGCGGGAAAGAAATCCCATCTTTGTACCCGTTTTCGATGTGTCCCACATGCGGTCAGCCCATTGACCGTCCCGTTGCCGGCCCTGTGAAGGGCGGGCATGCAAACTGAAGGGATGAACCGCTCCTCATGGAGCGGCGACCCGTTTTTCTATCCGAATCGCATCGGGTGTTCCGAGTATGAGATCTCTGGAGATTCGTCCCGGCGTCCACATCACCAATGACAAGTGCCTTATTCTGGACGAAGGCCCGACTGTCGTGATAGGCGACCTGCACCTCGGATACGAGCGCGCATTGGAGCAGGACGGCCTCTATCTCCCGAGGATAAACACGGGCTCCATCCGCGATTCTCTGAACGATATCCTATCTAAATACGAGCCGGAACGCGTTGTTCTCCTAGGGGATATAAAGCACGACTTCAAGAGGGCCGGGAGAGAGGAGAGCAATCAGGTGCGCTCCATAATCGATCTGATATCAGAGGACGCCCAGGTCGTCGTGGTGCGCGGCAATCACGACAACTACATCCAGAACATAATCTCTGACATGGGGATAATGGCCGTGGATCACGTCGATATCATGGGATACCGTCTGGAGCACGGCCATGAGGATTCCGGAGTCAGGCCTGTGATCATCGGTCACGAGCATCCTTCGGTCAGGATACCCGGGGAGGTCGGGGGAGGGATGAAGATCCAATGCTTCGTCCATGCGGAGAAGGAGGGCGTTATTGTCATCCCTCCGTTCAGCCCGTTCTCCGCGGGGAACGATCTGGTGATGGACGACCAATGCGTCATGGCGCCCGCGCTGAGGTCATGCGACTATGCCGATGCCCGCCTCTACGGCGTCACGGATATGGGGCTCATGGATCTCGGCACCCTCAAGAGCCTATCTGATGTGAAGGTGTGATTGGAATATACATCCAACATGTCCCTTCCTGCATCTGGCTCGGAAAGGTTTGAACATCTTCGGTCATTTCTTCCATCCCACTGCCGTATCCTTTAAGAATGAATAAACGATACTGCGACTCAGGAGAAACTATCATGACAATGACTCCTAGAGAGAGAGTACTCGCAGCAATGAAACATGAGTCCCTGGACAGGCCCCCTGTCGCCATCTTCACCCAGTCCGCCACCCTCGGACAGATGGACAAGGTCGGAGCCGCCTGGCCCGAGGCCCACAAGGACGCCAACCTCATGGCTAAGCTCGGATGTGCCCAGGCTGATGTCCAGGGATTCGAGTGCGTCAGGGCTCCTTTCTGCCTGACCGCCGAGGCCGAGGCTCTGGGCGCCCGCGTCCAGGTCGACAAGAGAGATGCCTCCCCTATGATCAAGGAGCACCCCTTCAAGTTCGACCCCATGATGGGCGAGTACCAGGACCCCGCCGACATGATGCCCGTTGAGGAGTTCCTCAAGACCGGAAGGGTCGCCGTCGCCATCGAGGCCATGGGAATCATGCAGAAGTCCCACGGCGAGAACTACGCCATTGTCGCCGGAAACACCGGACCCTTCACCCTCACCGGAAACCTCGTCAACACCGAGAACCTCGTCTTCGGTATGATGATGGCTCCCGAAGAGGTCGACAAGTGGGTCGACGCCGTCAACCCCTACGTCACCGCCTACACCCACGCCCTGATGGACGCCGGTGCCGATGTCGTTCAGTGCTCCGAGCCTTCCGGATCCACCGACATGCTCGCTCCCGACATGTTCGAGGAGGCCGCTGGAAAGCACGTCAAGACCGCTCTCAAGCCCAAGGACGGAAAGTACACCGTTCTGCACATCTGCGGAGACACCCTCCCCATCCTCGACCAGATGGTCGGCACCGGTGTCACCGGAATCTCCATCGAGGAGAAGGTCAAGCCCGAGGACGCAGCCGCCAAGGTCGGTGGAAAGACCGTCCTCGTCGGAAACGTCGGATCCGTCAGGCCTCTGTTCCAGGGAACCCCCGAGGAGGTCAAGGAGGCAGCTCTGCGCTCCGCCAACGCCGGATTCAACGTCATCTCCTCCGGATGCGGAGTCGCTGTCGCTACCCCCGACGCCAACATGGAGGCCCTCGTCGCCGCCATCAAGGGAATGGCTTGAAGCCTGACCCTTGAGCGATCGGAAACCTCTTACCCGCCTTCGGGCGGGTACCTTCTTCCTGGTTCGCGTTCCAATAAACCGCGGCTTTTTGCAGATCATTCGGTCGGTAGCGGACGAACAATTCAGCCCTCATTGCGGAGAGAGGTTCGAATCCATTCCCGTGCACGCCTTGACATCTCTAATCGAATGAATTCGGGTGAACGAATCAGTCCCGATCATGAAGCCGATATACGGAAGCTCAGGTTGTTTCGGACAGCCCTATCAGATGTTTAATCCCGGTGTCTTTCGGTAACGCCCGAGGACCATGGACATATCGAAGAAAAGGACCCGGCCGTCCGGCCGGGATTGTTTTCACTGATCCTTCATCAGGGTGTACAGGACGGCCTTCTGGGCGTGTAGCCTGTTCTCGGCCTGGTCGAAGACCACGCTCTGAGGTCCATCGATGACCTCGGCCGTGATCTCCTGCCCTCTGTGGGCAGGGAGGCAGTGCATGACTATGCAGGTCGGCTTGGCCAGCGAGAGGAGCTGGGAGTTAATCTGGTAGTCGTTGAACAGCTTGATCGCATCCTCGACGGGTGTTGAGTCTCCCATGGAGATCCAGGTGTCCGTGTAGAGGACGTCGGCATCGACGCAAGCATCCTGGGGCTCATGGGATGCGATGATCTTGGAACCGGTCTTCTCTGCGATCTTCGATGCTCTCCACATGATCTCCGCATTCGGCATGCGGACTGCAGGGCAGCATGCGACCATGTCGATCCCCATGATCGCACATGCGTACAGCAGAGAGTTGCAGACGTTGTTCCCGTCTCCGAGGTAGACGAGCTTCTTTCCGCGGAATCCGCCGAGCTTCTCCTTGATGGTCACCATGTCCGCCAGCGCCTGGCAGGGGTGCTCGAGGTTGTCGAGTCCGCTGATGACGGGCACTGTCGCGATTTCCCCGAACTTGTCCATCATCTTGTAGTCGAAGGCACGGTACATGATTCCATGGACGAATCTGCTCATGACGCGTGCTGTGTCTTCAATGGTTTCGCTGTGGACTCCCATCTGCATTTTGGATTCGTCTATGTAGAGGGCGTGTCCGCCGAGTTCGGTGATCGCGACGTCGAACGAGATCCTGGTGCGGGTGCTGGGCTTCTCGAAGATCATCGCGAGCGTCTTGCCCTTGAGAGGATCGCCGTGGTGTCCGCGTTCTGCTTTCAGCTTTATCGCGAGGTCTACGAGCGAAGGCCACTCGTCCTCCATGTCCGAAACCGAGATCAAATCTCTCTTCGCCATGAACTGGTATAGTTCGAGAAAGTAGATAATGATGACAGGCGACATCAGATGACGATATCCCTAATCGGGTCGGATCGGTTTTGGGATATTGGATTCAAAACAGTAGAAGTATACATTTATGCCAATAATATGTAACGATGAATAAAAACGCGATAGAACCGCCACTATCGCTATATACGACGAGCAACGACTAGCGACCATTCTGGAATCCGGATTCCTCCCCTCGGTATGGGAATAGGAAGCATACTGCCGGCGTTCCAGGATGAGGAAATCTCATGAACAGCAAAACGATAGCAATTGCGATTGTTGTTGCGGTCGTCATAATAGCAGCCGCAGCAGTCGTTGTGATTACTTCAAATGGCGATGAGGATGAACCCAGCAATTTCGTTGTTTCGTTCGATTCCAACGGCGGTAACGGCGAGATGGCCGATCTGGAATCCGAACTCGGGACACCGATCGAAGTGCCCGCGTGCGGTTTTGACAATAAATCCAATTTCAAGGTTTTCGTCTCTTGGAACACCGAGAAGGATGGATCCGGAAAGGAGTATCTCCCCTCTTCCACCATAAGCTCCGACGTCGAGGGAACCCAGACGCTGTACGCTCAGTGGAAGGCGATCAAGGTTTCGGATCTTGGCGTAGGTTCTGTAATGAAATACGAAATAACCGGGGGGTGTGACGTTTACGGGATACCCTTCCAGTATTCTGGTGAAATGACCGAGTCGTACAATAGCGTCAGCGGTACGACGAAGACCGTCGAGCAGACTCAGGATCTGACTGCCAGCTACGTCGATGATAAAGGCAATACCCAGAAAGATACCCAAAAGAACACGATTACATACACGATCGATGCCTCCAAACAAAATACCGGGACACCGTCGAAGACGACCACTGCCTGGGGCGTCAAGGATACGATCTGTGTCGAATTCGATAAGACAGATGCTTACGGAAACATGTTCCACTACGTCGAGTACCATGATGCGGAGTCCTACGTCCTCTATCAGCAGACGATTTCCACGGATGCTTATCTGACTGGAGGAACGGTTCTGAACAACTACTCGCTGGTGTACACCCTGGTCGACTACACTGCTGTAGTCAACTGAGGCCGCATCAACCTTGAAACAGGCGTCATCCCCGTTGGAATGACGCCATCCTTTCCACATCTTCGACATGCGTTGCCTCTTCTGATGCCGTATCCATTTTGCGCATCGGTTCGGATATCCTGCTTCCTGTTCCAATCGGTTGCGATGGGCAGGAATGCTCCAGTACCCCCTGGTCCCGCCTACTCTTTCGATAAGTCCGCGGGTTTTGAGTTTCTGAACCGTGCGGGACGCGACATTTCTATCGATTCCAAGATTCTCGGACATGGATGTTATCGATATACGGGGATCCCCATCTATCATTCCTAGAATAGCCTCTTCCAGATCCAGATATCCTTCTGTATCGGCGATGGCGATTGTCACGTTCACGCAATCAGGACGGGTCTGCTCGCGGTAGCGGGGTTGCGGCATGCCGTTCTTGATACACAGGCGTGACATGCGGGAGATTCCGGAGCCTGCACGTTCTCCGAAGCCGATCAGGTTGAACATCTTCAGGATAGTAGGATTGCGGGGGTCGCTGGTGCCTTCAGTCTCTGCCTTATCAAGCGGGATTCTGAACGTTCCTGGGTTGCGTACAGATATAATATTGGGTCTTCTTTCAACGACCACGCCGCCGGATGAGCGATAATCTGCATTGGAGATGGCGTTGAGCAACGCCTCTCTGAACACCTTGTCCATATCCCCGTCGTCTATCCTTCTCATATTTTCGTCGATGGTCATCCCATGCTTCATCGTTCTGCGAACGCGCCTGCAGCATTCGGTATAGAAGTCGAACAGATTTCCTGACCATCCGTCCTCGTCCGACATGAATCTGTCGATCCAGTCTATGGGGTCGTCCTCGTATTCCCTGTAGTCCAGACAATAGCCGTTCGTCTCAAACGATATGGTGTACTTGTATCCGAACATCAGAAGTCCGGCCAGTGTGGGTCTCAGGATTTCGCCATCATATGCGATCGCACCGAGGATCCTGAGGAAGGACTCGTCGTCCAATTCGTTCCAGTCGCTCTCCGGCCTGGTGACGCGGTGGATGTTGCGATAGGCGGCTATGAATTTTCTCGACAGATCCTCTATCATGGAGGTTTTGACGATGGACCGATCCGTCGCTGTACGCGATGAATCCACGATCCTCGAGGTGATCTCTTCAGGGCTGCATTTGTAATCGCTGTCTCCGTTTCTCCGATACGCATTGCGGGGGTTGCCATTGATGAAAACCGGTCTCTCGAAGCGATCGGCGCGGGGAATTCTCATCGTTATGAGTTTCGCTCCGTTGTAATCCATGATGGCAAAATCGCCGTTGGAAAGCAGATTTGAGCTGATGAATTCCCTGTTGTTGAGGAGATTTCATATGTTTCTGATTATGTCTTCGGCATCCGGAACCCCTGCAATCTGGAGACTCTCCTCGGATTCATTGAGACCGAAGACCAGCAGCCCTCGTCAGTGTTGGCGAAGGCGGAATACGTCTCCCAAGTTTCACGAGGTATCCCGGCATGGACTTCTTTCGCTTCGAAATGGGGGCCCTCTCTGTTCTGGCAGATGTCTTCGACTATCCTCAGATCTTCTACAGGCAATCATTGTTTCAATCCGATATAACGATTGTTTCGATTATATCGATACTGAAATAATCCGGAGAAGGGCGACAGCCCTTCCGGATCATCTCTTGACTATGATGCAGACGACATCCTGGTCCGCTACGACATGGTCCATACCCACGGTCTGCCCGGGGAACTTGGCGCTCTTCCCCCAGATCATCGCGTAGCGGAAGTTGTTCTTGAAGTCGCGGTGGATCAGCTCGCACACATCCCCAATGGTGTTGCCCTTCTTGACGATCAGAGGGATGTCCATGTCCGCCTCCTGCCCCTGGGGCTTGAGGTAGATGCGTATCATGTCGATCGTATCGTACAGCGCCTGCTGCAGGTCCTTGATCCCCTGGCCTGTCGCGGCGGAGATTGGGATGCAGCGGTAGTCCTTGTGGAGGTCCAGAGCAGCCTGGAGCTCCTCGGGCTTCGCCAGATCGACCTTGTTGATGGCCATGATCGCCTTGATGTATACACGGTTCCCGGCCAGGACGTCCAGCATCTGCTCGACGTTTATGTCCTCGCGCACCACGACGGTGGCGTTGATGTGACCGTAGGCTGCGGTCATGTCCTTGATGGTGTCGACGTCGATCTTGGTGAGCTTGAGGGTCGGCTTCACCTGTATTCCGCCGTGGTCCGAGTGCGTGATGACGACATCGGGCTTCTTCTGGTTCAGACGTATGGCGGCGTTGTACAGCTCCCTGAATAGGACGTCCATCCTCGGGTTGAAGACGTCGCACACGAGCAGGATGACGTCGGCCGACCTTGCGGCGGCGATGACCTCCCTTCCGCGTCCCTTTCCGCGGGAAGCATCCTTGATCAGACCGGGCATATCCAGTATCTGGATCTTGGCGTGGTTGTACAGCATGATTCCCGGGACGACGTCCAGGGTGGTGAAGTGGTAGGCTCCGACCTCGGATTTCGCTCCTGTCAGCTGGTTGAGGAGAGTGGATTTTCCTACGGAAGGGAAGCCCACTAGGGCGACGGTGGCGTTCCCTGCCTTCTTCACATAGAATCCCTTGGTCGGTCCCTTGGAGGAGCGGCGCTTCTCCTCCTCCATCGTCAGCTTGGCGATCTTGGCCTTGAGCTTGCCTATGTGCGCCTCCGTCGCCTTGTTGTATTTGGTCTTGGAGATCTCGTTCTCGAGCTCCTGTATCTGCTCCTCGATCGTCGCCATTGCGCTCACCGATTCCTTGATTCGTATTTGGCGTTTGCTCAGAGCACGGGGTGCATGTAGAGGCCCACATACTCCCTGCAGGCGCGGGCATCCTCTTCGGAGACATCCCTTCCGGACATGGAACCGAGGATGCCTGCGGCATCCTTGCCTATGACGCCTATGCCCTTTCCGGCCCAGTATCCCTCCAGGTCCTCCAGGCGCTCATGGGGCTGCCGGGGGATCTCCTCGGTCATGGCGGACTGGAGGCATTCGGCTGCAGAGCGCATCCTGGCTATCGCTTCCCTCTGCTCGTCCGCTCTTCCGTCGCTGACCTGGTCGGCGACCTCCGAGAACACCTCCGACTGCTTGACGAACTCGTCGAGGAGCAGCGCTTGGTTCGTCATAGAGGGCTCCGTCGTCAGATACTCCCTGAGCAGGGAGAAGAGCGACTCGGTCATGTTGAGGGCGTCCTCCGGGCATCCGATTATGTTTACGGAGTTGCAGATCGCCTCGAATATCGTCTCTATGAGTATGGCGGGGGATGTGTCCATCTCGCCCTCGACCTCGAGCATCGGGGCCACGGCCATCATGCCGCCTTTGTACGGGCGCCCTTCGAAGACGGTTCTCAGGACCCACTGGGCTACGAACTCGGCCATGGCATCCTTCATGGCCGTGACGGTCTGGGCATCCTGCCCTTCGAGAGCTGAGGCGAAGCCCATGGCCGCCTCCTCCACGCGGCCTTCCATGAGAAGGTCGACGGATCCCTTCATCGCAGGGAACCAGGGCTCGTCCTCGTGCCCGTTGCCGTCTCCGTTGATTACGACGTCGAGGAGCTCGCAGGACTGCGGGTCCAGATATTCGGCGTCGGTTCTTCCTGCATCTATCTGCAGTCCGCAGTACATGCAGTATCCTTTTCCGTCCGTCTCATCCATTATGATCCTGCGGCCGCAGCCGGGACAGGTCAGGATTATGAAAGCCATGGTCCCTGTAGAGGTCCATCGACTATTTGAGAGGATTCCAACGGCCTGTGAGATTCGGAATTCCCGCTGCGAATCCAGCAAAGCCTTTATTGACCCCCATCATGGGAGGACCGATGACTGAGAATGCCGAGGGCTNNNAGGAAGTCGTTCGTCCAGGGATTCCGCGACGATTTCAAGGCCCTCTCAACGAAACAGCTGATCGCGATAATCGCCGCGATAGCCATCGCCCTCGTTCTCGAGGTCCTGGGAATCGGCGCGATCTGCATAGGGTTCCTCATCGTGGCCGTCGCGCTGTACATGATCCCGCATATGCTGGGGGTCATGTCCGTCAGAGTGAAGGCCGTCATCGGGATTGCCTTCGTGGTTCTCGCGATGCTTGTCGGAACATTCGCATACGGCGGGATCGCACAGGACTACCAGTCCCTCATGGACAGCGACACCGATTCCATAAGGAACATCGATGTCGTGTACGACGGGGCGGACGGAGGCTACTACATCGAGTACGATGTCAACCCTTCCGTTCTGGAGGTCGGCGATTCATGGGATGTGCTCGTCCGCTACGGCACCGTCTCTCTGATATCGTTCGGATTGATCGGCACTCCTGGGGATCTCAAGGACATTCGTGCAGAGAAGTCCGATCTCACTGCGCTGGCCGACGGCTGGCAGCATGGCAGGATGAAGCTCGACGGAGTATCCGAAGGGAAGTTCTATTGGATGGCGCTCGCCGTTGAGAAGATCGACGGCGACAATAAGGAAGTGAAATCCTCCCTGTCCTTCACGTACGATTCGGGACTTACGTCAGGGGACGAGATCTCCATGTGCGCCAAGGGCGCAGGATACACCGTAGGTCTCACGGCCCTCATGTTCTTCCTGATCCTGGGATTCTCCACGATGATGAGGAGGAGCGCAGAGAAGACCCGCAGGAAGATGGAGTCGGAAGGAAGGCTCTACCCCCAGGGCTACGGACGCTGCAAGTCCTGCGGCGCCACCGTTCTTCCCGGAGAGGTCGTCTGCAGGAAGTGCGGCGAGTACATCGAGGTTCCCGAGGAGCTCAAGCCGAAGAAGGCCGACTACTTCACATGCTCCGAATGCGGAGCCGAGGTCCCGTCCGATGCGACCGTCTGCCCCAAGTGCGGAGCGAAGTTCGACGAGGCCGAGGAGACCGAGGTCGAACACCCTGATGGAACCGTCGATGTTTCCACAGAGACCGTCCCGTGTCCGCACTGCGGAGAGCAGATCCCTGCGAACGCGGACTGGTGCCCCAAGTGCGGGAAGAAGATCAAGGAATGATCCATCAGAACCTCTTACGGGCGAGAGCCCGGAACCCCCTTACCGGAGATCGGAACGGCGTCTGCCTTCTGTCGGTCTTCGGAGTTCTTCCCCAATAATCATAGATTCTAGGGATTATACTAGAATCTAAGATTAGATTCTAGGAATAATACTACTTTCTACTCTTAGATTCTAGTAAACCACATCTATCATGGAATCATCAGGCAATCATGAAGCGGAAGATCACCTCTATCCTGTAGTCGTGGAAGAACGATGTCGATAGGAAAGGGTTGATCATCCATGGTTCGAAGCAGATAGGCAAGACTTATTCGATCGACGAATTCGGACGTGCCAATTACAAGAACTATCTGCGTATCGATTTCTCTGCGAATCCAGATGCCAAGGGCCTGTTCGCAGGGGATATATCTGCCGACAGGCTCATTCGCAGTCTACAGATATTCTATCCCGATTTCAAAGTCGAGAGAGGGGATTCGCTTCTTTTCCTCGATGAGATACAGCTATGCGATGACGCGCGTTGTGCTTTGAAGCCTCTCGTCGTCGACGGGCGTCTGGATGTCGTTGCAAGCGGTTCTCTTCTCGGGGTAATGGGGTTGAAGCGTTCCGAGAACGAGGGGATATTCGGAAGAAGAGATGACTGGACCGGCAAAGAGGCATCCGGCGGATGCCATGTTTCTCCTCTAGGTTACGAGCGGTTGGTCCGTATGTATCCCATGGATTTCGAGGAATACCTCTGGGCCAACGGGATATCGGAGGAAGCGGTTTCTGAGATACGCGACTGCATCTCGAAACGCGAACCTCTGCAGGAACCCATCCTCGATAGGCTCAACGAGCTGTATCGTCAATATCTCATCGTGGGCGGAATGCCGAATGCGGTCAAGAATGCGATCGCAGGTCGTTACGACGAGGTTCTGACAGAGCAGAAGGCTCTGCTGGAAGGATACAGGACGGATGTACTGACATACGCGCCACGCAACCTGCGGATTCGCATAGCCGATTGCATCGAGTCGATTCCGAGACAGATGAAGCGCGGGAGCAGGAAGTTTTCGTATTCGGAGATGTCGAGCGGAGGCAACGAGGGCTGGAGAGAGTACGCCGAGCCGTTGACTTGGCTCGATGCCGCGGGGTACATAACATGCGTCAACGGACTGACGGAGCCGGTCAGACCATTGGACATGAGCATAGGGAGGTACTTCAAGCTCTTCTTCTGCGACACGGGTCTGCTCATGCCGTATCTCGATGATGCGGACAGGCTGGCATTGTATTCCGGAGATGCAAGCATAAACGAAGGCGCCATGGCTGAGGCATCCGTCGCCACCATGCTCGAGCGCAGTGGCGTTGGCACGTACTTCTTCGAAAGGGATCGCAACGAGGAGCGCAAGGTCGATCGCATCGAGATAGACTTCGTGACGAGTATAGGAACAGATCTGATGGCCATAGAGGTGAAATCCGGAAAGAAACGCAGGTGCCCCTCGCTCAACAAGCTGATGGCCTCTCCGAGCTATTCGATCTACCGTTTCACGAGATTCGTGATGCTCGGGAACACCAACATCTTCGTCGACGACAAGGGTGTGGAGCACTATCCGCTCTTCGCTGCGGCTTTCGCGGACTCCATGTCGGAGCCGGTGGTGATAGGTTTGAAGAATCATCGAAGGGGTTTGGAGGGGCTCGCGCCCCTCGGGATCACTTCTTCCTCTTCCGGAAGGTGACCTTGGAATCCTTCATGTTGATGACGGCGTCCTCGAGCTTCTTGATGAGATCCGAGGCGGTCTTGACGAGATCCCAGCCGACCTCCTTGCCCATCACGACGGTGCCGTTGATGAACAGCCTGGCGCTGATGCTGTACTTGAAGTTGCCTCCGGTGTCGTTGTATCTGGAGACGTACATCGTCAGGGACTCGGGCTTGTAGATCTTGGAGACCTTCTTCACCATGTCCTCGATATCCGCGTATATGGCATCGGTGGCGTCCTTCTCGTCGTCGTCGAGCCCGCTGATCTGGACGAACATCATGTCCCTCTCGCGGCATGCCGAGATGAGCTCTATGATGTCGTACTCGGTGATCACTCCGACGAGCTCCTTGCCCTCCTGCACCGGAAGGGTGGAGATCCTGTGGTCCGCCATCACATCGACCGCCGTGGCGATGTCGTCGTCCCAGGAGACCGTCCTGACCGAGGTCAGAGCGATGGAC
>DAXO01000027.1:29489-40022 GCA_002506425.1 Methanomassiliicoccaceae archaeon UBA480 | reverse complement strand
CCCGTATATAATTCATAACCGACATCAAGCCTATATCGGCGTTGGACTATCGGGGATGCGATATGGCAGACATAATGATCCGCAAGAGGAAGAGGATGAGAGACAAGGACGTGAAGGCCCTCGCGCAGCAGATCGAGGAGGTGTCCGGCGTTCCGGTGTTCACGCCTGCCGACGGCGTCGACATGGCCGAGAGCACCGACTACGACCTGGTCTTCGTAAAAGGCGACATCCTCGCGCTGGTCAAGGACGGGAAGCCGTTCCTGACGATAAGGGGGATCCTGAAGTACCGCCCCCAGAAGCGCTTCGTGACCGTCGACATGGGGGCCGTCCCGTTCGTGACGAACGGTGCGGACGTCATGGGGCCGGGCATAACCGAGGCGGACCAGGACATAGCCGAGGGGGACCTCGTCTGGATAAGGGATGCCAGGAACGGAGCGCCGCTCGCAGTCGGCGTATCGCTCCGCTCGGGCGCGGATCTGTGCGCCAAACAGCCCGGGAAGGCCGTGAAGACCATCCACTTCGTGGGCGACAGGCTCTGGAAGACGGGTGAGTGATTTGGCATCGAAGGTGATCCAGGATCCGGTGCACGGGGCCGTCGGCATAGACGGGGTGTACCTCGAGATCCTGGATCGCCCGGAGATGCAGAGGCTCAGGAGGGTCAAGCAGCTCGGCATGGGCTGCATCGTGTTCCCCGGAGCCAACCATACGAGATTCGAGCACTGCCTGGGAACGTACTGCCTGGCCGGCCGCATGGCGGAGGCCATAGGCCTTGACGACGAGGATTCCCGTGCGGTCCGCATGGCGGCTCTGCTGCACGATGTATGCCATCCGCCCTACTCCCATGCACTGGAAGGAGCCATGGAGGACGCCACGGGGATGGGCCATATGGATATGGCGCGCGCCCTGGTGTTCGGAAAGGTCCCGTATTTCCGCGAAGAGGATTCCGATCTGTTCGGAGGCATGGACACGATGGCCGAGGTCATCTCGGCCGAAGGCATCTCGCCGGAGGACGTCTGCGATCTCATAGCATATCCCGAATCGACCGGTTCCGAGATGATGGACCGCTATTGGGACGGGCACGGCTACTTCCCATCGAAGGACTACGCCCATCAGATCATCCACGGCCCTGTCGATGCCGATCAGATGGACTACCTGATGAGGGATTCCCTGCACACGGGGGTCTGCCACGGGAGGATAGACTGCGACCGGCTCATCAAGACGATGTCCGTGGTCAACGACAGGATAGTCCTGGAACGCGGCGGGGTCACCGCGGCCGAGGGGCTGATGGTATCCCGCTCCCTGATGTACACGGCGGTGTACTACCATGAGACCACGCGCATGGCGCAGAGGATGATCTCCAAAGCTGTCGAGGCTTCGGGGATCGACGCCTCAGGCATCCACACGATGGGGGATTCCGATCTGGAATCGATGCTCATGGCGTCCGGAGGAAGAGCAGCGTTCGATGCGAGGAGAGCCAGGTCGCGCATGCTGAACAAGAAGGCGTTCGCGATCTACAGCGAGCAGATGGACGATTCCATCGCGGAGACCCTGCTCGGGTACACCGGGAAGGGAGGCGATTCCAGGCTGGAGGCCGAGATAGCCGATGCAGCGGGCCTGGAATGGATGGACGTCTGCGCGGAGGTCACGTCCAGATCCAACCTCCAGGGGAAGATGAACGTCGGGAAGACCGACGTCTCCATCGTCGACGACCGCGGCAAGGTCCGCTCGCTAGCCAGATACTCGCCGATAGCCAGGGCGCTGCAGTCGAGGGACCCCTACGGATGGGCGGTCCTGATCTCGTGTCCGGAAGAGCACGTGCCCGCCGTCTCCAAGGCGTCCCGCAGGGTTCTGGGACTCCGATCAGCCCTTTATCACGCCGATGGGGGTGAGCTTGGCCACCTTCTCGGTCAATCCCGCATCGCATACGACGCGGACCACCTCGTCCACATCCTTGTAGGCTTCCGGAGCCTCCTCGAGCACTCCCTCGACCGTTCCGTTCCTGAGATAGACGCCCTTGTCGGCCATCTCCCTCATCACGCCGTCGACTGTGAGCGTGTCTATGGCCGCTTTCCTGGACATCTGCCTTCCGGCCCCGTGGCAGGACGACCCGAACGTCTGCTCCATGCTGCCTCTGCGTCCTGCGAGGACGTAGGTTCCGACGCTCATGTCCCCGGGGATTATGACGGGCTGCCCGTGGTCGCGGTACTTCATCGGTATCTCGGGCCTGCCGGGAGCGAATGCGCGCGTGGCGCCCTTCCTGTGAACGAGGACGTCCTCCGCGTGCCGATCGACGTCGTGCCTCTCCATCTTCGCGATGTTGTGCGCCACGTCGTAGACGACCTTCATGCCCATGGATTCCGCGGAGTCTCCGAGGATGTTCTCGAACGATTCCCTGACCCAATGGGTTATCATCTGCCTGTTGGCCCATGCGTAGTTTGCGCCGCAGCACATGGCGCGGTAGTAGTCCTCGCCGAGCTTCGAGTCGAGCGGGGCGCATGCCAGCTGCCTGTCCGGGAGCCCGATGGAGTTCTTCTTGACGTAGCGCTCCATCTCCTGAAGGTAGTCCGTGGCTATCTGGTGCCCGCATCCGCGGGATCCGCAGTGGACCGTGACGGTGATCTGCCCCTCCTTCAGCCCGAAGGCCTTGGCGGTCTGCTCGTCGAAGGTGCGGTCGACGACATCCAGCTCCAGGAAGTGGTTCCCGGATCCCAGGGATCCCAATTGGGGAAGTCCTCTCTTGCGGGATTTGTCGCTCACCTTGGACGGATCGGCATCGAGCATGTGCCCGTGCTCCTCGGTGGCATCGAGGTCCTCCTCCCATCCGTATCCGTTCTCGACGGCCCATTCCGATCCGTTGGACAGGATGTCCTCGAGCTCCTTGTATCCGACTTTCGTGAGCCCTTTGGATCCGAGTCCGGAGGGAACGTTCTTGTAGAGCTCGTCGACGAGGGCGTTCTTCCTGTCTCCCAGGTCCTCGACAGTGAGATCCGTCTTTATCAGACGGACACCGCAGTTGATGTCGAAGCCGATCCCTCCCGGGGATATGGATCCGGACGACGCATCGACGGCGGCCACTCCGCCTATAGGGAATCCGTAGCCCCAGTGGATATCAGGCATGGCCATCGAGCTTCCTACGATCCCGGGGAGGCATGCGACGTTGGCGGCCTGCTGCGGGGCGTTGTCGGCGCGTATATGGGAGATCATGGCTTCGTCGGCGTAGATGACGGCGTTGGTCCGCATGCCGATGGCTTCGTCCATGGGGATCTCCCATCTGTTGTCGTCGATTCTGTTGAGCTTTCCCTCGTATGCCATGATGTCTCCTCGAAAGGCTTGTGAAAGTAACCTGCACGGAGGCAGGATATGAGAAGGGGCCGGGACCGAGATTTGAACCCGAGTCAAGGGATCCACAGTCCCCTAGGATAACCAAGCTACCCTATCCCGGCCATGATGTAGAACGGCCGATTGCGTCCCCTTACATAAACATTTGCAATGGATCCGAAGCTCGTGGATGATTGCCGCTGTCGCAATGTCATGATGAGGCAGGCAAGTGGACAGGCGATGCGGCACCCTAGTGACATTGATATCCGTAGATGCCATGACGGCGCTCATGACGTTCGTTAAGACGGATTGCCCGGAATGCAGTGAGCGCATCCTGCTCGATGTCAACAACGGATACGGCTACTGCATGTACTGCGGCTCCAAGGTCGAGCCGGAAGGCCTCCATCGCATATCCTCGCCTCTCAGATCGACTCTCCGCAGGGAGCTGGAATGCGACGATCCGTACGAGGGCCAACCATGGTACGGGGACGCATCCAGGGTCATGGCTCTTCTCAAGGACGGCGACGTCCAGGACAGCACGGAGCTTCTGAAGGGGATCTTCGAATCCGTGCAGGACGACGAGGCGCGGAAGGACATCGCCGATTTCGTCGACACGGAGATAGTGGAATGGATCGCCTCCATCATAGATGATCAGGATCCGAAGCCTTACGGGGGAAGGGCCAGGTCCCTGTACAAGGTGATGTCGTCGTACATCGATGACTGCCTCCCCTCTCCCATCCTCGACATGGCCATGCTGCAGCTGCATATGGAGCTGGCCTCGATCAGCGAACCCGACAGGGCGAAGCCCCTTCTGGTGACGCTGGGCAACATCGCCTTCGACTATCTGTCTTGCATAACCAACGCCAACGCCGCGATGGATTGCATCAGCGGACTGTGCACTCTCGGAAGGGAGGCGTACGAGGCCGTGTATTCCGGAGAAGACGCGTCAGACGGGAACGAGGAGCCGGCCAGGTTCTACAAGACTATCGTGTATCTCTTTATGGGGTTCATCAAGGCCATGGAAGGAAAGACCCAGAAGGACATGGTCAAGGTCAATCGCGCTATAGTGTCGCGCGGCATCGATGTGCCCGTGGGCTATCTGGAACAGGCTTACGAAGGCGTCGTCGCAGGAGACATGGACGCATGCTCCGACGGATTGGACCAGTACATCTCCTACATGGTAGAGGGTCCCGAGGATGCCAGGGTCCAGAAGGCGAAGAAGAGGAGGGCGCGATCGCCCGTCCGATGGCCCCGCACGCGTAGTTATAAGAACCGCAAATCCTACCGGGGATTCATTGGAACCCCGCAGGACGGGGCTGGAGATGATTGCTATGAAGGCTCTTTATTCCGACGGATCGGTGAGGGAGACCGAGGATGCGCTCCCTATCATCAGGCACACCGCATCGCATATCCTGGCACAGGCCGTCAAGAGGCTCTATCCGGACACCAAGCTGTCCATAGGACCGGCGATAGAGGACGGATTCTACTACGACTTCGACAAGGAGGGCGGATTCACCCCCGAGGACCTCGAGAAGCTCGAGGCCGAGATGAAGAAGATCGTCAAGGAGAACCTGAAGATCGAGACCTACACCCTTCCCAGGCAGGAAGCCATCGATTTCCTGAAATCGAAGGGCGAGGACTACAAGGTCATGCTCGTCGAGGACCTTCCCGAAGGCGAGCCCATCAGCTTCTACAAGCAGGGGGAGTTCGTGGACCTGTGCGCGGGACCCCACGCCCTCTACACCAAGGCGGTCAAGGCGTTCAAGCTCACGTCCCTTGCTGGAGCCTACTGGCGCGGAGACGAGCACAACAAGATGCTCACCAGGATCTACGGTACCGCATGGGAGAGCAAGGAGGACCTCGAGAAGTATCTCAACATGCTCGAGGAGGCCAAGAAGAGGGACCACCGCAAGCTCGGCAAGGAGCTGGGGATATTCGCCATCATGGAGGAGGGCCCCGGATTCCCGTTCTTCCTGCCCAACGGAGTCACCCTGAAGAACACGCTCATCGAGTACTGGAGGGAGCTCCACCTCAGGGAGGGGTACCAGGAGATCAACACCCCCATGATCCTGAACCAGGCGCTCTGGCTCCAGTCCGGGCACTGGGACCACTACAAGGACAACATGTACACGACGGTCATCGACGACGAGATCTACTGCATCAAGCCGATGAACTGTCCCGGAAGCACCCTCGTGTACCGCACCGAGCCCAGGTCGTACAGGGACCTCCCCATAAGATACGGGGAGCTCGGACTCGTGCACAGGCATGAGAAGTCCGGAACCCTCCACGGCCTCTTCCGCGTGAGGTGCTTCACCCAGGACGATGCGCACCTGTACATGACTCCCGACATGATCGAGAGCGAGATCGAGGGCGTCGTCCGCCTGATCGACGAGGTCTACAGCAAGTTCGGATTCAAGTACCACGTGGAGCTCTCCACGCGTCCCGACGACAGCATGGGCTCCGACGAGGACTGGGAGAACGCCACCAACGCGCTGATGAACGCGCTGAAGACCATGGGCATCGACTACGTTGTCAACGAGGGCGACGGCGCGTTCTACGGCCCCAAGATCGACTTCCACCTCGAGGACTCCCTCGGAAGGACCTGGCAGTGCGGAACCATCCAGCTGGACTTCCAGATGCCCCAGAGGTTCGACCTCGAGTACACCGGCGCGGACGGCGCCAAGCACAGGCCCGTCATGGTCCACCGCGTCATCTTCGGATCGATCGAGAGGTTCATGGGAATCCTCATCGAGCACTACGCGGGCAAGTTCCCCGTATGGCTCGCGCCCGTGCAGGTCAAGATCCTCTCCGTCTCGGAGAAGTCCTTCGCGTACGCCAAGGAGGTCTTCGACAGGATGAAGGATGCCGGCGTCAGGGTGCAGCTCGACAACAGCGATGAGAAGATCGGCTACAAGATCCGCCAGGCTCAGCTCCAGAAGGTCCCGTACATGCTGGTGCTCGGAGAGAAGGAGGCCGAGGACGGATCCATCGTCACGGTGAGGACCCGCGACGGCAAGGACCTCGGACAGGCGCAGACCGATATGTTCATAGCGCATGTCCTCAAGCAGAACGCGTTCAGGAACGACGACATCTGAGTCGAATCATTTTTCTGGCCGGCGGTTCCACAAAGCCGCCGGCCGCCCATGTGCCAGTCTCCGGGTTCCGGGGGATGGGGTTAACGCTCGCGTGCGCACGCGCTAAACTGGGGGGACATTTTATATCAGAACCGCGTGGGGACCTCCAGTACCATGACAGCGACCGCAACCAATTATGCGCTGAAGAAGGGTCTTCCCAAGAAGACCCGCTCTATATGCCCCGTGTGCGGCAAGATCCTCGAAGCGGATCTCTATGCCAAGGACGGCAAGGTCCTGATGGATAAGACCTGTCCCGAGCACGGGAAGTTCTCCGATGTCTACTGGTCTGACGTGGACCTGTACCTCAAGGCCGAGAAGTTCGCCTACGACGGAATAGGGCTCCACAACTCCATGGACCAGACCCTCAAGAGCGGAGAGGACGATTCGGTGCACATAGTCATCGACGGTCAGAGGATCGACATGCTCTCATGCTCCGGACTCGCCAACCTGGATCTCACCAACAGGTGCAACATGAACTGCCCCATCTGCTTCGCCAACGCGAACGATGCAGGGTATGTCTACGAGCCTACCTACGACCAGGTCCACGAGATGATGGTCACGCTCCGTTCCGAGAAGCCGATCAAATGCACTGCCATCCAGTTCGCCGGCGGAGAGCCCACGGTCTACCCCAGGTTCGTCGACGTCGTCGCCGATGCCAAGAAGCTCGGATTCGCCCAGGTGCAGGTCGCAACTAACGGTATCAAGTTCGCTAGGGACTACGAGTTCCTCAAGGCATGCAAGGAGGCCGGTCTGAACACGATCTACCTCCAGTTCGACGGTCTCACAGACGACATCTATCTGCGCTCCCGCGGACGCAAGATGATGGCAGTGAAGATGGGCGTCATCGAGAACTGCAGAAAGCTCGTCAAGGACGGACTCAAGTCCCCGTCCATCGTTCTGGTCCCCGTCGTGGGCAAGGGAATGAACGACGACATCATCGGAGACATAATCCGCTTCGCATTCGAGAACTCGGATGTCATCCGCGGAGTGAACTTCCAGCCAATCGCATTCACAGGAAGGGTCACCAACGAGGAGGTCGCGTCCGGAAGGTTCACCCTCCCCGATCTCGTCGATGCCGTGGACAAGCAGACCGGCTTCGCCAACAAGGACGACTGGTATCCTGTCCCCGTGGTCGCGCCCATCTCCAGTTTCGCGTCCATCATCCTCGGTCAGAACAAGGTCACCTTCACCACCCATCCCCACTGCGGGATCGCCACCTACCTCTTCCAGGATGCCAAGGGCAATGTCGTGCCCTTCCCCAGGTTCGTGGATGTCGAACGCTTCTCCGCCGGACTCTACGAGATCGACGCCAAGGCTCAGAACTCCAGGTTCAAGAAGCTCTACGTCGCGAAGCTCGTCAAGCTGCTCAACAGCTGCGTCGACGAATCCAAGATGCCCGAGGGCCTGACCAAGAAGACGTTCGTGGAGCTCATCAAGGACGTCATGTCCGACAAATCCAAGGATACTCTTGCGGCCTTCTCGTGGAAGATGATGCTCGTCGCGGGCATGCACTTCCAGGACGGCTACAACTACGATATCGAGAGGGTAAGGAGGTGCGGAGTGCACTACATCACGCCGGACCTCAGGGTCATCCCGTTCTGTGCCTACAATTCCGGACCGGAGTTCAGGAAGGGCGTGGAGGAGAAGTTCTCCGTTCCTCTCGCCGAGTGGAAGAAGACCCATGCCAAGGAAGCGGAGGAGCTCGCAGCCGCGCTCATCGTCCCCAAGGACGAGCAGGCGGACGAGCCTTCCAAGGAGTGATTAGGATGATAGTGGATCTCAACAAATGCCTGCACTGCGGAGGATGCGTGGGCTCCTGCCCTCAGAACGCCATCTTCCTGAACGACTTCGTTCTCGAATTCAACAGCGACTGCACCAGGTGCGGACGCTGCGTCAAGCTCTGCCCCGTGTCCGCGCTCTCGCTGGAGGCCCGTGCATGAGGACCATCGAGTGCGATGTCGTTGTTGTCGGAGCCGGACCCGGCGGAAGCATGGCCGCGAGGTACTGCGCCGAGGGCGGTCTCGACACCGTGCTGATCGAGAAGAAGGCCGAGATCGGAGCGCCTCTCAGGTGCGCCGAGGGAGTATCCAAGAAGTGGCTCCAGGAGGTCGACATCGAACCGGATCCCTCGTGGATACGCGGAGACATGAAGGGCGCGATCATCAAGTCCCCTCAGGGAACGACGTTCCAGCTCGACGAGTCCAAGGCCGGAGCCGAGGTCGGATACGTGCTCGAGAGGCACCTCTTCGACAAGGCGCTCGCCAGGAAGGCCGCCGAGGCCGGAGCCAAGATCATGCTCCGCACGTCCTGCACCGGAGTCATCCGCGAGAAGGGCGAGATCGTCGGAATCACCGCGAGGAGCATGGGCGAGGAGATCGAGATCCGCGCCAAGTGCGTCGTCGCCGCCGACGGATACGAGAGTCAGGTCGGAAGGTGGGCCGGCATCGACACCAACCTCAAGCTCAGCGATATCGACTCCTGCATCCAGTACAGGATGTGCAACATCGACGTCGCCCCCGACTACTGCGAGTTCGTCATCGGGTCCGTCGCACCCGGAGGATACATCTGGATCTTCCCCAAGGGCAACGGAGTCGCCAATGTCGGAATCGGCGTCATGGGAAGGCTCTGCAAGGGAGACGGGGATGCCAAGCGCTACCTGGACGACTTCATCGCCAAGGACCCCCGCCTGAACAAGGGCCAGTGCCTCGAGATCATGGGCGGATTCGTCTCCACGTGCCCCGGTCTCGACTGCTCCGTGGACGACAGGATCGTCCTCGTAGGAGATGCCGCCAGGATCATCGACCCGATCACCGGAGGAGGCATAGCTCACGCATGCCGCACCGGGATGTACGCTGGAAAGGTCCTTTCCGACTGCGCCAAGAAGGGCGACTTCTCCAAGAAGGCGCTCATGGCCTACGACAAGATGTGGCGCGACAGGATGGAGGACAAGCTCTTCAGGAACTTCATGGCGAAGGAGAAGCTCGCTTCCCTGGATGATGAGACCATCGACGAGCTCATCAAGATGATCAAGACCGCCGACATCGGCGAGGTCAACGTCTACAACCTCCTCAAGGCCGTCAAGGAGAAGTTCCCCCAGGTCGTCGAGGGATTCGAGGACCTGATCTGAAACCTAGGGGCTCAGGCCCCTTTTTCATTTTTTGAGCGGGATCCTGTGGAATACTGTCGATTCGGGATATCCTGCCGCCATCGCGACGAGTTCCGCTATATGGACCGTCGGAAGGCCTTCCGGCTGCGAATCGTATTTGACGAAGCACATCGGACAGCCGACGACTATCATCTCCGCGCCCTCGCATTCCTTCTCGCGTTCCGCCATGAGGTCCCTGTTCACCGGGGCGTTCTTTCCGCAGCATCCGATGGACGAGTTGACCACGACGCAGTTCATCCTCTCGAGAACGGATTTCATCTGCTTGCGGAGATGTTCGGCGGAGCAGCCCGGTTCCATTCCCACCTTCACGGGCTCGTCGAACGAGGGAAGCGAATCGAGATGAGAATGGAGGTAGCCTATGATGTGGAATACCCCGTCATCCACCTTCTCCAGCTCCTCGCTGCAACCTGCACACAGCGTTACGATGTCTCTGCCATCCGCTCCTTCGCAGGATCTCTTCCTGATCGCCCTCTTCTCGATCTCGGGCATAGCCATGAACTGCACGGGGTGAAGGCAGCAGACTTCTCCAGGGAGCCGCGATGCGCGGACGCCGATGGCATCCATGGCCTTCGAGGCAGCGTATTCGATGAACGGGGCCATGCTGTTGACCACGCATCCGAGCATGACGTACGCGTCGTTGCCATCCCATTCCGGTTCGACGCATCTGTCCTCTGCCGGAGGGCGGACGAAGCCGGTCTTCAGGAATGTCTCGGATACCGACATGCCCTTCTCGATGTAGATCATATCACGTATGACAGTGAAGGGATCCGATCTGCGGCATGCCCTGGAGCAGTTCCCGCACATGATGCATTGATCGAGATCCTCCTCTCCGCCGGCCATGACCTCCATAGGGTCGATCCCGCCATGCTTGAAGGAGGGGCAGACCCTTTCGCAGTTCCCGCACATTATGCAGGT
>DAXO01000027.1:17618-29460 GCA_002506425.1 Methanomassiliicoccaceae archaeon UBA480 | reverse complement strand
GATCTCCTGTTCGAGCGTTCTGTTCATCTGATGGTCACCTGCATCTCGGGCGGGCGCGGTTCCATCGAAGCGCCCCTGCAGCCTGTCTTGACCACGTACGGGGTTCCTCCGCGGGACCTTATGGCTTCGCATACCTTCTCGGGTTCGTCGGTCAGGGCGACCATGCATCCTCCGCCTCCCGATCCGGTCAGTTTGGCGCCGTAGGAGTAGGGCAGTGCCGCGTTCACCAGCTTGTTCAGTTGGGTGCAGGAGACGCCCAGGATGGACAGGAGCTTGTGATCCTGCGTCATCAGGCGTCCGAGTCTCTCCACATCGTTCCTGCGCAAGGCGTCGCCTCCTTCCACGGTGACATCGGCTATATCGTCCACGACCTCGCAGGCGAAGTGGCTGCGTTCCATGTAGCGGCGCACCTTGTCTACCTGAGGGCCCGTAGGGGCGCGGATCCCGGTGTTCCCTATGACGAACGTCATCTCGGGTGTCTTCAGATCGTTGAACCGCCAGGTCCTGCCGTTGCGTTCGACCTTCCATAGGAACTTCCCCTGCGGATCGGGCATGTTGATCGACAATCCTCCTCCGTGGACGCTCGTGGAAGCGTCCATAGGACTGCCGTTGCCCTGGGCGTAGTACTCGGCGTCGTAGGCCTCCCTCATGATCTGCTCCTCTGTGAGATGTATCCCCTCCAGGGAGGCGAGGGCCATGGCCATGGATGCGCTCAGAGCCGCGGAGGATCCCATTCCGGATCCCACCGGTATCTCGCTGTACGTGAGCATGTCTATGGCGTGGCGCAGGTCGCGGGTGAGATGGCGGATATGGGCCTGTCTGCGGAAGTCCAGCTTCTCCCCGTTCATCGTGTTCCACGGGGATCTGCGGACCGCCACGGTCATCCTGAGGTCGACTGCCAGGGTTATAGCGGGCTTCCCGTACACGACGGAATGCTCCCCCAGGATGACGAACTTCCCGGGGGCCGAAGCGGTATGCCATTCGGACTTCATCCGTCCAGACCGTACCTTCTGGTCTCTTCGGAAATCGCGTCGTTCGGGTTGCGACCGTTGAGCTTCGGCTGAGCGATGGTCCACCAGTACTCTTCCATGTCGTTGAGCCTGCGGTCGTAGTCCTCGTCGGACTCCCCTTCGTTGCGCTCGACCTTCATGAGGGCCTTGGAGAGCTCGCCGAAGAGGTCCACTTCGAACTTCTTGTTCACGAGGCACATGCCGATGTATCCGTCAAGGCATGCGCAGAGCTCCTCGCGCGCATCGGCGTCGAGGGACTCCATGACCATGTCGAGCACGCTGTTGGCAGTCATCTTGAAGATGAGCATGTGCTTGGCCTCGTCCGGAAGCTCGGTCTCGGACATTATGGTCTCCATCATCTCCTTGCTGAAGAGATCGGAGATCGCCGACGTCCTGTTGGGGTTCTTGCCGAAGGTGCGCTCGACGTGCTCCTTCTCGGGATCCACCGGCTCGGTCTCTCCGAACAGTCCTGCGTTGGGGTCTATTTCGTCTGCCATGCTATCACTTCTTGCGGGTCATGACGTCCGATAATATGTCCATTCCCCTTCCGATCTTCTCCTCGTCGGCCGCGTAGGAGAATCTCAGGTGCCCCTCGCCGTAGGTTCCGAACGCCGATCCCGGCGTGCAGATGAGGCCGGCACGGGCCAGCTCGTTGGCCAGGTCCTGGGACGGGATGTCCTGGGAGTACGAGGGGAAGGCATAGAACGCGCCCTTCGGGGGTTCGATATGCATGTCTTCGATCTCGTTGATCCTCCTGCAGATCAGATCGCGCCTGCCCTTGAACACCTTGCGGGCATTGTCCAGATAGGGACCCATGTGGGGGAGGGCGTTGAGGATGCCGTACATCGCGGGCATGTTCGGGCTGGCGCATACGTGGTACTGCATCTTGATGAGCGATTCCATCATGTCGTCGTTGGCGAAGACGAAGCCCATCCTCCAGCCCGTGACGGCCATCATCTTGGAGAATCCGTTGACGACGACTGCGCACTCGGGGCTGTCCATGAACGAGACGTGGCTGCCTTCGTAGATGAACTCGCAGTAGACCTCGTCCGAGAGTATGGTGATGTCGTGTTCCCATGCGAGATCGATGAGCTCGTCCTTGGATTCCTGGGTGAGGACGCCTCCGGTGGGATTGGAGGGCGTGTTGACGATTATCATCGTGGTCTTGGGAGTTATCTTCGAACGGATGTCGTCCATGTCGGGCTGGAACGTGCCGTCATCGGTCAGCCTGTATTCGACCGGCGTCCCTCCGGCCAGCTTCACATGGGGCGAGTAGATGACGAATCCCGGGCTGGGGATGAGGACCTCGTCTCCCGGATCGATCATGCTCTGCGTCACCTCGAGGAGGGCGGTGGAGCCGCTCGGAGTGATCATGATGTTCTGGCCCCTCATCTCCCCGTATTTGGAGAAGTATTCGGCGACGGCATCCCTGAGCTCGGGGATGCCGGCTGTCGGGCCGTACTTGTTCTTGCCGTTCCTGGCGGCCTCGCACATCCCGTCTATGGCTTCCTTCGGAGGAGCCAGGTCGGGCTCCCCCAGACCGAGGTTTATGGATCCCGGGCCTGCGAGATCGAACATCTTCCTGATTCCGGACATCGGAATCTCGTTAATCCTCTTGGAGGACTTCATACCGGACCGTAAGGGGATCCCGATTAAAGATATCGTCATGGGATGTGCTGTTAACGACGTTTATCAATCATCCGGCCGAAGGGCCAGTGCCAGCATTCCCGGATATCCGATTCTCTGTTGCGAGCCGTCCTCAATCAAATTATATACGGTCCAGCGCCTAGCTCGACTCGAGGAGAATGCCCAAGGACAAAGATGCTGCGAAAAGCGCTTCGGATCTCGACGCTTCCATGGATGAAGGGACCATGAGGGATTACGAAGCATTCTGCGTCTACAGCGATGATTCCGAAGGCCCGTCCCAGGAGTACGAGATATTCATCGTATCGACCGGGGACGATTTCTGACAGTCGGCTGTATCTTTTCGAATCCGGTTCCCCTTACCCTCCCTCGCGGTGCAGCCGATGCGCGGTTGTATCATTGCGTCGTATTCTTGCATGTGTGTCTGTCGGGGCGTAACATTGGATCGTCCTGCCCTGGGACCATGCAGATGCCACATTCGCCCGTGGCGGGGCTCGCATCCGCTCTGCACCGCTACCTTCCAGATTCAGATGAGCTCCGTGGTCCAGTTCAGCTCCTGTATGGCCGTGTCCGTCAGGCGGACCTCCTCCGATATCGAATCCACCGTCTTCCTGAGCTCCTTGACGTTCACTGTGCTGACGATCCTGATCTCCGATGCGGAGCTGCGGTTCACCGTGCAGCTGGCCTCGTCGAGGAAGGATCTGAGGATCTCGGCCTTGCGCGTGAGGACATCGCGCCTGGCGATGAGCTCCGTAAGGGTCCTGCCGTCCTTCGATCTGGTGACGCTGTTCGTCAGGTTGATCCGGGCGATCAGGTGCTCCAGCCTCATAGTCGCATCGTCGAGCTCCGCGAGAAGCGATGACGGATCCTCGCTGGGCTCGTCGCCCTCCTGGACCTTGGAGTTGTTGTTCAGCCTGGTCTGGAGCTGATACAGCCTTGTGTTCAGATCAGACCTCGCTGAGAGGGCCTCGGCTAGCTTCATGGGACGGGCATGGAATCGCACATAGATAATCGTCACACGAGCCAGTCCGGCAGCCGCTAGATCAAGTCTTAGGCGATGGATGTTTCCATGTAACTTTAATATGTATTTAGTGACACGGTGTAACTTATATTCTACACAGAATCCGAATGTAAACCCCAACCATCTTATACGTAACCAGTGCCTGCATTAGCATGGTTAAGGTTTGTGGTCCTCTTGAGTGAGAGGGGACTTTTCAACGGCCGCAAGGGATTCATCCTGGCGACCGCGGCCTCCGCCGTCGGTCTCGGAAACATCTGGAGATTCCCCACGCTGGCGGCCCAGCACGGGGGCGGAACGTTCCTCGTCACGTATATGCTCGTCGTCCTTCTGTTCGGTCTGATTCTTCTGATCACTGAGATCGCGATCGGACGCCACACCCGCAAGAGTCCCGTCGACGCCTTCGACTCGCTGAACCACAAGAGCAGGTTCATCGGGATGCTGGCTTCCGCGGTTCCTGCCATCATCATGCCGTACTATTGCGTGATAGGTGGCTGGGTGCTCGGGTTCCTGATAGGATATGCCGGCGGAGTGGACATGACCAACGAGTTCGCTCCGTTCATAAGCTCGAATCTCTCGATCGTGGCCTTCCTCGCCTTCCTGTTCATGGCGATGGTGGTCATCTACTTCGGAGTGACGAAGGGAATCGAGAAGACCAGCATCGTCCTGATGCCTCTTCTCCTCGCTATCCTCGTCATCCTGGTCGTGTATGTCCTCTTCCAGCCCGGTGCGGCGGAGGGAGTGTCGTACTATCTTTCGTTCGACCTGTCGGAGATCAACGGCAGCACACTGGTCGCAGCCATGAGCCAATCGTTCTTCTCCATGTCCATTGCTATGGGTATCCTGATAACGTACGGATCCTACATGGACAAGAAGGAGAGCATCGAAGGCTCCGCCCTGATTATCGCTGTCATCGACACCGCCGTAGCCATACTCGCTGGTCTGCTGATCGTTCCGATGGTCTATGAGACCTATGCCGGAAACATCCCCGGTGGACCGACTCTTATCTTCAGCGCGCTGCCCAACATCTTCGTGGACATGCCCGGAGGAGAGATCGTCGGACTGCTGTTCTTCGTCCTCGTGTTCCTCGCGGCGCTGACATCGGCGATCTCAGTCGCAGAAGCTGTCGTGGCAACCATCATGGACCGCACCGGAATGACCCGTCAGAAGGCCGTCGTCGTGTTCACGATTCCCGTGGCCATCGTCGGAACCATCGTCTGTCTAGGATTCGGTCCTCTCAGCTTTGTTAGCATAAACGGCTACGGAATCCTGGACATGCTCGACTACCTGTCCAACAGCATAATGATGCCCATTGTGGCGTTCAGCACATGCGTGTTCATCGGGCACTTCGTGGGTGCCAAGATGATCATCGACGAGGTCGAGTCCTCCGGACACCCGTTCAAGCTCAAGAAGATCTATCCGTTCATGGTGAAGTGGGTCGCGCCGATAGCCATCGCCGCCATCCTCGTCTCCGGAATGGGCTTCTTCTGAAGCGGTAAAACAGGAAGGGGTTTCCCCCTTCCTTTAACATGTTTCTCAGAACAGCTTGAACACCCTGTCGGCGAATCCCACGATGTCGTCGACGGGCATTCCCGCGATCAGGGCGGCCTCATCGTACATGATGACGGCCATGTCCTTGGCCTTCTCCTTGTCCTCCGCGTATGCCTTCTTGAGGGCCGCGTAGGCGGGGTGGTCGGCGTTGATCTCGAGGACGCGCTTGGCTTTGATGTTGCTCTGCTCCCCGGGTATGGAAGCGAAGTACTTCTCCATCTCGAGCGAGATGTCGCCGTCGGCGCTCAGACAGACGGCATGCGTCTTCAGCTTGTTGGAGAGGCGGACATCCGATACGGCATCCCCGAGAGTGTCCTTGACGAAGGCTAGGACGTCCTTCTCGGCCTCGGCCTTCTCCTCGGATTCCTTCTTCTCCTCCTCGGTCTCCAGTCCGAGATCGTTGCCTGCGACGTCGCAGAACTCCTTGCCGTCGTACTCCCTGATGGTCTTCAGTGCGAATTCATCGGCATCCTCGGACAGGCAGAGTATGTCGAATCCCTTGGCGGACACCTGCTCCGTCTGAGGCAGCTGCTTGGCCCTGGCGACGCTCTCCGCTGCGGCGTAGTAGATCTTGGGCTGGTCGGGAGGCATAGCATCCCTGTACTCGCGCAGGGTGACGAGCTCGTCCTTCTTGAGCGAATGGAACAGGAGCAGGTCCTTGAGCATATCCGCCTTGGCGCCGTAGTCCTCGACGATGCCGTATTTCAGCTGGAGGCCGAACGCCTTGAAGAACTCGAGGTACTTCTCGCGCTCGTCCTTGAGCATCCTCTCGAGCTCGCCCTTCACCTTCTTCTCGATGTTGGAGCGGATGGCGGCGAGCTGCCTGTCGTGCTGCAGCATCTCCCTGGAGATGTTCAGGGAGAGGTCGGGGGAGTCCACGACTCCGCGGACGAATCTGAAGCAGTCGGGGAGCAGGTCCTTGCACTTCTCCATGATCATGACGCCGGAGGAGTACAGCTGCAGCCCGGGCTCGAAGTCCCTGCTGTAGAAGTTGTACGGCGCGACCTTGGGGATGAAGAGCATGGCCTTGTAGCTGATCGCTCCCTCTGCGTTTATGCGAATGACGGAGAGGGGCTCCTCCCAGTCGCGGAACTTCTCCTTGTAGAACTTGGCGCAGTCCTCGTCCGATACCTCGGATTTGGACTTCTGCCAAATGGGAACCATGCTGTTGACGACCTCGTCGACGACGGAGGTCTTCCACTCCTTCTTCGGCTCGCCCTTCTCATCCTTCTCGCCGGTTTCGACGAGCTCGTCCTTCTCGACATCCATGTGGATGGGCCAGCGGACGTAGTCGGAGTACTTCTTCACGAGATCCTGGAGGCGGTACTGCTCCAGGTATTCGGAGTATCTCTCGTTCTCGTCGTCGGGGCGGAGATGCATGATGACGTCGGTCCCCCATCCGTCCTTTTCGCATTCCTCCACGGTATAGCCGTCCGCCCCCTTGGATTTCCACATGTAGGCCTGGTTGGACCCGTATTTCTTGGTGATGACTGTGACCTCGTCGGAGACCAGGAATGCACTGTAGAATCCGACTCCGAATTGGCCGATGATGTCGACGTCCTTGCCGCTCTCCATCTCCTTCTTGAAATCGAGGGAACCGCTGTGGGCTATGACACCGAGATTCTTTTCCAGGTCGTCCTTGTCCATTCCGATACCGTTGTCGGATACCGTGACTGTCCTGGCTTCCTTGTCCGCAGAAACCCTGATCTTCAGCTCATCGCGCTGGACCTTCACTTCCTCGGGTTTGGTGATGGCTCCGTAGTACAGTTTGTCCAGAGCATCAGAGGCGTTGCTGATGATCTCCCTCAGGAAGATCTCCCTGTGGGTGTAGATCGAGTTGATCATAAGGTCAAGCAACTGCTTTGATTCCGCTTTGAATTGCTTCTTTGCCATTTCAATAGCCTCCGCTTGAGTAACTGTGCTTTAACTATCTGAACTTCTATAAAAATATATTCTATTATTCGCTGTTATCCGTCGATGAATCATGCTCGGTATCCGTAGGAGGGCTCGTACTGATGCGGAGTTTCACCTGAATCCATGGAAATAGACGTGGAGCATCCATCGTTCCGATGACGATGAAGGCTGTAAACAGAAGCGTGATGGACGCCCGTTTAGAGAGGATGAAGGAGAAGATGGGGCTGAGGTGGACCGAGGCTGTGGATTGCGATTCTTCAGGGGTATCTGTTGAGGTCACTGTTCACAGAGACGGTTTCGGATGGGAGGCGTTCAGCAGCGATCCCCCTCTTTTCTGCCGCGGGAGAACGTCGGCGGATGCATTGGGATTCTATAGATTCTGTCTCTCCGAATACGTCAGGGGTCGAACGTGTTCATCACCGATACGGTGAATCCATTAGGCTTTCATGGAAAGATAACATACAAATTTGTACAATTGTATGGTTATTGGCGACAATTACCACTCAAAAATGTCTATATATATGCATTTTTAAATAATAAAAAAGAAGTCAACGACCCGTGGCAGATTTCGAAAGGGCCAGGAGTTTGGAGCAGAAAGAGGCCAGGATCGAGGAGATCAAGGCCGCTGCAGAATCTCTGTTCAACGAGGTTCCGTATCATGAGATAACCCTGTCCATGATCGCCGACCGTCTTTCCTGGACCAGGGCCAACCTGTATCGCTACTTCAAGTCCAAAGAGGAGATCTTCCTGGATCTGGATCGCGATTCGATGAACAGGTACTACGATCTGCTCATGAGTTCGCTTCCCGAAGGCAACGATTATCCTCCGGATATGGTCGCCAACATATGGGCCACCGTAATATCGAACAGCAGGATGTACATCAAGTACGGGCTCTATCAGAACGCCATCATAGAGAAGAACGTCTGCGAGAGCTGCTACCTGAAATTCAAGAAGGCCTTCTATGCGCGTTCGAGCGAGTTCGGAAGGAGGCTCTCCGAGATGTACGGCATAAGCTCCGCAGTGGCGATGGAGCTGCAGTTCGCGGTCTATTTCCACGCGATAGGGAAGCTGTACATGTGCTCCCTAGACGCCGAGACGATGAGGATGCTGAAGAACCTGGAGAACTCCCCTCGGTTCCCCACCATGGACTTCAAGGAGAGCATAAGACAGTTCATCCTCCTCTGTCTGGAGAATATAACCGTCTATCAGAAGCGCTGCTCCTGATCTCGCATCCCTGCGCATGCCGAGATCGCGGCCGCATAGACTTCGGGGAACGGTACGCCCGATCTACGGCTCAGCCCCGCGACATCCTCGTTTCCGGGTGCATCCTCGTGCATCTGTTCGGACAGTCTGGCGTTATGCCTTCTGCGACGGCCATCGTGGACTCCGTGTTCCCTGGATCGATCCGGAATGTATCGTCCTCGACCATATCCGGGAGAGGCTTCCGAGTATCGTGCTGCTCTACCATGGAATCCATAGACAAGGACTCCGGCTACTGGGAGACGCTTGGCAAGGCTGTCGCGTTCGCGCAGAAATGGAGACTCATCCACCTCCGGGGGACGACGGTATTTCGAGCAACCGTTCGATGCGCCGCCTGCCATCGTGAACCTCTCCCATCACAGCGAGGTCAGGAAGTCCGCCAGGAGAAAACGACATCTCATCGGGTTCGTCGGAGTCTGGATTCCAGGTCCTGCGATGTCGAGGGCTTTGAACCTATTCGATCGCATCCCTGCGCTCCTTTCATCTCCGCACAAGGTCCTGTCCCCCATCAAGATAGAGAAGGGTACAAGGAAGAGGGACTACGATGCGGCGATAGGATGGCTCTGCGATGCTATGCTGTTCAATATATGCCGCTGCAGTTCCGATCCGAGTATGGCGATAGGCCTGAGCGAGGATGTCGCGCGCGTGAAATGCTATCTCCTGGATACAGGCCTCCTGATATCGCTTGCGTTCATGAAGGATCGGAAGGCTTTGAACGAGGCCTACGGTCTGATGCTCGATGGGAAGCTGTCCGTAAACAGGGGAATGTTCTTCGAGAACGCCGTATCGCAGGAGCTGGTCTCCCAGGGATGCGACCTGTGGTTCACGGAATTCGAGAAGGAAGGGAGCGGGAGGAAGTACGAGGTGGACTTTATCCTCCCGGACGGCTCGGGAATAGTGCCGTTGGAGGTAAAGTCCAGCAGATCCACGATCCATTCGTCGCTGGACAAGCTGATGGGGAAATACAGGGACAGGATAGGGAAGGCCTATGTGGTCCATTCCAAGGACCTGCGCGTGGACGGCGACCTGGTCTATCTTCCGATCTATATGCTCCCGTTCATCCGCGGATGACTGCCTCGTACACGTCCCGGAGGGGGATCCCGTACTCCTCCGCGACGCGCACGGCATCGTCGTATTCCGGATACACCCTGTCGATCCCGAATCCGGTGCAGCGTTTGGCGGCGACGGGGCCCCACGGCGTGTCGATGGAGATAATCGTCCTGTCCAGGACGGTGCGGTCCATCACAGCGCACCGAATGCCTATGGTGGTCGTCTCCTCGAACACGATGCGCTCCATCCTCTCCTTGTCGTCCTCGTCGCATATCACGGTGAGGCGCCAAGCCGGACGGCTCTTCTTCATCACGATCGGCGAGGCGTTGGCGTCCCTGGCGCCATCGCGCAGGAGTCTGGATATAGCATGACCGAGCATCTCTCCTGTGCAGTCATCGATATCGCACTCCATTTTCAGGATGGAGTCCCTGGTCGGAGTCGATATTATCATGGCCCTGACCACGCCGGATCCGTCTCCTTCGCGCTTCCCCGCTCCCGTCCCGATCCTCTCTATGACGAATCCCTTCGGCGCGGGGCCTGTGCGGACGGCGGCGGCGAATGCCGCTCCGGTGGGGGTCACATGCTCCCCGCGCATGGATGTTACCGTCAGCGGAAGCGACCATCTCCTGGCGATCTCCGTCACCGCTGGGACGGGGACGGGTATCACCCCGTGCATGCATCTGACCGATCCGGTCCCGTCGCAGAGGTCCGTGAAGCGGACATCCTCGAAGCCGAGGTCGTCTATGCAGAATGCGAGGGAGACCATGTCGACGATCGAGTCCACGGCGCCGACCTCGTGGAGGTGCACCTCCTCCACGGGGACGCCGTGCACACGCGCTTCGGCCTCCGAGAGGATCTCCAGGATCCTCAGGGCGATGCATTTGGCGCCCTCGGTGAGCGAGGAGCGGGATATGATGCCGCGGATGTGCTCCGGCATCCCGTGCGTGTGATGCCGGTGCTCCTTCTCCGCAGGAGCATCGTTCCCGTAGAGGTATTCCGCGTCATGGTCGTGGTTGTCCTCCGTCAGGACAACGTCGAAGTCGGTCGCGGCGATGCCGTTTCTCGAGACCTCGGATATCCTGACGTCGAAGCCGTCCAGGTCGAGGCTCCGGAGCGTCTCCAGCAGCCTCTTCCTGTCGGCCCCGAGGCCGATCATGGCCGCCACGGCCATGTCCCCGGCGATGCCGGATCCGCAGTCGAAGAGGAGGCATCTCATGCCGATCGCAGCACTCCCATGTTGGTGAGCTTCTCGGGGAGGTAGTGGTCAGTGACGTAGTCCAGACCGTATTTGGCCAGCGCCTGCTGTTCAGCCTTCTTGTTCATCTGGAGCATGGCCTGGATCTCGTTGACCCAGAACTCGTCGGTGAACCTGGGGTCGGTGAGCTCGGCGTGGAGGGCTCCGATATCCTTGTCGTTGAGCTTGTCGGTGGGCAGGTCGTAGTTGAGGATGTCGGAAGCGGTTATGCCAACGAACTGGGCGGTCGGCGTGGCGAGGTACTCGGATATGTGGGCGGTCTTGATGGCCCCGTATGCGACGGATGCGTAGATCCTGAAAGACCACGGGTCGCCGTCGGTGAAGACCACGACGGGGATGTTGTACTCCTCGTTCATCCTCTTGATGAGGCGCCTGGTCGATCTCGCGGGCTGTCCGGACAGGTGCACGAGGGTGCATCCGTACTTCTCCGGGAAGCCGTTCTCGATCAGCCTGGCGTACATACCACCTGTCTCGATGGCCATCGCGAACTTCGTGTTCCCCGGATCGATCTGGAACGTGTCGTCCTCGACCTTGTACGGAACCGCGAATCCCGCCTCGGAGACGTCGTCCATGCAGTTCATCGTCTTCATGCCCTTCTTGGTCTGGGTCGTGAAGTTGATGTCGCCGTAGACGTGTGCTCCGGATTCCTCGGGCCTGAGCTTGAAGTCCTCCCTCATGCAGCTGGTGACCGTCTCCAGGTCCTCCGCCAGGAGATTGCCCTCGTCCTGGGTGTGGAACTTGGCGTTGTGCCATCCCTCGGAGATGTAGTACATCTCCCTCAAGGTGGACGATTTGTTCTCGCGGATCATCTCGTTGATGAAGTCCGTGGTGTAGACGGTGCGGAGCATCATCACCGCTCCGTTGACGGTCTTCGCGGTACGGGACGTCTTCAGGTCGCCGTATTTCCATACGTTGTGCCTGGGATCGAACTCTATGTTCCTCTTCGATCTCAGCGGGAGCTCCATGGACGGGATCTGCCCGTCGTCGAGCTGGTCGTAGAGGCCCTCCACGATCCCGGTGAGGCTCTCCAGGGCCTCCTTCTGTCTGTCAGTCCTCGCCAAGGTCCTCTACCTCCTCTTTCTCGTCCTCGTCGTCCTCTTCCACGTAGTCGTCCGTCTCGACTATCTCCATTCCCTTGAT
>DAXO01000027.1:0-17544 GCA_002506425.1 Methanomassiliicoccaceae archaeon UBA480 | reverse complement strand
GCGAGCTCGCCGACGAGCTCGAACGTGATGGTCGTGTGCTCGGAGGGCTGCAGGGACTCGATGGTCCAATTGGCCTTGCCCTCGTCGTTCATGTCCTTGAAGTGCTCGTGACCGAACAGCGTGAGGTTCACGGCCTCCTTCGGAAGGTGCGCATGGACCATGAAGGTCCTCGGCTGCACCGTGTAGTTGTAGATCGTGTAGGTGATCTGGCGCGTCTTCTTGTCTATCTTCTTGAGCGACGGCTCCACCCATACGACGTTCATGATCTTCGTGATCGTCCTGTCCAGGTTGGGGACGGGTCTTCCCAGCTGCTGGGCGGCCTTCTGGGCCATGTCGGGGAGGATCTCCTGCACGATCTCGAACTTGGCGTGCGTCTTCTTCTTCCTCTCCATCTTGTTCAGGTGGCTCTTGAGGTTCCTCGCGCAAAGCCTGAGCGCCAGTCCGATCTCGGACATGATCTCGGGCAGGCTCGCGACGGCCTCCTTGCCCTCTGATGTGAACGGGACCTTGGTGGAGGCGATGTGGACCATGATGATGGCGGGACCGTACGGTATGCCCTTCCCGCCCCTCTGCTCCAGCCCGTACCTCCTCCAGTCCAGCTCGGATATGGCCTTCGTGATGGCGCATGCGCCCTGCTGGTACAGGAGCGGCACGCGGTTAGCGAACCTCAGGATCTGCACAGGCCCGTCGGAGGGTATGTCCCCTCCGTAGACGATCCCGGCCTCGATTATGAACGGGTTCCCGTTGACCGCCTTGGGGGAGCGGGTGACGGGGGTCGCGTAGTATTCGGGCCTCAGTCCCTCGAGGACGTGCATCAGACCCTTCTTGATCAGAGTGTCTCCGATAGGGGACAGGCAGTCTGTGGGCGGGGCCATGATCTTGACCCCCTCGATGGCCTTCAGGATCTTTATCGCGTCCTCCCTGTCGATTTTCGCAGGGGACTTCTCGGGCTTGATGCCCGATTTCTCGCAGATCTCGGTCGCTATCCTCTCGGTTATCCTGGAGAAGTCGTTCTTGAGGAATGCCTTCAGCGTCTTCTGGGACGTGTTCCCGGCGTACTTCAGGAGATCGCCGATCTCCATGCCCTCCGGATGCGGCTTGATCTCCTTGGGCTTGGGAGGCATGATGTCCGTGGCCCTCTCGAACGTGAATCCTTTGCCCTCCGGGTCGCGGAAGGATATCTGGGCATGCGGGTTGACTATGGCTGTGTCTCTGAGATACTCGTAGACGGACTGCTTCCCGGTGATGTACCTGCCCTTGATGGTGTACTCTATGCTGGTGCCGTGCGGCCTGTCCCAGGTCTGGGCCTTGTCGTTGGTGACGACGGGGCGGTTGGTCTTCGTGTCGATGACTATGTCCATGCCCCACGCGGGCTCGTCGTCGTCCTCGATCTTGGATATGACATGGGCGGGCTTCCCCGTGGTGATGTTTCCGTACATCACCGTCGCTGAGATGCCGATTCCCTGCTGCCCCCTCGACTGCCTCAGGGCGTGGAACCTGGATCCGTAGAGCAGACGGCCGAACACGTTGGGCATCATCCTGTGGACGATACCGGGACCGTTGTCCTCTATGCAGATGCGGTAGTCCTCGTCGTTCAGCCTCTCGATCCTCACGGATATCTCCGGAAGTATCCCGGCCTCCTCGCAGGCGTCGAGGGAGTTGTCCACCGCCTCCTTTATCCCCATAAGCAGCGATTTGGAACGCGAATCGAATCCGAGGATCTGCTTGTTCTTCTCGAAGAACTCCGTGACGGAGATCTCCTGCTGCTTGCTGGCCAGCTTGTGGGCTATGGCCGTCTTCTTGCCTCCCGTTCCGGTCGGCTGTCCGTTAGTATCGTCAGAGGGCATCCGGAGGGGGCATGGCGGTCACAGTCTTAAGTTTCGCCGTCGGTCGGCGGCAGGAGCAAGTGCTATCATCGGGCATGCTATGCACCATCCATGGCCGACAAGGGATTGGAACGCATCGTCTCGAGGATGGAGAAGCTTCTGGAGCCGGTTGCGATCGGCGTGTACGGGGACGGAGAAGGGATACTGGTCGTGGCCGAATCGACGGTCGATTCCAGAGCCAGGAGGGCGGACATCGCCAGGGAGGCCGCCGGCAGGAGCGGATCGGCCTACGAATACGTCTATCTCACGCCGGGGGAGGCGGTGGAGGCCATGTGCGATCCGGAAGGGCCGCTCGGCCGTCTCCTTGCCGAATGCCGCTTCATCCGCGGAGGATTGGACGGAATCAGGCTATCGTGAGAGACGTCTGTCTATCGCGCATGTTCCACGATATTCATATGTACATTCTCATGGCGCGATACGGTTGAGACGAGGGGTCCGAAGCCGGAGAGGCATCCCAGCGTTGAAATACCACGCGCGCATCCTTCACGCGATACAAATGGTTGACGAGAAAGCCATCCAGGTAGCGCAGGAGAAGTACGGACAGCTCCTCAGGAAGCAGCTCGAGAGGGTCGAGAGGCTCAAGGCCGAGGGAGACTGGATCGACTATTCCAAGCTCGACAAGCTCATCATCGGCGTCTGCGGAGGCGACGGAATCGGACCGTACATCTGCGCATCCGCCCAGAAGGTCATGGAGTTCCTCCTTGCCGACAAGATCAAGGCCGGAAAGGTCGAGATCAGGCAGATCGACGGTCTCACCATCGAGAGGCGCGCGGAGGTCATGAAGGCCATCCCCGACGACACCCTCGAGGAGCTCAAGAAGTGCCACGTCATCCTCAAAGGGCCCACCACCACGCCCGCCAAGGGAGACCCCTGGCCCAACATCGAGAGCGCGAACGTCGCCATGAGGAAGGAGCTCGACCTCTTCGCCAACGTGCGCCCCGTCAGCGTTCCCGAGCTCGGAATCGACTGGACCTTCTACAGGGAGAACACCGAGGGGTCCTACGCGCTCGGTTCCGACGGATTCTTCGTCACCGACGATCTCGCCATGGACTACTGCGTCGCCACCAGGCAGGGTACCGAGAGGATCATCCGCGCCGGATTCGAGCACGCCAAGAAGACCGGCAAGAACTACGTCTCGATCATCGTCAAGGCCAACATCATCAAGACCACCGACGGACTGTTCGTCGACCTGGCGGACGAGATCGGCAAGGAGTACCCCGAGGTCAAGCACGACGTGTGGTTCATCGACATCACCACCGCCAAGCTCATCGACCCCGCCCGCAGGGCTGACTTCAAGGTCTTCGTCCTGCCCAACCTGTACGGAGACATCATCACGGACGAGGCCGCCCAGATCCAGGGAGGCGTCGGAACCGCCGGTTCCGCCAACATCGGGAAGAGGTACGCCATGTTCGAGGCCATCCACGGCTCCGCCCCCAGGATGGTCACCGAGGGAAGGGCCCAGTACGCCGATCCCTGCAGCATGATCAAGGCCGTCGCCATGATGATGGACCACATCGGGGAGCCCGAGAAAGCCAAGAAGCTTGGAATGGCCCTCGACGTCTGCTGCCAGTTCGAGCGCAAGCTCAGGATGACCGGCAGGGACACCGGAGCCACCGGAGACGAGTTCGCCCAGTACGTCATGGACACCATGCAGAGGGCGGACCTCGAGAAGGTCTGGCAGGCCTACGTCGACGAAGCCGTCGCCAAGGCCAAGCAGTGAAACTCCAGCCGGCCTTCGGGCCGGCGCATTCCTGTCCGTCCCGGCGGCGGGCAGGTTCTTCTACGAATCTGTGAGACTCCACCGATGGTGAAATATCGTTCCAGCCGAATCAGCCATCGTGTTCGACACGGACGTTTTGGAATGGATCCGCGGAGCATCTCCCGCATTGGATGCTCCCATGACGGCCGTCACGGCTCTCGCGACCCATGCCGCGGTATGGTTCATCCTCGCCTTCGCGATGACCTGCTCCGTCAGGACCAGGAAGATGGGGGTGGCCGTCATCGTTTCGGTTCTGGTCGCCTACATCGTCACCGATCTGATCCTGAAGCCCATCGTGGACCGTCCGAGGCCGTTCGAGGTTCTGGACCTGCAGCTGATAGTGGACACGCCGTCGACGTCGTCATTCCCGTCGGGACACACGGCGTCATCATTCGCAGCGGCCGCGGCCGTTGTCTATTATAATAGAAGATGGGGGATCCCGGCGCTGCTGTTCGCTTCGGCGGTCGGGATCTCCCGGATTTATCTCGGCGTCCACTGGCCGACGGACGTGCTGGCCGGAGCGGCCGTGGGCGTCGTCGCAGCGTTCGTCTCGATACGGTTCATGGACCGGCTGATCCCGTATTTCAGGGACCTGCCGGATCCGCGCTCATTCCGAGTCCCATTCCTCGAAGAGCTTCGCAATGCCGTTCTTGGCGGCGGACCAGCACGGGACTCCGCCGGTGAGGACCGCCACGTTGATGGCCTCCAGGATCTCCTCCTTGGTGGCGCCGAAGTTCTTGGCGACCTTGGCCTGGGCATAGACGCAGTCGTCGCACATCCTCACGGCCACGCATGCGAGCGCGATGAGCCTCTTGGTCTTCTTGTCGAGGGCGCCGTCGTTGACCATGATCCTGTCCATGACGGCTATGGTGTCCATCAGGGACGGATCGAACTTGTTGATGGCCTTGAGGGTCTCGGGGGCGTAGTCGCCCATGTCCCTGTACATTTCGCAGAAGGAGCGCCCTCCGGCGCATCCGTTGCCTTTTCCGGAGCAGGAATTCTGAGCCATGATGTGAGAATCGTGCTCCATGGTGAAATAGGTCATCCCCGACTGTATACGAAGTCAACAGGGCGTTGCAGAACGACGGCAGCTGGAGTCGTCGCGATCTGTCCAATCTTCTCCTCAGATACACCTTGTCGATCCCGGTGACCTTCGCCAGCCTGGCGGTCCCGGGATCGACCAGCCCCTTGGCGACGTCCGAGCGCAGGCGGGGGTAGTTCACCATGCTGTATCCGTCGTAGGCTCCGATATCCTTCAGGTGGTCGACGAGTTCTGTCTTGTCCTCCGGGAACTCGACCTTCCTCTCGTGGCGGACCAGGGCTTTGTGGGTGTGGCCGGTCAGGGACATGAATCCCATGGCATCCGAGTATGCGACCAGCTGGGCCTCGATCGCATCGCGTCTGAGCTCCAGCGATTCGCGGCGGGCCTTCAGCGCATGTATCTTCTCGTCGAGCTCCGCCAGTTCGTCCACGAGCCTGATCCCCTCATCCGTCGACATCAGTTGCGGATTATTCTCGAGATAGAGTTCGTGGAGGTGGCGCGGGCACTCGCGGGCGTACGGGCATTCCAGGCAGTACTCGCTCTCGCGGGGCAGGACGTCCTTCTCGTTCTCCATCTCCGCAAGCAACTGCGATGTCATGACCGCCGCCTCATCGAGCGAGGGCCTTCTGGCGGCGCATTCGACGACCGTTCCCGGCCCGAGGAGCTCCCATCTCATGACGGCGCGGTCGCATCCGCGGATGTCGGACAGGGCCCATCTCGCCGCCAGCCTGATCTCCAGGTCCTTGGAAAGCTCCGCGGTCGGTTTTATCACCGGATCCGTGAGGCATCTGGTGATGACTGCGGTGGTCCCGCGCCTGCCGAGCTGGTCCATGGAGACGAGGATCTCCCGCCCGTCGCCGAAGTCGGCGATCTCGCTGGATCCGGCGGCCACGACGGCATCCCTGTCGCTCTCCGCTATGCGGATGTGGTTCCTGACGCACTGCTCCCCGTACTTGATGAGCTTCAGGTTGTCCTGCTGAGGGCAGGCCACATCGTCGAAGTGCCTGTCCCAGGACTCCCAGTACACGGCCAGGGCGGAGTCCGCATCCGTGGACAGGCCCATCGCTCTGCGTCCGGATGCGTAGAACACGGCATCGCGGACGGAGAGGTCCATGCATTCGGTCGCGGAGATGGTCCATCTGCCCGAGAGGGCGTCCCTGCGGTAGGCGTACGGGCAGCGCCGGAACGCGTTGACGTCGTGGAACGTGAGCGTCATGATCGGTACGGCACTCTTCCGCGGTACACTTCGTTCACCGCTTCGGACAGAAGGGCGAGGTTCTCCTCGGAATTCGCAGCGAGGACCGGGCTCGGTCCGTCGAAGCGCACATCCCCTCCTATCCCGGTATAGCATCCGCCCGCCTCCGCCAGGATCGTCAATGCGGCGGCGTGGTCCCAGGGGGAGAGGCGGATCTCGAAGTACAGCTCCCCGGCGCCTTCGGCCATAAGCGACAGCTCCAGGGCGGCCGTGCCGATCCTCCTTATGTCGTTGATCCTCGGGTAGAGGATCTCGCTCACCCTGAAGCACCCTTCGGCCAGGCTCTTCTCGTAGCAGCAGTACGCGGTGCTCAGAAGGCTGCTCTTGAAATCCCTGTCCGATACATGTATCGGATTCCCGTCCTTGAAGGCGCCCCTGCCCTTGACGGCGCTGTACATCACGTCCATGAACGGATTGAGGACGAATCCCGCATAGGGCTCCGCGTTCCTGAACAGCGCCACGGACACGGCGCACATCGGGATGCCGCGGGAGAAGTTCGTGGTCCCGTCGATGGGGTCGACGATCCAGACCCATTCGGAGTCGCTCAGCGACGCCTCGTCCCCCTCCTCGCCCATGAACGCCGATCCCGGAAGGGCCGCGGTCAGCTCCGATCTCAGGAACTTCTCGTTCTCCAGGTCGGCGGACGTCACGAGATTCTCGACGGAGCCCTTCGTGCTGACGGTGAAGGCATGGTTCCCGCGCACTCTGCGACCCGATTCTCTCACAATCCTCTCGATCGACACGAAGTCCGGCTCATTGGGCATGGATCCCGGGATGCCGTCGCTGTTCATCATCCTGTCGCATACCCGTCGGGTCCGCGCTGTCGCAACGTGGATAAACGCGCTTACGATTCACTTGCCATGGCTTCCACGATATCGGACGAACTCGAGCAGCAGCTCACTCTCATGCAGCGCAGGATAGTGGACGAGCAGAGGCAGGTCCTCATAATCTTCGAGGGCCGCAGCGGCCGCGTGATGGGGCGCGTCATCAACGAGCTCATGAACCTCCTGGAGCCGCGCGGCATATTCTATTCGCATTTCGTGCCGGAATCGATAGACAGTCCGAGGGAGATGCTGAGGTGCATATCCCGCGAGCCGGCCAAAGGCGTCATAGGGATCTACGACCGCTCATGGTATTCGAGGCTGATCTCTCTGGGAAACGGCCTCAAGGACGACAACATCGAGACCGTCAAGGCTCTGGAGAGATACTTCGTCAACAACGGCGTCGCGCTCGTCAAATTCTATCTCAATATGACCGACGAGGCCGTGGGGAGCCTTGCCAAGGAGTACGGCTCCAAATCGGAGCCTTCGGGAACGTTCCTAACCGACGACCACATAGATCCGAAGCTGTGGAAGGACAAGAAGGTCATGCCCATCCTCGGCCGCACGGATACCGCCCAGGCCCCGTGGGACATCGTCGAGGTCTCGGACATAGATACGACGATGGTTTCGCTCGTCAGGACCCTCATCTCCCGCCTGGAGGCGCCGGTTCCTGCACGGGAGGCCCGCGCCATCCCCCTGGTCTATGAGAATCCGAGGAGATCGGCCGATCTCACGCTATGCGCCAAGAGCTACAAGGGCGAGCTGGAGGACCTTTCGAGAAGGCTCGCGGATGCCCAGGTCAGGCTGGCGGAGTCCGGCCGCTCGCTGGTCGTGGTCTTCGAGGGATGGGACGCCGCGGGCAAGGGAGGCAGCATCAAGCGTCTCGTCCGTGCGCTGAACCCCCGCGGGTACTACGTGCGTCCTGTGGCGGCGCCAGTCATGGCCGAGAAGCTCCACACCCATCTCTGGAGATTCACCGACAGCCTGCCGAAGGCCGGGCACATCACGGTCTACGACCGCTCCTGGTACGGGAGGATGATGGTCGAGCCGATAGAGGGGTTCTGCACGGAGGAGGAGTACGGCCGTTCGGCGGACGAGATCAACGTCTTCGAGAGGCAGATATGCGAGGCAGGCGGGATCGTGGTGAAGTTCTGGATGGAGATAAGCCCCGAGGAGCAGCTCGCCCGCTTCAAGGCCCGCCAGGAGAATCCCTACAAGCGCTGGAAGATCACCGACGAGGACTGGCGCAACAGGGAGAAGTGGGGGACCTACGAGGAGTACGTCGACAGGATGATGGAGTCCACCAACACGCCGTACGCCCCGTGGACCGTGGTCGAATCCGAGGACAAGAAGTACGGCAGGCTGAAGGTCCTCCGCACCGTCCTAGAGGCGATCGACAAGGAGCTCGACTGAAGCTAGTACGTCAATCGACGAGTACGATTCACGTCACTGTTATATACGGATGCAAGTTACACATCCTACGAATGGTGGACGAGTTCAAGCAGAAGATCGCCGGGGAGATAGCCCTCTCCCCGGATCCCGGAAAGACCATACGCAAATGGAGGGAGGAGTTCGGCCTGTCCCAGCACCAGCTGGCGGAGGCCATGGGCGTCTCCCACTCGGTGGTCAGCGACTACGAGTCCGGGAGGCGCAAGTCTCCCGGAGTCAATGTCGTAAGGAAGATGATCGATGCGTTCATCGAACTCGACATCCAGAACGGATCTCCCGTTATCTCCAGATACAACCCAGAATACAAGCTCGACTGCATCATAGCCATGGAGGAGTTCCCCGGAGGGGTCCCCGTGGACAGGTTCATCGAGTCGTTCGGAGGGAAGAACCTCAATCCCGACCGCGTTCTGGCCAAGTCGATCTTCGGATACACCGTCGTCGATTCGATAAAGGCCATTCTGAGCCTCGGTTCCGAGGATTACCTGAAGATATACGGGTCCAACACGGAGAGGGCGCTCGTATTCACGAACGTCCACTTCGGGCGTTCGCCGATGATTGCCGTGCGCGCTCATCCGCTGACGCCCGCCATGGTCGTGTACATACAGCCGGAGAAGACGGATCCGCTGGCGGTCAAGCTGGCGAGGCTCGAGGGCATCCCGCTGGTGACGACGGACCTGTCCGTGGAGGAGTTCGTGAAGAGGATGGAAGCACTCAAAGAGGGGATTTGATGGAAGTCGGAATTGTGAGCTACGGCGCTTATGTGCCGAGGTACAGGATTAAACCCGAGGAGATCGGGAGGATTTGGGGAGTGGACGGGAAATCCATGGGAAAGGGTCTGATGATCAATCAGAAATCGGTCCCGTCCCCCGACGAGGATGTCGTGACCATCGCGACGGAGGCCGCCAGGTACATGATGGCGCGCGTCCCGCAGGTCGACCCCAAGGACATCGGCGCCATCTACGTGGGATCGGAGTCCCACCCCTACGCCGTCAAGCCCACCGCGACCATCGTCGCGGAAGCCATCGAGGCGACGCCCGCCATGACCGCGGCGGACATGGAGTTCGCCTGCAAGGCCGGAACCGCCGGCATCCAGGCATGCATGGGTCTCGTCGGATCCGGCATGGTCAGATACGGCGTCGCCATAGGATCGGACACCTCCCAGGGCGCACCCGGGGATGCCCTCGAATACTCCGCATCCGCAGGAGGGGCGGCATACCTGATCGGAAGCGAGAACATCATCGCCAGGATCAACAAGACCCTGTCCTTCACCACCGATACGCCGGACTTCTGGAGGAGGGAGGGCCAGCCCTATCCGCTCCACGGAGGCAGGTTCACCGGGGAGCCCGCCTACTTCAGGCACATCACCTCCGCGGCCAAGATGATGTTCGAGGCCATGGGCACCACGCCCGCGGACTACAAGTACGCCGTGTTCCACCAGCCCAACGGGAAGTTCCCCACCAGGGTAGCCACCCAGCTGGGATTCGCTCCCGAGCAGATCCAGTACGGGCTCCTCACGCCGGAGATCGGGAACACCTACAGCGGAGCGGTCCCGCTCGGACTCGCCAACGTCCTAGACCACGCCGAGCCCGGAGACAGGATATTCGTCACATCCTACGGGTCCGGAGCCGGAAGCGATGCGTTCGACATCACGGTCACGGACGCCATCAAGGACTATCAGAGGAGCAACGCGCCCGTCCTCGAGAAGATCCTCGCGGACCCGGTCTATCTGGACTACGGCACGTATGCCAAATTCAAGGGAAAGATCGTAATGTCGGGGTGATCTCATGAGGGAAGTAGCAATCATAGGAACAGGAGTCACCAAGTTCGGCGAGCTCTGGAACAAGTCGTTCAGGGCCCTCGGGATCGAGGCCGGAATGAAGGCAATCGAGGATGCGAACCTCGCCGGAGACGAGATCGACGCCCTCTACATCGGAAACATGTCCGCAGGGCGCTTCATCAACCAGCAGCACATCGATGCCCTCATCGCCGACTACACCGGGATGGCCAGCAGGCACATCCCCGCCATCAGGGTCGAAGCGGGAGGAGCTTCCGGAGGAGTCGCATTCAGGCAGGCGTACATGGATGTCGCCTCCGGGATCAGCGACTACGTCGTCGTCGGAGGAGCGGAGAAGATGACCGATCTCGATGACCCGTCCATCAACTCCGTCCTCGACGCCACCGCCGATGCGGAGTGGGAGGCGGGCATGGGAGTGACATTCGCCGGCATCCACGCGATGATCGCGCAGAGGATGATCCACGACGGCATCGCCACTCGCGAGGAGATCGCCTCGTTCGCTGTCAACAGCCACTACCACGGCGCCCTCAATCCCAACGCCCAGTTCAGGAAGGAGATCAAGCTGGACACCGTCCTCAGGTCGGGACCCGTCGCGGAGCCCCTCGGGGTCTTCGACTGCGCCCCCATCTCCGACGGAGCCGCAGCCCTCGTGCTCTGCCCGCTCGAGAAGGCCAGGGAGCACACCGACTGCTATGCGAAGGTCTCCGCCGTCACCCAGGCGAGCGACACCCTCGGCCTGTTCAGCAGGGGAGAGGACATAACGTCCTACCGTGCCACAGTCCAGGCCGCCCAGCAGGCCTACAGGCAGGCGGGGATCACCGCGCAGGACATCCAGGTCGCGGAGGTCCACGACAACTTCACCGTGTCGGGCATAATGGCGCTCCAGGACCTCGGCTTCTTCGAGAAGGGCCAGGCCGGAAAGGCCGTCCTCGACGGACAGTGCAGGATCGGAGGCAAGATCGCCATCAACACCTCCGGAGGACTCAAGGCCAGGGGCCACCCCATAGGAGCCACCGGAGTCGCCCAGGTCGCGGAGATCGCTGACCAGATGAGGAACAGGGCCGACAAGCGCCAGGTCGAGAACGCGAAGTACGGTCTCGCCCAGAACACCGGCGGAGTGGGATCCGCCGCCACCGTCACTATCCTGGAGGCGATCTGATGTCATCCGTAGCAAGGGAATGGAGGGAGATCCCCGGAAGGTACAACCTCAAGGGGACCAGGTGCGAGAACTGCGGGACCATCTACTTCCCCGCGAGGCCGTTCTGCCCCAAGTGCCGCAGGGCCGGAATAGGCAAGATGGCCGACTACAAGGTCTGCCAGACCGGCACCGTCTACACGTATTCGATCATCCACGAGGCCCCGGACTGCAACAACCTGCAGAAGCCCTACGCCGTCGCGATGGTCAAGACCGACGACGGAGTCATGATCGAGGCCCAGCTCGTGGACGTCGATCTCGACAAGGTCGCCATCGGAATGCCCGTCAGGGCCGTGCTCCGCAAGCTGGATGCCGACGGCCACGATGGAGTCATCCACTACGGGTACAAGTTCGTCCCGATGTGATTCCGAACGGGTCCGGATTCCCGGACCCCCTTTCATCTTTCGGGCGCCATGCGCCCTTCCCCCTTCTTTTCAGCGCCTCCGATCCCGGGGCCCTCCATCCTCCTCATCCATCCTCCGGATAGCACGATCGCATGCTTTGTTTCATAATGTGTTGACAAGATTGTATTTACACATTTTACTCTAGTTGTAAACTTATATACTTAGAGCGACATGCTGTAGGCATGGAGAAGAAGGTCAGTTCCATCGCCGAGATCCTGAAGTCGGTCTCATCGCTGTCGGAGGTGGCGGAGAGGTTCTCGATATCCCGTCCGACCCTCTACAAGTACATGGATTGCTTCGACAACGGCGAGTACGACCGCATACCCGAGAAGATCCTGGCATACTTCGACGCGATGTCCTCCGGGGCGACGCCCGAAGAGTCGGCGATCTATCTCATGGCGGAGAAGAGACGCAAGGAAGGGCTCCAGCGCGCGGAGCTCTCCGATATCGACGACGAGATCGAGTACCGCAGGAGGGCGATCGTAGAGGGATCGCTCAGACGCGGCATCCAGATCGCGTGGACTGCAGACGCGGTGCCGTCGATTTGCTATCCGTCCGAGGGGTGCGCCACCGTCTTCTTCAAGCAGGTCCTTCCGGGAGCGCCGTCCACTGCTGTCGCGGTCTATCTGACGGTCTCGGGAGAGCCTACGCCCATCGGGAGGTTCCATGCGGAGCCCGGGATGGGATTCGTGAACATCAGGGGCCTTCCGAAGGGTCCCGCATACGAGTACAGGGTGGAGCAGTCGACCGGAGGGGAATCCCTCGTCTCCGATGCGCATCCGCTCGTTCTGGGGTGATTGAATGAAGTTCATCCATACATCGGATTTGCACATCGGGAAGAAGCTCAAGGAGGCCTCCCTCGAGGAGGATCAGAGGTACATACTGCAGCAGATCATCGACATCGTCCGCGAGGAGCAGCCGGACGGGATCCTGATCGCCGGAGACGTATACGACACCACGTCCCCCACCATAGAATCGGTCGCCATGCTGGACTGGTTCCTCACATCGCTCGCCGATATGGGCGTCCCGGTCTTCATGATAAGCGGCAACCACGATTCGCCGGAGAAGCTGGGGTTCGGCAGCAGGCTCTTCGAGACCAACAGGGTGTTCATATCCGGAACGTACTCCGGGCACCTGGATGTGCACACGATGACCGTCGGCGAGGAGACGGTCGACGTCTGCCTCCTCCCGTTCATAAAGCCCGTCATCGCCCGCAGGGCGCATCCCGAGGACAAGATAGAATCCTATACCGATGCCGTCCGCTCCGCCATAGCCCATACGGATCTCGTCGAGGGCAGGAAGAGGATACTCGTCACGCACCAGTTCGTCGTTTCGGCGGGGAAGTCGCCGATGCTGTCGGAATCGGAGTCCGTGTTCGTCGGAGGCACCGAAGCCGTCGATGCATCTGTCTTCGACGGATTCGACTACGTCGCTCTAGGGCACATACACAAGAAGCAGTCCATAGGAAGGGAGACGGTCCGCTACAGCGGCACGCCTCTGAAGTACTCCCAGTCCGAGGCGGGAGATAATAAGAGCGTGACAATCATCAAAATCGGCGATAAGGTGTCGATCGGAACGAGATTCCTGGTTCCGAAGAGGGACGTCAGGGTCATACGCGGTCCCCTCGACCGTCTGATCGAGACGGGCAAGAGCGATCCCGGACGCGAGGATTTCATCTACGCGGAGCTGGAAGGAGACCGTATAGACGCTCTATCCAGGCTCAGGGAGGTCTATCCCAACGTCATGTCCCTCGACATCTGCGGAAGGATGGAACGGATGGAGGACATCGAATGCGACGAATCCGTCGTTCTGAACCCGGTGGATGCATTCGCGGAGTTCTACAGGGCCAAGACCGGAGAGGAGCTGACGGAGTCGCAGCTCCGCATCGTCAGGGAGTCCTTCGAGGAGGCGTCGGAATGAAGCCCCACATGCTCACCATTTCAGCCTTCGGCCCCTACGGAGGGAAGGTGGATGTCGATTTCGACGTCTTCGGAGGGAAGGGCCTGTTCCTGGTGACGGGAGACACCGGATCCGGGAAGACCTCGATATTCAACGCCATCACATACGCACTCTACGGAACGACGAACGATAACCGCAGGAACGTCGTCCTGCGCAGTGACTTCGCCGATCCCGGCACGAAGACCTTCGTCCGCCTTACATTCGAGCACCGCGGCATCGAGTATTGCATAGAGAGGTCGCCGGAGCAGGTGCGTCCCAAGCTCAGGGGATCAGGGGTAACCAAGACGCCCGCTTCCGCCGAGCTCACATGGGACGGAGGAGCGGTCACCAAGGATTCGGAGGTCACCAGGAAGGTGACGGAGATACTCGGCATAGGATTCGACCAGTGGAAGCAGGTCTCGATGCTCGCCCAGGGGGAGTTCAGGAAGCTTCTCAACTGCGACACCAAGGAGCGCAACGAGGTGTTCAGGAGGATCTTCTCGACCGAGGACATCCGCAGGTTCCAGGACAATCTGGCCAGGATGGCCAAGGACACCCGCGATGAGTATGATTCGGCCGAAGCCGCGCTGCTGGAGGCCATGGCCGGAGCGGACATCCCGGAGGAGAGTCCGTATTATGAGGACTACGCCGGGAAGAAGGATGCCGTTTCCTATTCCAAGGAGGTGTCCGAGATCCTCTCCAAGCAGCTCGGGATGGATTCCGGAACCATGTCCGATATACGCGCCAGGATCAAGGCGGTCGATGCGGAGAAGGCATCTGCCAACAGGGCGCTTGCGGAGGCATCGGCCCTCAACGCCAAGATGGACGCTCTGGAGAGGGAGACCGAAGCGGCAGCATCCCTGGAGGCCGAGAAGGCTCGGATCGAGGAGGACGCAGCGGTCCTGGAGGCAATCAATTCGGCTGTGAGGACGGTGAAGGCTCCGATGGGGGAGATCTCGTCGATAGAGAAGAGGCTCGCCGACACGATCGCACAGGCGGAGGCCTCGGAGATGCAGCTCATGGATGCGAAGGGCGTGCTGCTCTCCTCCGAATCGGAGTTGGAGCAGGCGATGTCCGAAGGACCGAGGATGGAGGCGCTGTCCGAGAGGGCCGCCCAGCTGGCGGCCGAGAGGGAGGCCTACGGCGCCATAGACGAGCTGGAATCCCAGCTGGAGGCCGTCGATGCGGGGCTCAAGGAGAAGGCGGAGGCCCGCATCCAGGCCGAGAACCGCCTGGCCGCTCTGAAGGAGAAGGTGGAATCGAGCAGGGAGTTCCTGGCCGGGAACGAGGGAGCCGGAGAGGAGGCAGAGCGCATCGTCAATCAGCTGGATAAGACGGTCAGGCTGCGCCGGATCCTGGACGACCTCAGGAACCTTATGAATCGCCGCGACTCCCTGAAGGAGGAACTCGAGGTCGCCGAGAAGGAGTACGTTGCGGCTGAGGAGAGGAAGACGGAGCTGATGTCGAGCTACGATGAGTGCACCACGCGCTTCTTCTCCGCACAGGCAGGAATACTCGCAAAGGGTCTGGAAGAGGGCAAGCCGTGTCCGGTGTGCGGCTCGGTCCATCATCCGTCTCCCGCCAGCATGGTGGAAGGAGCCCCGACCAAGGATGATGTCGACCAGCTCTGGGGCAAGGTGCAGGCCCAGATGGATCGCCTGTCGAATCGTTCGCAGAAGGTCCAGGAGGTCAGGCAGTCCCTGAACGCCGCCATGGCGGAGATCGAGGAGATCCACGAGTCGGAAGGCCTGATACCCGGATTCAACATGGATGCGTTAGAGAACGATCTCGACGGTGCCATAGCCGATATGAAAGCCCAGCGGAAGCTGCTGCTCTCGGCGGCCGAGAAGGTCAGGAAGGTCCGCGAGTCTTTCAAGACGCTGGATGCCGAGGTCGCCGATGCGGAGGCCCGTCTGAGCACGGCTGCCGAGGAGGAGGCCGCTCTGGAAGTGTCGGCTAGCAATCTGAAGGGGAGGCTGGATGCCTGCAGAGAGGGTCTGGAGTACACATCGTCGATCGAGCTTGAGGACGAGATCATGAAGGTGTCCTCCGAGAGGGACGGCATATCCGCGACCATAGAGGATGCGAAGGCCCGCAGGCAGCATGCCCGCGAATGTGTGACGGCCCTGGAATCCCGTCTCGGAGGGCTGAGGGAGTCTGCATCATCTCTGGAATCGGAGCTGGAGGCCAAGAAGGCCGCCCTGGAAAGCGTCCTGTCCTCTGCCGGCATGGGTCAGGAGGAGGCCGCGGCGCTGATAACGAGGGAATCCGAGATAGGCGCCTTGGAAGCCAAGATATCCTCGTACAGGGAGAGGTGCGCCGCCAACGCCAGGATGGTCTCCTCCCTCAGAGAGGAGATCGCCGGCAGGGAGCGCATCGACATGGCGGAGATCGATGCGAGGCTGGCGGCTCTGGAGCAGGATTCGGATGCCGCCCGCGAACAGGAGGTCGCCATAGCCAAGCGGAGCATGACGAACGAGGATTCGGCTTCGAGGATAAGGGCCGCTGCGGCCAAGATGGATTCGCTGTCGTCGGAGGCCAGGGACTACATCAAGCTCTCGGAAGCCGCTTCGGGGACATCCGGGGTGAAGCAGTCGTTCGAGGCCTATGTCCAGGCTCTGTACTTCAAGAACGTCCTGGCCTACGCAAACCGCCGTCTCATGAGGATGACCGATTCGCGCTACGAGCTCGTGGTCAGAGAGGAGGCCTCGGACAGAAGGTCGCAGTTCGGACTGGACATCGATGTCCTGGACAACTACACGGGCAGGAGGCGTCCGTCCGAGACGCTCTCCGGAGGGGAATCGTTCCTTGCCGCGCTGTCCCTCGCCCTGGGACTGTCCGATGCGGTCCAGAGGATGAGCGGAGGCATCGTCATAGACACGCTGTTCGTGGACGAGGGCTTCGGTTCTCTGGACCCGGAAGCGCTGAAGCAGGCTGTATCGGCCCTTCTCCAGCTGAGCGGAGGCAGCTGCCTCATAGGCATCATCTCCCATGTGGAGGCCCTCAAGGCCCAGATGGACAGGAAGATAATCGTCAGGAATTCCTCCAGGGGCAGCACCGTGGAGACGGAGGTATGATTCGGGGCTGCGGTCCATAGAACAAGAAGGGAGGGGAGGGATGGAACAAGCCCTCCCCCAGCAGTTATAAGTCCACACTCCACCTCCGCGGGTGCTGTCCCGCGGAGGAAATATCCCGCTTACTCTTCAACAACGGAACGGATTCCGCAAGCATGCTCCGATGCTCTAAGGAACTCAGACCTTCTGCAGCTCCAGAAGGGCAACCATCTCCATGGCGGCATCCTCCGGTTGGATCATGCCGGTATCGAGACCCAGGGCCGATGCCTTCTCCTCGGAAGCATCCAGCAGGCTGTCGTCGCGGACCATGCCGATATCCTCCAGGCGGGGGTCGTCGATATCGATGAGGATAGCGGCGTACTTTCCGGAATCCTCCGCCGGCCTCATCTTGGCAAGGGCCCTGCCGATCTGCCGATCCCATGCCGCGTAAAGGATGATCTCCGTCAGGAGCGAGTTCGATCTGTTGGTGCCTTCGGCGAACGCCCTCTCTGCGTGCATCGCCGCGGACAGCAGATGGCCGCTTCCGCAGATCTTGTCGGGATCCATCAGGACGGCGTCGCCCCCCCAGGTCTGCATATGGTCGATGATGGCGGCGAAATCCGCATCGCCGCGGAGCCCCATTGCTTGGAACCGCATGCAACCTGGATTCCAAGACTCCGATAAATCTGTGTTCTTCCCAAATCGGGCTAAAATAGACAGCATTTGGTTTGCGGCTGTGTGGTACAACATTAACCACTGCTAGAGGATGGGCCTTCTTCACCGGTTTGAACATTCGAATCGAGTTTAGAATCTATGAGTAATTCGTCATGGTTGCTCTTGCAGAAAGACTAATGGTATGTTCAGCCGTTCGGAATACTATGAAGCAGATAGACACCGGCGGGCTCTCGTTCATGGAGATCCGCAGGAAAGACAAGTACTATGTCGAC
>DAXO01000037.1:843-4469 GCA_002506425.1 Methanomassiliicoccaceae archaeon UBA480 | reverse complement strand
GAGGAACCGCATCTGATCGACGAATGGCAGACGGTTCCGTCGATTTGGGACGGAGTCAGAAGGAGAGTGGATGAGGAAAAGACGAGAGGCAGATTCGTCCTCTGCGGGTCGTCGGTACCGCCTGAGAACGGTTTCGGAGGATCGCCGATGCACAGCGGCCTCGGCAGGATAGGGGCTATCAGGATGCGCACCATGTCGCTGTACGAATCCGGAGATTCGGACGGCGCCGTATCGCTGAAAGGACTCTTCGATTCGGACTTCAAAAACTCGACGCCGAGGACAGTCACATACGGAGATCTTGTCCGCCTGGTCATGCGCGGCGGATGGCCGAGCGTCATCGATGCTCCTTTCAACGAGCGCCTTGGAAGCATGCCCGGATACATAGACCAGCTCTGCGAACGCGATCTTCCGCGCGTCGACAGGAGCAAGAACCCATACAGGATGAAAATGGTTCTGCGCTCGCTCTCGCGCAACGAAAGCACGCTCGCCAGCAACAGCGCCATAGCCAGGGATATGAAGGAAAACGATGATGAGACGATAAAGGATACGACGGTATCCGATTATATCTCGACTCTCGAAAGGATGTACCTGATAGAGAACCAGCCATCATACAGCTCCAATCTCAGATCGTCGAAAAGAATAGGGAAGAAGCCGAAAAGGCATCTCACGGATCCCGCCATCGCCGTATCCGCACTTGGTCTGACATCGAGGATGCTGGACGACGACGAGGAGACGTTCGGATTCCTGTTCGAGGGCATGTGCGAGCGCGATCTGCAGATCTACGCTGAGGCAAACGGAGGGAATCTGTTCCACTACAACGACGGGAGAAGGGAGATCGATGCCATAGTCGAGATGCCCGACAGGCGCTGGGGCGCATTCGGGATAAAGGTAGGCACAAGCAGGATCGATTCCGCAGCGGAGAATCTCATCAAAACCACGGAAAGGATGGAGGAGTTCCATTCCTCCCCGTCGTTCCTGTGCGTCCTGTGCGGAACGGAATCCGCGGCGTACAGGCGCGAGGACGGCGTGTACGTCGTGCCGATAACCAGATTGAAGAACTGATCCCGGACCCGAGGGCCCGGGAATGCCGTCATTCCCTGACGGCGGGGCTGTCGCCCATGTATTCGGGGCAGGGATAGCGGAGATCCCTGAGGAAGGGTCCGGTCCACTGCTCGAGCTTCCCGGGGTTCAGGATGTTCTCCGGGTCCATGGCCTTCTTGATGGCTCTGATGGAGGAGATCTCGGACTCGCGCTCCTTCATGAAGTTGGGGGCCTTCGAAAGACCGACGCCGTGCTCGCCGGTGACGGTTCCTCCGAGCTCGATGCAGACGTCGAAGATCTCGTTGACGGCCTTGACGCCGCGGTCCCACTCGTCCTTGTCAGTGGGGTCGATGACCATCTTGGTGTGCAGGTTCCCGTCGGACGCGTGTCCGTAGGTCGCCACGGTGACGTTGTACCTGGCGGCGATCTCCTGGAACGCCTTGACCGCTACAGGGACGAGAGACACGGGCACGCCCATGTCGTCCGCGAGCGAGACGGAGGAGCATCCAGGCTTCAGCGCCGAGAGCGAGGTCATGACCGATTTCCTGGCGTCGGTCCACTGGGCTATGAGGGCCTTGTCCCTGGTGGGGGTGACCGCGACCGCGCCGATCTCCTTGGCGACCTCCTCGACGATGGCGATGTCCCTCTCCACGACCTCGTCGGTCTCTCCGTCCACCTCGACGATGCACAGGGCGCCGCAGTCCGGAAGGGGGTTGCCCCTGGCCTTGTTGACGGCCTCGATGCTCACGCTGTCCATGAGCTCGCAGGACGAGGGGATGAGAGGCCTGGCGATAATAGCAGAGATGCACTTCCCCGCATCCTCCACGGTATCGAACGCGCAGAGGCAGGAGGCGGTCTTCTTGGGCTTGGTGGTGAGCTTCAGGGTGACCTCGGTGATGATCCCCAGGGTTCCCTCGGATCCGCACATCAGGCGGGCGAGCTGGTATCCGGAGGAGTCCTTGATGGTCCTGGTCCCCGCGCGGACGATCTCCCCGTCGGCCTTGACGAACGTGAGGCCGAGGACGAAGTCCCTGGTGGCGCCGTACTTCACGGCGCGCATCCCCGACGCGTTGGTGGCGACCATTCCGCCGATCTGGCATGCCTCTCCGGAACCGGGGGACGGAGGGAAGAAGAAGCCGTGCTTGGCCAGCTCCTCGTTCAGGTCGCTGTAGANNNCCATTCCCGCCTCGACATCCACCCACAGGTCGGCTACGCTGAGCCTGGCGATGTGGTTCATCCTCTGCATGGCCATGACTATGCCGCCCTCTATCGGGACGGCGGAGCCGCAGAGCCCGGTCCCCGCTCCGCGGGGGACGACGGGGATCTTGTTGGCATATGCGATCTTCATGACCTCGGAGACCTGCTCCGTGGTGCGGGGCTGCACGACCATGTCGGGCGTGCGGTGGAAGATCGATGCGTCGAATCCGTATGTGTACAGCACCGCGGGCTCGACGGAGTATCCGTCCTTCCCGACGATGGCCTCGATCTGGTCGACAATCTTCTGGTCCATTCAGGCACCTTTCCTATGGCGGAGCGATGTCCGCGGACGGTTTAATACATTGTGCGGGAGGACGGCATCGAGGGGCATGCGAGCTCCGGGCATACTCACATAGATATGCATCGAAAGCATCGTTCCGGCGATGACCTCCTATTCCGTCAAGATCGCCCTGGGACAGACGAAGCGCACGATCGTGGTCCCGGCCGACATCTCGTTCCATGACCTCCACATACTCATCCGGTTCGCGATGGAATGGTCCGATTCGCATCTCCATCAGTTCGAGGTTCCGGAAATGAGGATCCTGATGACCGACCCCGATTTCGGACTGGAGGAATTCGACGAGGGGATCGTCAGCGAATACGAGATATGCATCTCCGAATGCGTCGGAAAGAAGATCTCGTACGTGTACGACTTCGGAGACTGGTGGAATCACCGGATCTCGATCGAAGAATGCGAACATCTGGCGGATGTACCCGTGATGACCGAATGCAAGGGCGGCGCCTATATGGAGGACAGCGGCGGCAGGATAGAGGAATGGTCGCGTGACGAGTGCAAGGAGTTCATGTCCGAATCCAACGAGCTCCTGAAGACCTGGAGGGCCTCGGTGCCGATCACGAAATCCAGTCCGCATCTTCCGTACTGGGCATCGGTCCCGCTCGCCATGGCCTTCATGATGCCGGATGCGGATCTGCTTCTGGACCCGGATTCCGGTGCCGTCTATTCCCGCGGGCACAGCAAATACTTCCCGCTAGCGGACGAGAAGGACATCCCCCGTCTGAAGGAGATTCCCCGCCAGGCTCGCCTCGGCATACGCGACATCGCTGATCTCCTGACCGAGAATGCCACGGGGGAGGGATATCGGGAAAGCCCCATCGTCGGCTCAGATCCGGAGGAGATGCTGTCGAGCATGGACGCTGAACTCGAAGCTGACGTGATCAGGTCCAGCAAGATTGGATCGTACGAGATCGCGAAGGTCATGGGCTACCGCATGGAACCTGTGGATTTCATGGACAGACACACGGATCTGATAGAGGGGCTCTTCCCGTACCTGCTGATGCCTCTGAACACGCTGTGTCCGTTCTGCTAC